>NZ_CP173255.1:322500-637500 GCF_044881195.1 Sphingomonas sp. MMS24-J45 | reverse complement strand
GGCGAGGTGCGTACGACACCCGAGCGAATGGCGGATGCGCAACTGGTGCCGCCGCTCGCAGCGCTCGGGCCCGATCCGACCGCGCCAGTCGAGCCGACGACGACCGCGCGCCCGCTGGTGGTGGTCGATGCGCGCGAGGCCAAGCGTCGGGCAAAGGCGGCGCGAAAGGCGGGCAAAAGCGTGCAACTCGCCGCGCTGACCACGCCGCCCCCGCCGCCGCTGCCCGCGCCGCCGGCCTACACTGGGCAAGCCGTGACGCCTGTCCCCAGCCTGCCGGTGCCTCGCACGGCCAGCGCTGCCCCGGTCTATCTGGCGTCTAACACGGTGCGTCCGCCTACGGTCGCTGCTCCGGTGGCGACGTCGAACGTGCCTGCCCCGGCCTTCGTCACGCGGCCCGCGCCCGGCGCTTACGAGAGCGCCGCCAAGACACCCGCCGCCACAGTGCCGACGATCCCGCGTGCGACACCCCTGGTGACGCCGCAACCCGTCATTGTCCCGCGCGCTGCTGCTCCAGCGGTTGCGCCGACCGCGGTGATCGCCCCTACGCCGATTGTGACTCCGCCGCCCGCCACAGGCACGCCTGCCCCTGTTGTACCGAGCACGCCTGTCCCCCGCACGGTCTCGCCCACGACTGCCGCTCCGGTGGCGGTGACGCCGGCACCGATGCTTGCCGCCCCGACGCCAGCCGCTCCAACGCCAACTGCGACCGAACCGGCGGCCGTCGCGGTGGTGCCGACTCCAGCGCCGGTGGTTGTACCGCCGACGCGTGCCCCCACGCCGGTGCGGAGCGAGGAGTCGATTCTCGCCGCGATCATCGCCGACATCAAAGTGCCGGGCGCAGAACTCGTCCCCGAAACAGAAGAACCCGCGCGGCCCGCGCCTCTGCCGGTGAAGCGTGCCGCGCCCGTTAAGAGCCTTGCTGCGGAGAAACCATCGGTCGAGTCAGCCGCGCTCGACAAGAAGGCTGTCGACGAAAAGGCGAACGACAAGAAAGCCGCGGACAAGAAAGCTGCGGCGGACAAGAAGGCGCTGGCCGACAAGAAAGCCGCCGAAGCGAAGAAGCTCGCCGATGCCAAGAAGGCTGCGGAAGAAAAAAGAAGAAGGACCCGAAGTTCCTCGAACCCTCGCGCGTGTGGGTCCAGGTTTCGGGCGGCGCGAATGAGAACGATCTGCCCAAGCAATGGGCGAAGGTGCGCACCAAATCCAAGGCGTTCGGCAGCAAGGGCGGCTGGACGACGCCGCTGCGCGCGACAAACCGCATCCTGACCGGACCATTCAAGAGCGAGAGCGAGGCGCAGAGCTTCGTCAACACGCTTGCCAAGGACGGCCTGTCGGGCTTCGTCTTCGTCAGCGACGCCGGGCAGAAGATCACGAAGTTGGCGGGCAAGTGACGGGACGACCACGACAATGACGACACTTGCGCCCTGGGCATCGCACCCGGAGCGCTCGCGCGGTCGGCTTCATGAAGAACAAAAAGGGGGCGAATTCGACGCCGCCCGTGGGCCGCGCGACGCCTTTCAGCGGGACCGCGACCGGATCATCCATTCGATCAGCTTCCGCCGTCTGCGCCACAAAACGCAGGTGTTCATGGCGCCGGATGGCGACCATTTCCGTGTCCGCCTGACCCACAGCTTGGAAGTCGCGCAGATCGCGCGGACGGTGGCACGGGCGCTGGGGCTCAATGAGGATCTGACCGAGGCGCTCGCGCTCGCGCACGACATCGGACACCCGCCGTTCGGCCATGCCGGGGAGGATGCGCTGCAAGCCGCGCTGGCGGGCCAAGGCGGGTTCGACCATAACGGCAACACGCTGCGCGCGCTGATGACGATCGACAGTCCCTATCCGCGCTGGAACGGGCTCAACCTGACTTGGGAAACGCTGGAGGGGTTGGCCAAGCACAACGGCCCGATCTTCGCGCCCGGCTGGGCGCTGGCCGAATGTGATGCGGCGTTCGCGCTCGACCTGACGCAGTGGTCGAGCCTTGAGGCGCAGGTTGCGGCGATTGCGGACGACATCGCCTACGACAATCACGACATCGACGATGGCCTGCGCGCGGGGTTGCTGACGCTCGACCAGTTGCTGGAGGTGCCGGTCGTCGCGCGCGGGTGGGACGCGGTGCGTAAACGCTTTCCCGACTTGGCGCCAACGCGGCTGGTGAGCGAATTGGTCCGCTCGCAAATCGGGGCGATGGTGCGCGATTTGCTAACCGAGACGCAGTCGCGGTTGAGCGACATCGGCGATATCGCGGACGTGCGCGCCGCCGGACGCTGTCTGGTCGGCTTCTCGCCGGCGATGCGCGAGGATGAGCGCGTGCTGAAGCGCTTCATGTACGCCAATCTCTACCACCACCCGCGCCAATTGGAGGCGGCACGGGTGGCGGAAGGGATCGTGGCGGGGCTGTTCGCGGCCTACACCGCCGACCCCGCGCTGATGCCCGGTGACTGGCCCGAGCGGATGCCCGCGGAGGAGCCGTGGCGCAGCCGCCATATCGCCGACTTCATTGCCGGGATGACCGATCGGTACGCCGTCGCGCGCTATCGCGAGGCGGTCGGCCCGATCGATCTGCCCGAGGGGTTTTAGCGCGCGGTCTGGCCCCCATTCCGTTCGTGCTGAGCTTGTCGAAGCAACGCTCGTCGCGGCCCGGTCGGCGTAACGGGAAAGCAGTCCTTCGACAGGCTCAGGGCGAACGGACGAGATCGCAGCTTAGCGCGACGCGATTTCGGTGGTGGTGAGCTTGGCCTGGGCGTTGGCCATCGTGAAATCGACCGGGACACCGCCCGACATGCCGACAACGCGGTGGCCGCGCACGCGCAGCTTGAAGGCGCTGCCGCCGGTCACGCTGCGGCCGGTGATCAGGACATGGTCGCCCTTGTTGACGGCGCTGTATTCGAAAGTCTCGCCATCGCGTGTGAAGGTGCGGGTCGTGTCTTTGGCCATCGCGGGCGCAGCGGTTGCGGCGAGCAAGGCAGTGGCGGCGATAAAGGTCTTGAACATGATCGTCCCTTTCGTGTGAAATCCGAAAAGCCGATCCCGCATCCCCTCCCGAGCGATGCTGTTTGTGCGGATCATATTGCGCTGCAGCATAAACCCAAGCGCAAAGAGCGCACGACCAGTTGCACGAAACGAACGACGGATGGCGGCGGCGCGGCACAATCTTGCGACACTTGGCGTTCATATCGGTTGCGCTGTGTAGCGAGCGTGCAGGCAAGGATGTCGCCGATGAGTAAGACCAGTGTCGCCCTCAACCGGTTTGGGCTCGGCGCGCGCGCCGATCAGCCTATACCGTCCGATCCGATCGCGTGGCTGACCGGGCAGTTCGCCAAATATGATCCGAGACCCGACGTGATCGCCAACGCGCCGACCAGCGCCGGAGTGTCGGCCGAGCTTGCCGACTATTTCCGGCAGCAACGTGCTTTGCGGGCGCAAGGCGGCGGGCGGCCCGCCGCGACGCCAGCGGCCCCAATGGCGATGATGGGGCAAGCGCCTCCCGCGCCCGCCATGCCGCCCGTGCCGACGGGGCAGAACGAGGCGATGAAGCAGGCGCGCCAGTTCGCGCAGCGCAGCGGGCGAAGCGATTATGCCGGCGCGGTCGGCGCGCGGGCGACCGCCGCGTTGATCACCGACACGCCCTTTATCGAGCGGCTGGTGCATTTCTGGGCCAATCACTTCGCGGTGTCGGCGGACAAGTTGCAGGTGATCGGCCTGTCGGGCACGCTGGAATTCGAGGCGATCCGGCCGCATGTGCTGGGCAAGTTCGGTGACATGCTGACCGCTGTGGAACGGCATCCGGCGATGCTGCTCTATCTCGATCAGGCGGTGTCGGTCGGGCCCAATTCGCCGCTCGGCGCGCGGATTGCCGCGCGTGGCAATCGCAAGGTCGGGCTGAACGAGAACCTAGCGCGCGAGATTCTGGAACTTCACACGCTCGGCGTGCGGACCGGTTATACCCAGGCCGACGTGACAGAGTTCGCCCGCGCGATGACCGGTTGGACCGTGGCGGGGATCGGGCAGGGGCCGGGCGCGCGCGCTGCTGGCACCGATGGCCTGCCGGGTGACTTTGTCTTCGCGGCGCCCTTGCACGAACCGGGCGACCGGACGGTGATGGGCAAAGTCTATCCGGCGGGCGGCGTCGAGCAGGCGCAGGCGGTGCTGAACGATGTCGCCGTCGCACCCGCTACCGCGACGCATATCGCGACTAAGCTGGCGCGGCATTTCGCGGGCGATACGCCGCCGCCCGCGATGGTCGCGCGGTTGCAGGCGGCGTTCCTGCAGTCGGGCGGTGACCTGCCGACCGTCTATCGCGCGCTGATCGCCTCGCCCGAGGCGTGGGTCGATCAGCCGGTGAAGTTCAAGACGCCGTGGGAATGGACGATCTCCTCGCTGCGTGCGCTGAACGTCAAGACCGCCGACCCGCAGGTGACGGTCGGGCTGTTGCAGCAGCTCGGCCAGCCGATTTGGAAGCCGGGGCAGCCGGTCGGTTACGACGACATCGCGGCAAGCTGGGCCGGGCCGGACGCGGTGCTGCGCCGGGTCGAGGCGGCGGAACGCTTCGCCAGCCGCGCCGCCAATATCGACGCGCGCGCGCTGGCACCCAAGGTGTTGCCGGGGGCGGTCAGCCCGGCGACGACGACTGCGCTCGCCAATTGCGAAAGCCCGGCGCAGGGCCTCGCCCTGTTGCTGGTCGCACCCGAATTCATGCGGAGATAAGATCATGTACGATCGTCGTTCGTTCATCGGAGCCGGGGCCGCAGGTGCGCTCGCCTTCGCGCTCAGCCCCGGCATGGCCTTTGCCAAGGCCGAGACCGACAAGCGCTTCATCTTCATCATCCAACGCGGGGCCGCCGATGGGATGGGGATCGTCGCGCCGGTCGGCGACCCGGCCTTTGCCGCCGCACGCGGCGACCTTGCCGCCGATTTCGCGGGCGTGGCCCGGCTCGACGGGATGTTCGCGCTGCATCCGGCAATGCCGACGCTGAACGGTCTGTACGGCCAGCGCCAGGCGCTGTTCGCGCACGCCGTCGCCTCGCCCTATCGCGACCGGTCGCATTTCGACGGGCAGAACGTGCTCGAAAGCGGCGGGACCAGTGCGTACCAGGAGAAGGACGGCTGGCTCAACCGCTTGCTGGGCGTCTTGCCGCCGACGCAGGCCAAGGCGATCGCCGTGTCGGCGACGGTGCCGCTCGCGCTGCGCGGGAGGCATGACGTGTCCTCCTACGCCCCGTCGAACTTGCCGCAGGCGTCGGATGACCTCCTGCAGCGCGTGTCGATGCTGTATCAGGGCGACAGCCAGCTCCACGCGCTGTGGAGCGAGGCGATGAACACGCGCGCGCTGACCGGCGATCTGGCGGCCGGCGGGGGCGCGAATGCCGCGGCGACCGGCGCGCTCGCGGCGAAGCTGATGGTCCCCGCCAATGGCGCGCGGATCGCGATGATCGAGACGGGCGGGTGGGACACACACACCCAGCAGCGCCAGCGCCTGGCCGCGCAATTGAAGGGATTGGATGCCATGATCGGCGCGCTGCAGACCGGGCTCGGCCCGCTGTGGAACGACACGATGGTGCTGGTCGCGACCGAATTCGGGCGGACCGTTGCGGTCAACGGCACGGGCGGGACCGATCACGGTACCGGCAGCTCGGCGATGCTGCTCGGCGGCGCAGTGCGCGGCGGGCGGGTGCTGGCGGATTGGCCGGGCCTGTCGCAAGCGGCATTGTTCGAAGGGCGCGACCTCAGGCCCACGCTACAGCTCGACGGCTTCATCGCAGGGGCGGTAGCCGGGCATTTCGGCGTCGAACCGGCGCGCGCGATGGCGACGCTGTTCCCGACCAGTCGCGGGGCGGCGGCGGTATCGGGCCTGGTCTGATCGCTAGTTGATCCGCGCAGGCGGGCGCTTGCCGAGTTCGATCAGCAGGCTGGTGAGCAGATAGAGGCGCGGGGTGAGCGTCTGCAGATCGAGATATTCGTCCTCGGTATGCGCCCCGCCGCCGACCGGGCCGAGCCCGTCGAGCGCAGGCACGCCCTTGGCATGGGCGAGCGCCGATTCGGATGCGCCGCCATTCCCGCCGTTCGCGGTTACGCCGCCGATGCGGGCGTAGATTTTCTTGGCCGTGGCGGCCAGCGCGTCGGTCGCCGGGTTGATCGGCAAGGGCGGAAAGGCGACTTCGCGCGTCACTGTGACTTTGGTATCCGGCACGATCGTGTTGGTGGCGTTGCGGCGCATCAGGGCCTCGACTTCCTCGGCCTGCTTGGTCTCGCGTACGCGGACGCTAAAGGTCGCAGAGGCATCCTCCGGGATGATATTATTGCGCGAACCTGCGCTCATCAGCGTGAGGTTGGAGGTGAGGCCGTCACCCTTGTTGGGCAGCGTGCTGGCAAGTTCGATCTGGTGGATAAGTTCGACCGCGGCGTTGCGGCCCATTTGCGGCGCGACGCCGGCGTGCGACGGGCGGCCCTTCACGTCGATGCGGAACACGTTGCTGCCCTTGCGCCAGACGGTCAGCAGATCGGGCACGTCGCCGGGTTCCAGATTGAGTTCGACATCGGCATCGGCAAGCAGCCGATCGATCAGCGCGCGCGTGCCGGGCGATCCGCGCTCTTCCGACGTTTCGATCAGGAACGTGATCGAGGCAAAATCATTCTGCTTCAGCGTCTTGAGCAAGCGCAGCGCCGTGATTCCCTCGACCACGCCGCCCTTCTCATCGATCACGCCGGGGCCATAGGCGCGATTGCCCTCGATGCGGAACGGGCGCTTGGCGACGGTGCCGGGGCCGAACACGGTATCGGTGTGCGCGATCATCAGGATGCGGCCCTTGCCGGTGCCCTTCATCGTGGCGACGACATTGTCGGGCAGGGTGGGGAGTTCGGCCGGGAGCAGCTCGACGCTCATCCCCAGCGTGCGGAGCTCCGCGGCGACCAGTTCCGATGCCTTCTGCCCGCCGACCTTGTCGGCCGTGCCCGAATCGATGTTGACCAATTTCTCCAGCAGCGCGAGTTGATCGGCGCGGGCCGCTTGGGCTGCCTTGAAGACCGGATCGGCCGACGCGGCGAGCGCGGGGGTGGCGATCAACGCGGCGAAGGGCAGCAACAGGGGCAGACGGCGCATCGGTGACCTTTCCATGATCGACTGCGCACGAAGAGGCACGGAGGACGGGGCCACTGTCAAGCGCCGCATACCTCAGCACCCGAGCGTGCGCACCGTGGGCCAGAATCCCGAGCGCAATTTCGGGTCGCGCACGGAGCGTGGACCGATCGGCGACGTCCTGCGCCTGCGCGGCCGTGGAGACGAACACCAACACTGCGGCGAAGACGCCCATTTTCCGGCAATTGACGAGCGCGCCTATGTCGCGCGCGATCCGGTCGCGCGGGCACGCGTCGATGCCTGGGTGAACCGCACCGACGTTCGGATCGGCCTGGGCGGGAGCGCCGTGCTGGACGACGGGCAAATCGTCGTGCTGCTGTTCGCCGACGTCAACCTCGCCGTGATGCTGGCCCGCCGAAAGGTGCGGTTGAAGGAGCTCGCATAAGCGATCGGCATTACCGAATCAAACCTGTCCCTCCTGAAATCGGGCAAGGTGAAGGGCGTGCGCTTTTTCACTCTGGCGGCGATCCGCTGCCATCTGCACTGCGAGCCGGGCGATATTCTGGCGTACGACCGGTCGAATGAGGATCTGCGCCCCGATGACAGGGAGTGATGCGATACAGGTTCGACAGCCCGAACGACCGGACCGATCACGACCCGGTACACCCACTTTGCCGCGCATCTCGACGCGGAAGCAAGCGCCCCTGTCGGATACTGCCGCCGTCGCTTTATAGCGTCCGGCGGTTTCGCTGCTGTAGTTAGTTCTGCTTATGGCCGGGGCGGCAAGGATGAAAACGCTGTGGTCGGCGAGGGACTGACCCATCCCACCGAGATCGGATTGTCGCTACGCGATGCCGGAAGCTCCGCGCTCGGGTAAAGGTATTGCGGGTCGCGCCAAACCAGACGCTGAACCGACCAGGACCCTATCGCGCGACCGCTTGCATCGCGTGCCGGCTCAAACTTGCCATATCGTTGGACCGAAGCGCAGGCCGCATCGGCAACATCGGACGAACCCGAAACCGCAAGCGTCCGACAGGATGCGATCCGACCGTTTTCCGAGACCGCCAGCAGGAAGGTCATGTCGTTCACTTTTGCCGAAACCCGGGCGACGTTCGGGAAATCCCACGGCTGAAGCCAATCGGCACCATTGATCGGTTGGGCCGGCGTGGCAATCTTGCCGATCACGCGCTGATCGATGTTCCATTGATCGCGCAACCGCGCGCGACATGTGGCGGCATTTTTCAGGGCCGGCTCGACGCCATCCATCGGCAGGATCGTCTTACCCTTCCCGGTCGGGACGGACAATTGCTTAGCGTCGAGCATGCCGGCGACTTGTGCAGGGTTCATCGAAAATCGCGTTACGCTGGCCTTTTTTGCGCCAGCTTCGGCAACCGAAAGGACGCCGTTTGTCTGAGACGTGGTAAGATCTGGCGAAAGAATCAAAGTCGCCTGCGATGTGCCGACCTCAATCTGCCGCGAAAGGGAGCATCGAACGCCGTCGGAATTGGAAATCCAGCGATCCGAGACGTTCGGTGTGGTGCCGTTTGCCGCGATCGCGGCCACGAGCGTAATAGACAAGGACATCGCCGACTTCCTTTCTCCACGCAATGCCTGCCTTCAAGGCAGATCGTGACAAATAGCATTTACGCGCCCCCTCCGCAATCGACGCGGTTTGAGTGTTCGCGCGCCATCCGCTAAGGCCCGCGCTCGCTTACCACGACCGGACCGATCATGACCCTTTACACCCGTTTTGCCGCGCATCTTGATGCGGCGCTCGATGCCCTGGTTGCCGCTGGCGATTTGCCGGGCGATCTCAACCGCGCGAGCATCACGGTCGAGCCGCCGCGCGACGTGACGCATGGCGATCTGGCGACCAACGCGGCGATGGTGCTGGCCAAGCCTGCAGGCACCAATCCGCGCGCGCTGGCGGAGAAGATCGCGGCGGCGTTGGGCGATCTCGATGAGGTGGCGAGCGTGTCGGTGGCGGGGCCGGGGTTCATCAACCTGTTCCTGACCGACGACACATGGCGCGCCGAATTGTCGGCGATCCGCGATGCGGGCGACGATTATGGCCGCTCGACGCGCGGGGCGGCGACGACGGTCAACATCGAATATGTCTCCGCGAACCCGACCGGACCGATGCACATGGGGCATTGCCGCGGCGCGGTGGTCGGCGATGCGCTGGCCGCGCTGCTGGAGTTTTCCGGCCACAAGGTGATCCGCGAATATTACGTCAACGATGCCGGCGGCCAGGTCGATGTGCTCGCGCGCTCGGTGCATCTGCGGTATCGCGAGGCGCTCGGCGCGACGGTGGAAATCCCCGAGGGGCTGTATCCGGGCGACTATCTGATCCCGGTCGGGCAGGCGCTCGCCGCAGAGTTTGGTGATACCTACGCCGATGCGCCGGAGAGCGAATGGCTGGTGCTGTTCCGCACCAAGGCGGTTGCGGCGATGCTGGTGCTGATCAAGGACGATCTCGCGCTGCTCGGCATTCATCACGACCTGTTCTCGTCCGAGGCGGAATTGCAGGCGGCGGGCAAGCCCGAGGCGGCCGAGCACGATCTGCGCGCGCGGGGGCTGATCTATGACGGCTTGCTCGAAGCACCCAAGGGACAGGAGCTGGAGGATTGGGAGCCGGTCGTGCTGCCACTGTTCCGCTCGACCCAGTTCGGCGATGACCAGGATCGGCCGATCAAGAAGTCGAACGGGCAATGGACCTATTTCGGTGCCGATCTCGCCTACCACTATCAAAAGGCGCAGTCGGCCGATGCGCTGATCGATATCTGGGGTGCCGACCATGCCGGGACGGTCAAGCGGATCGTCGCAGCGGTGGCGGCGCTGACCGGGGGCAAGACCCGCTTCGACGTCAAGCTCGTCCAGATGGTCCGCCTGATGCGCAACGGCGAGCCGATCAAGATGTCCAAGCGCGCGGGCAATTTCGTGACGTTGGCCGATGTCGTGCGTGAAGTCGGCAAGGATGTGGTGCGCTTCACCATGCTGACGCGCAAATCCGATGCGCAGATGGATTTCGATTTCGCCAAGGTGGTCGAGGCGTCGAAGGACAATCCGGTCTTCTACGTTAACTACGCCCATGCGCGCGTGGCGTCGCTGCACCGGCGCGCGGGCGAGGCGGGAATCGTCTGCGACGGGGTCGACCTGTCCCAGCTTGATACGGAGGACCTTGCGCTGGTGAAGCTGGCGGCGCAGTTCCCGCGTATCGTCGACACCGCCGCTGCGGCGCGCGAGCCGCATAGAATTGCCTTCTATCTCTATGATTTGGCGGCTTCGCTCCATGCATTGTGGAACGTCGGTAACGACCGGCCGGACCGGCGCTTCCTGCTGCCCGACAACCCGGCGATGACATGTGCACGGCTATTCTTGGCGGATGCGATTGCACAGATTATTCGCAATGGATTGGGCATTATGGGCGTCGAGGCGGCCCAGGAGATGAAGTGATGTCGACCGGCGAGTATGAAACGCGCGACGAGGATCGTCTGCCCTGGCTGGAGACGGTCGAGGAAGATTATGATGACGGGCCGTCGATCGTGCGGATCATCGGGCTGGTCCTGCTGGCGCTGGCGATCGTCGCGGCGGCGATTTTTGGCTATCAATATCTCAAGAAACATCAGGGTGTTGACGGCAATGGCGCGCTGATCACCGCGCAGGACGGCGATTACAAGGTCAAGCCCGACGATCCCGGTGGCATGAAAGTGGAAGGCGAGGGCGATACCGCGATCGCCACCAGCGACGGCGCGGGCATGAGCAATGCGGCGATCGACCTGAAGGGGCCCGAAGCGCCGATCGCGGGCAAGAAGGTCGCGCCGGCAAAGGTCGATGGCGGGGCGAGCAAGGTCGTCGCGGCGATTCCGTCGGCGGCGGCGGCATCGGGCGGCGCGCTGGTGCAATTGGGATCGTTCGGCAGCGAAGCCGAGGCCAATGCCAATTGGGCGACGATTTCGAAGAAGTTCGCGTACCTCGCGCCGATGGGGAAATCGGTGCAGGCGGCGCAGGTGAACGGCCAGACTGTGTACCGTCTGCGCGTCAACGCTGGCGGAGCCGGTGCCGCGACGAGCCTGTGCGCGAAGCTCGCAGCGGCCGGGCAGGCGTGCTTCGTTCCGCGGTCCTAAGCGTTTCGCCGATCAGCTAATGGTGTCATCCCCGCTTTCGCGGGGATGGCAGGAATGGTTCGGTGGGTGACAGCGGCGCGCGTCGCATTGTAAGCGGCACGGATGAAGCCCGTCATCTTTGGCCTGTCCGGCCCGACCCTTACCGCTGACGAGACCGCGTTTTTCGCTGCGGTCGAACCGGCCGGGTACATCCTGTTCAAACGCAACATCGTCGACCGCGCGCAGGTGCGTGCGCTGACCGACAGTTTGCGCGCGCTGTCGGGGCGGGCCGATGTGCCAATCCTGATCGACCAGGAGGGCGGCCGCGTCGCGCGGATGGGGCCGCCGGAATGGCCCGCCTTTCCTGCCGGCCCGACCTTCGATGCGCTGTACGACATCGCGCCGATCTCCGCGATCGAGGCGGCACGCGCCAATGCCGAGGCGATTGCGCTGATGCTGACAGAAGTTGGCATCAACGTCGATTGCCTGCCGCTGCTCGACGTGGCGCAACCCGACACGACCGAGGCGGTGTCGATTCGCACGCTCGGCTCCGAGCCGCTGCGCGTGGCCGCGATGGGGCGAGCGATCGTCGATGGACTGCGCAGCGGTGGGGTCGTGGGCGTGGTGAAGCATATGCCGGGGCATGGCCGCGCGAAAGTCGACACGCATTATCATCTGCCGACGGTGACGGCGTCCGACGAGGAGCTCGAGATCGATCTGCAGCCCTTCGCAAGCCTGAAGGATGCGCCGATGGGGATGACTTCGCATATTGTGTTTGAGGCGTGGGATGCCGAGCGGCCCGCGACGCTGTCGCCGGTGGTGATCGAGCAGATCATCCGCCAGCGGATCGGCTTTGACGGGCTGTTGATGACCGACGATATCGACATGAAGGCGCTGTCGGGCAGCGCGGGCGACAAGGCGGCGGGAGCGATTGCGGCCGGCTGTGATCTGGTGCTCGATTGCTGGGCGCGGATGGACGAAATGCGCGACATTGCCGATCGCCTGGACGAAATGTCGGCGGTATCGCGCGCGCGGCTCGATCGGGCGATGGCGACCGTCATGGGCGCGCACGCCGGGGGGGATATGGCGGCGCTGATCGCGAAGCGGGATGCGTTGCTGGCGTTGGTGTAAGGGATGGGTGTAGGGTTGCACGGTGACCGAAAGCCCCGAAACCCTCACGATCGACCTCGACGGCTGGGAAGGGCCGCTCGATCTATTGCTGGCGCTCGCACGGAGCCAGAAGGTCGATCTGAAGGCGATTTCGATCCTGGCGCTGGTCGATCAATATCTTGGTTTCATCGAACGCGCGCGGAGCCTCAAGCTCGAAGTCGCGGCGGATTATCTCGTGATGGCGGCGTGGCTCGCGTACTTGAAATCCGGGCTGTTGTTGCCGCGCGACCCTGAGATCGAGCCTAGTCCGGAAGAACTCGCGCTGCGCCTGCAACTCCGGCTCGAACGGCTGAACGCGATGCGCGAGGCGGGGGCCCGGTTGATCGCACGCGACCGGATGGGCCGCGACGTGTTTCCGCGTGGAAGCCCGGAGGGGCTGCGAACGCAGCGCAAGGCGGTCTGGCAGGCCGAAATCTACGATCTGATCGCTGCGTACGGGGTCATTACTGCGCGCACGCGGCCGGTGATGCACGTCGTCGCGCACCGCGCGGTGATGACGCTGGAGGCAGCGATCGAGCGCGTTTCGCGGTTGATCGGCACGACGGTCGAATGGGACGTGATTGAGCATTTCCTGCCCGAATTGGCGAGCGGTGCCTTTCGCAAATCGGCGCTCGCGTCGAGCTTCGTCGCCGCGCTCGAACTGGCGCGGCAGGGCAAGCTCGAGTTGCGGCAGAAATCGCCGTTCGCGCCTTTGTACCTGCGCGCGCTGACATGAACGCACCCGACGCCATTACCCGCGCGGTCGAGGCGGTGCTCTTCGCCGCGACCGAGCCGATGACCACCGATGCGATTCGGGCGCATCTGAACGGAGCGGAAGTGCGAGCGGCGCTCGCGGCGTTGCAGGCCGATTATGCCGGGCGCGGTATCGAACTGGTCAAGCGCGGTGAGCGCTGGCATTTCCAGACCGCCGCCGACATGGCGCATCTGCTGCGGCGGGAGCATGAGGAGGCGCGCAAGCTGAGCCGCGCCGGGATCGAGACGCTGGCGATCATCGCCTATCACGAACCTGCGACTCGCGCCGAAATCGAAGCGATTCGCGGCGTTGGCATCTCAAAGGGCACGCTGGACGTATTGATGGAAGCCGGGTGGATTCGCCCGGCCGGACGGCGTGAGGTGCCGGGGCGGCCGTTGCTCTATGCGACGACGCCCGCGTTTCTCGCGCATTTCGGGCTGGCGAGCAGGCGCGATCTGCCCGGGATCGATGATTTGCGGGCGGCGGGGTTGCTCGATCCGGTCGATCTCGCGTTCGAGCGGACCGATTGGGACGCCCAAGCCGCGGATGATGACGACGCGGAGGTGGAAACCTTCGACGAGACGCACTAGATGGGGCGTATATCAGGAGATCGATCATGGGTGGTTTGAGCATTGTTCACTGGCTGATCTTCGGCGGGATCGCGATCCTGGTGCTGGGCGGCGGCCGTTTTTCGAACATGATGGGCGACGTTGCCAAGGGCATTAAATCTTTCAAGAAAGGCATGGCCGAGGATGACGAGCCAGCGCCGCGGCGTGAGCCCGGCCGGATCGATGCCAAGGCGGCGGAGCCGGTGTTCGACCGTGACGGTAACCGTATCCGCGACCGCGAAATCTGACGCGCGCGTAATAAGGCACCGCCATGTTCGACGTCGCATCCTCCGAGGTGATCGTGCTCGGGGTGGTGGCCCTGTTGGTCATCCCGCCGAAGGACTTGCCCAAGGCGATGCGCATGGCTGGCCATTGGATCGGCAAGGTGCGCGGCGTCGCCAATCAGTTCCGCTCTGGATTCGACACGATGCTGCGCGAGTCGGAACTGCAGGAAATGGAAAAGAAATGGGCGGCGGAGAATGCGCGGATCATGCGCGAGCATCCGCCAGAGCCGGTGCATATGCTGCCGATGGCGGGGCTTCCGGAAGACGCGCATGAGGCGCACGACGGAGCGGATGCGGCACCGGTCCTGACCGAGGCGCCGGTCATAACGTCGGCCGCACCCGCCGAAGCCGAGCCACACCAGCCGGCCACCGGGGCGCAGGCGTGAACGCACCCATCGATGAACTGGACGCGAGCCGGGCCCCGCTGCTCGATCATCTGATCGAGCTGCGCAAGAGGCTGTTCTTCTGCATCGCCTCGGTCTTCGTGGCGCTGATCGGCACCTACATCTATTCGCGCGAGATTTTTACCGTGCTGGTCCACCCGCTGCTTGAAGCGGGGCAGAAGCGGATCGTGACGATCGGCGTGTTCGACGGCTTCTTCGTGCAGTTGAAGGTCGCTTTGTTCGCGGCGCTGATGATCTCCTTCCCGATCATCGCCAACCAGTTGTGGGGTTTCGTTTCGCCGGGCCTGTACCGCAAGGAAAAGCGCGCGCTGCTGCCGTTTCTGTTCGCGACGCCGGTGCTGTTCACGATTGGCGCATCGATGGCCTATTTCATCGCGATCCCGTCGGCGCTCAAATTTTTCCTGAGTTTCCAGGGCAGCCTGGGTGGGGTAGAGCAGGAGGCGCTGACCTCGGTCGCGAGCTATCTCGATTTCGTGATGCAGTTCCTGTTCGCGTTCGGCATCGCGTTTCTGCTGCCGATCCTGCTGATGCTGATCGAGCGCGCCGGGCTGGTGACGCGGAAACAGCTCGTCGCGGGGCGGCGTTATGCGATTGTCGGGTGCTTCGCGGTGGCACTGGTGCTGGCGCCACCCGATGCCGGGTCGATGATCATGCTCGCGATCCCGCTGGTGGCGCTATACGAAATCGCGCTGATCGCGATCTGGTTCACCGAACGCAAACGCGGCAAGGATGAATCGACCGAGTTGGTCGAGAGCTGATACGAAAATGGCCGCCCCCGATCGACGGGAGCGGCCTTTCAAAAGCTTGGGTGTGCTCCTTTACTTCGCGCTGTCGGCGGTTTTCGCCACGGTGTCGCCAGCCGACTTCACGTCCTTGCCGACGCCCTCGACGGTATTGCACGCCGATACGAGAAGCGTTGCGGTGGCGAGGGCGAGCAGTGTCATCTTGCGCATGGAATATCTCCTGAAAAGGTGCGCGGCCCGAACCGGTGCGCGCCAGCATCCCAATGCGCCAGAGCGGGCTTCGTTCCGCCTGTGAGACGAAGCGATCAGATCGGCGATGACTGGAAAAAATTTGGACCCGGGCGCGCCACCGGGGGGAGGGGGAGGCGCGACCGGGTCCATGTCTTGGATAGCGAGAGCGGGGGGGCATAAATTCGCTATCCGATACTAAAACCCACATGCGGCCCCCGGGTTCCGCACTCGAACACTTTTTTGAAGATTTTTTTATTGTTGTTTTTTAATCACGTCCGGTGATGGCGACCGAAATTTCGTAAGCGCCGACCAACGGATCGTAATGAAGTTTCGAGCGAAGCTGCCGTGACAGGCCCTCAATGACCCGGCCATAGCGTTCTGCCACCAGCGTGCGCATCCGATCATCGTCGATCAGGGCGGGGGAGTTTACCCGCAGCACCGCGCGCAGATCATCCTTGTCCGGCCCAACCGAGATGCGAATCTGCGCCGCTGGATTCACAGTCATGGCGAGTTCGACGATTTCGGTAATGAGGAAAGCAATCGCGATCGCGACGTCCTGGTTGGCGAGATAGGGTTGAACATCGATCGTAATCCCGATCGGTGCCCCCTCCGGTGCTGTCGCACGGATGTTCGACGCGAGTTCGCCCAGCACCGAGCGAAGCGACAGCCCGCGATTTTCCTCGAGTTCGGCAAAATGGTTACGATGCACGACAGCAAGGGCGTCAACGCGGCGCTGAATCGAGGCATAGGCGCTGGTCGCCTCCGCACTGCGCGCGGCGCGCGCGTGGAAGTTGATCAGGCTGGAGATGACCTGCAAGTTGTTCTTGACGCGGTGGTGCACCTCGCGCGTGAGCTTGGTCTGGCGTACCAATCCCTCGGCAAGCCCGGCCTCGTGCGTGGCAACGGTGCGAGTGATCGCGCGAAAGGTCTCGCCGAGATCGCGAATCTCCAGCGCCGGAAGCGTGCGCATCGTGCCCAGATCGACTTCCTCGCCGGGGACGAAATGCGCGACGCTGGTGCGCAATTGCCGCAGCGGACGGATCAGCAGGCGATCGACCACGAACCAGCCGATGCACGCCGCCGCCGCCCACATCACGATCGGCAGGATCAACGCGATCAGCACCGGTGAGGTGAGCGGCAGGTTGCGCACGCGCGTCATCAGCAGGATGTCGCCGACACCAATCGGCATGGTGAGCGAGGAGCGCCGTTCGAGCGGACCGTTCGACGGCAGTTCGTTGAGCAACAGCGTAGTCCCGTCGAGCGCGAGCCGTGCCTCATAAGGCTGGGCCACGCCGCTGGGCTTTGCCGTCTCGGCCAGCACGGGGGCTGGGAAGAAGACGGCGGCGCGGGTGCGCCCGCTGCTGCTGGCGGTCGCAAGCGTCAGGCCGCGGCCGGGATGTAGCAGCGCGACAATAGGGGTGACCGTGTTCGCAGGCGCCGGGGCGATATCGACGGGAAGGCGGTTACCGCAGATGATGCGCCCGCGCGCGTCGGTGATCGAAAAGCGCGTTCCGGCGGAGGCCTGTGGCGCGAACACACCTTGCGCCCGCGCGCAGCTCGGCGCGTCGGCAGGATCGGTTTCGAGCGCGTTAAGCGCAACGCGGAGCGCCGTCATGTCGCCGATCAGTTCGATCGCCAATTTGCGCGCGCTCTCGGTCGCGCTGACGCGCATCTGCGCGCGCGTCGCGTCATCTGCCATCGTCGCGGTGCGCAGCGTGGCGAAAAAGGCGACGATCGCCAGCGGCAACAATGCCGCGCTGAGAATCAGGAAAACCTTTGCACCGGTCGGGACGGCGCCGAACCGATCGAGCAGCCCGCGCGCGGCGGGGCGATCGCCGACGATTTCGGTCATTGCCTGATCAGTCTAACTTGCCGAGAAGGTCCAGCATTTCCGGCGGAATCGCTTCTTCGACGGTGCGTTGATACACCGTTCGCAATGCCGCGCCCATGTCACGGTCTTTACCCTGAGCCTTCGCGTCTGCTGCGGCGGTACGTCCCGTACCCGGCTTTTTCGAAGAATCGTCGCCCGAACGCAATGCCGTCCCCCTGGATATCCGGAAACGCCGGATAGAGTTAATATGCGGCCGTAACAACCGCCATCTTGGCGGCGCTACGAACCGGGCCTACCGCGCAGGATACGTCGCGATGCAACGATGAAACCAAATAGCGCTTCGATGGTTCCACGTCCGATGCGAAATTTGGTTCCGACGCGCACGGAGCGATAAACGCGTTGCATAAGCGGGGGGCCGCTTCCACAAGGTCCCTCAATTCATACCCAAGGGAGACCACGACAGTCATGTCGCTAGGACAGCAACTTGCCCCCCACCTTCCATTCCTGCGCCGCTATGGCCGGGCCCTTACCGGCAGCCAGACGCACGGCGATCGCTATGTGCGCGCCACGCTCGAGGCGATCGTCGCAGCGCCGGGGGAATTCCCGCGCGACGTCGATCCCCGGCTTGGGCTGTACCGTACGTTTCACGCGATCTGGAACTCGACCAATTATGACGAGACGCCAGAGTCGATGAGCGCAACCGCGGACGACGGTCAGGAATCCGTCGCGCGTGCGCGGCTTGCGCGGATGACGCCGCTGTCGCGTCAGGCGCTGTTGTTGACCGCGATGGAAGGGTTTACGCCTGAGGACGCCGGCTATCTGATCGAAGTCGACGTTCCCGAGGTCGAATCGCTGGTTGCCGAGGCGCTTGCCGAAATCGAGCAGCAGACGCGCGCGCGCGTTCTGATCATCGAGGACGAGCCGATCATCGCAATGGACATTGAAACGATCGTCCGCGATCTTGGCCATGAGGTGACCGGTGTCGCCGTGACGCGCGACGAAGCCGTGGCGCTGGCGATGGAAGATCGTCCGGGCCTGGTGCTCGCCGATATTCAATTGGCCGACGACAGTTCGGGAATCGACGCGGTGAAGGACATCCTCGCTCAATTCGAGGTTCCGGTGATCTTCATCACGGCGTTCCCGGAGCGTCTGCTGACCGGCGAGCGGCCCGAGCCGACGTTCCTCATCACCAAGCCGTTCCAGCGTTCCACCGTCAAAGCGGCAATCGCACAGGCCTTGTTCTTCGACCAGGCGACCGTTCCCCAAGTTTGAGGGAACCGATAAGCGCCCCTGGGGGTTGGGTTCCATACGATACGGAACGACAACGATACCGAACCTCCGGGGGCATTCATGGCTGACGATGAGCAAATCCACATTTCGACCGACGAGGCGCGCAGCGGTGAGACGCCGCGAGTGACGCGCTATGTGCTCGGCATTTCGCTGGCTCTCGTTGTAGTGTTGTTTGCGGCGTTGCTGATCTTTTTTCAGCGCTGATCGTGCCCACCTTTAGAATGTTGGACTTGGCCGTTCGCCGCGCTTTTGTCCGTGATGCCTTAATGCGAGACCGGATTTCATGAGCGACGCTTTTGATCACGACGAAGACGAGGTTGCGCCCGAGGTCGTCGAGCACGTTTCGCTATCCGATACCGAATTCAAGGCGGAATTGGCTCAAGTCATCCCGCATCTTCGCGCTTTCGGGCGCTCGCTGTCGGGTAATCGCGATCTGGCGGACGATCTGGTGCAGGAGACGCTGATGAAGGCGTGGGCTGCGCGGCTGCGTTTTCAGGCCGGCACCAACATGCGCGCCTGGACCTTTATCATTTTGCGTAATCTGTACCTGAGCCAGATGCGGCGTGCGCGCTTCAAGGGCGAGTGGGACGATCTGGTCGCCGACCGGATCCTCGCCGCGCCCGCCAGCCAGGACAAGCATGTCGAATTGGGTGACATGCAGCGCGCGCTGCTGCACTTGCCACAGCCGCAGCGCGAGGCCCTGATCCTCGTTGGCGCGGGCGGCTTCGCCTATGAGGAAGCTGCCGAAATCTGCGGCGTTGCGGTCGGCACGATCAAAAGCCGCGTCGCGCGTGGCCGCGTCGCACTGGAAGCGGTCATGAGCGACAACTCGCTCGCTTCGCGCCGTACGCACAGCAATGAGCCGGGCATGTCGGCGCTCGACACTATCATGGGCGAAGTCGACGAACTCAGCCGCGATCGCGACCGCGACTGACGTCAGCGTGTCGCGACTGCCTCAACCCGATCGAGTTGATAGATCAAATCCGCGAACGGATCGTCGGTATTGGGCTTCTCGCGATAGGCCGAGCGTAGTGCAACCGACAGGATGTCCGCAGCCTGCGGTGCCATCACGACATAGTCGCGTGCGCGGTCCGTCGAGCGGTAAGAGGCGGAGCACGTTGACATAAAGCATGAACGGTCGAAAGGCCGGTTTGTTGCCCGGCGATGTGAGCGTCTTGGCTGAAAGCGGTGCCAGCTGGTGGAAAACAGGCTTTCCGATCTCCGTATTGTCGATGCTGCCCGACGCGCTCGGCTATACTCGCCGTTTCTGACGCTGCTGCTTGATCGCGAACCGGCAATGGCCGTGGCGTTCGATGCGGGGGTGTTGCCGGCCCTTCCGGCGCTTGGCGAGATCGGGGCGGATGTGCCCCCCGCGCAACGCCTGCGGCTCGCACGGCGGCGGCTCGCGCTGCGGGTCGCGATCGGTGATCTGGCGGGGATCGATGATCTGACCGCGGTGACCCGGGCTTTGTCGGATTTTGCCGACCACGCGCTCGACACCGCGATCCGGACCGCGATTGCTGAGCGCACCCCGGATGCCGCGCCGCGCGGATTCGTCGCGATTGCGCTCGGCAAGCAGGGCAGCCGCGAGCTGAATTATTCGTCCGACATCGATCCCATCCTGTTGTTCGATCCGGCCACGCTCCCCTGCCGCCCGCGTGAGGCGCCAGAGGAAGCAGCGGTGCGGATCGCGCGGCGCGTGGTGGAATTGCTGCAGACCCGCGATGGCGATGGCTATGTGCTGCGCGTCGATCTGCGGCTGCGGCCGTCGCCCGAGATCACGCCGATCGCGCTCTCGGTCGATGCGGCGATCTCCTATTACGAATCGCTTGCTTTGCCGTGGGAACGCGCGGCTTTCATCCGGGCGCGGGCGGCGGCGGGTGATGTGGCACTGGGGGAGCGATTTCTCGCCACCGTCGCGCCGTTCGTGTGGCGGCGCGCGCTCGATTTCGGCGCGATCGGCGAGATTCGCGGCATCTCGCGGCGGATTCGCGATCATTACGCCCAAGGGCAAGCGTTCGGTCCCGGTTTCGACCTGAAGCGCGGGCGCGGCGGCATTCGCGAGGTCGAATTTTTCGCGCAGATTCATCAATTGATCCACGGCGGGCGCGACCCGGCGCTCCGCGTGCCGGATACGCGTGCGGCGCTGGCGGCGCTGGCCGGGGCGGGGTGGATCGACCCGGCGGAAGCGGCGGCGTTGACCGCAGCCTACACACTGTACCGCACGATCGAACATCGCGTGCAGATGATCGAGGATCGCCAGACCCACACCTTGCCGAGCGGCGCTGCGCTTGATGGGTTGGCGGGGCTGCACGGCCTAGCGAATGGCGATGCGCTGCTCAATCTACTCCGCCCGCATGTCGTGGCGACGGCGCGCAGCTACGATGCACTGGATCCGGACGAGGGTGATGCGCTGTCGTTCGATGCCGATCGACTGGCCGGACAACTGACTGCCGCCGGTTTCGATACGACCGAGGTGGCGGCGCAGCGCATCGCGCAGTGGCGCGGCGGGGCCTATCCCGCCTTGCGCAGTGCGGCGGCGCGTGCGGCGCTGGAGGCAGTGCTGCCCGGGCTGATTGCGGCGCTGGGCAGTGCGCCCGATCCGCAAGGCGCGATCGTGCGGCTCGACCGGATGCTCGCGCGGCTGTCGAGCGCAGTGAATTTCTTCCGCCTGATCGAGGCGCGACCGGCGTTGGGGCGGTTGCTTGGCCTGATCCTGAGCCATGCGGTGACGCTTGCCGAGGAACTCGCGCGGCGGCCCGAATTGTTCGACGGGTTGATCGATGCGACCGCGCTCGATCCGGTCGGTACGGTGGATGCGCTTGCCGCGGAAATGGCGGGCGGCGCGGATTATCAGGCGCAATTGGATCATGTCCGCCGCATCGTCGGCGAAAAGCGCTTTGCGCTGGGTACCCAGATCATCGCGAGCGCGGCCGACCCGCTCGACGTCTCGGCGGGTTACGCACGTGTCGCCGAAGCCGCGATTTGCGTGCTGGCCGAGGCGACGATCACCGAATTCGCCGCCGCGCATGGGCATGTGCCGGACAGCGAACTCGTGATCCTCGCGCTCGGGCGGATGGGTGGGGGGGCGCTGACGCACGGGTCCGATCTCGACCTGATCTATCTGTTTACCGGCGATTATCTGGCCGAATCCGACGGGCGCAAACCGCTTGGCGCGGTGCTGTATTACAATCGCCTGGCGCAGCGGATCAGCGCCGCGCTGTCCGTCCCGACTGCATCGGGGCCGCTGTACGAGATCGACACGCGGCTGCGGCCATCGGGTACGCAGGGGCCGCTTTGCGTCTCGCTCGACGGCTTCGCCCGCTACCAGCGCGAAAGCGCGTGGACGTGGGAGCATATGGCGCTCACGCGTGCCCGAGCGGTGTTCGGATCACCCGCAGCGCGCACCGCGGTCTCGTCGATTATCCGCGATGTATTGCGAGGCGACCGCCCGAAACGCGACGTCATCGCCGATGCGACCGCGATGCGCGCCGACATGGCGGCACACAAGCCGCCGCTGGGGCCGCTTGATGCCAAGCTGCTGCCGGGCGGCCTGGTCGATCTGGAATTCGCGGTGCACATGGTCCAGCTTTTGAGCGGGGAGGGGCTTCATCCCAATTTGCGCGACGCGATCCTCGACCTGGTGGCGGCGGGGAAAGCGCCGCCGGAAATGACCCCAGCCTATGATTTGCTCGCGCGCCTGCTCGTTACGCTGCGGCTGGTCGCGCCAGATGCGCAGGTGCCAAACGCGGTGACGCAAGAGCTGGTCGCGCGCGCGGTGGGGATGGCCGACTGGCCGAGCGTGGTTGCGTCGCTCGACACGATCCGGCAGGAGGTCGCGCGTTGGCTCGCGCAGGTAGAGGGGATCGAAGCATGACCATTCAGGACGGCGGAACGCTGCCCGCGATCGACTTGATCGCACCGGACGGCAGCCCGATTCACCTGGCCGATTATATCGGCGCGCCGTTCGTGCTCTATTTCTACCCCAAGGACGACACGCCCGGCTGCACGAACGAGGCGAAGGATTTCAGCCGCTTGCTGCCCGATTTCGCGGCGGCAGGGGCCAAGGTGCTGGGCGTGTCGGGCGATACCCCGGCCAAGCACCAGAAGTTCACCGCCAAATACGATCTTACCGTCCCGCTCGCGAGTTACGAGGGCGAAGCGGCGCTGGAAGCGTTCGGCGTATGGGTTGAAAAGAAGCTCTACGGCAAGACCTATATGGGGCTCGACCGATCGACGTTTCTGTTCAATTCGAGCGGTGTGCTGGTGCGCAGCTGGCGCAAGGTTCGCGTGCCCGGTCATGCCGAAGAGGTGTTGAAGACGGTGCAAGCGCTCGCCTGATCACGACCGGGGCAATTCGATCGACTTGGTGAAACGATCCACGCCGTTAACGTGCCGTTCAACGACTCGCCGTGCGGTTGTGGCGGTTCAACGCGCCGCACCGCAGAAGGCCTTGCTCCTCCTCTACAAAGTCTTTCAGACACTGTTCGTCCAGGTGCAGGGGGGCTGCACCAGGGCAATAGAGGGGCGGGTGCTGGCATTTTCCGGCAATCGCGTAACGATCGCTGGGGTCACATGAACTCACTTTCTATTGCTTCGGGTGTGCGGCTGATGACGCGCCTCAAGACCTATTTCAAAACCCGCGATTTCATTTTTCATGACGGCCGTGACCTGAAGCGCTTCAGCATTGGCGCGCGCTCGCAGGCGCTGGTTGCTGGCGTTGCCAGCGTTACCTTGTGCTTCTCTGCTTATGGCGTGGCGCAGGCTGCGGTTGGCGCGGTGGCGCTGAGCGGCGTCGTTGGCGCTCCGCTCTCCCCCGAGGCGAAGGTTGCGCAGATGCAAGTGCGCGTCGCCAAGATGCAAGCCGATGTCGCCTCGATCAAGCACGCGGCGCAAGTGCGCGCGGCGCGGGTCGAGCAACGTCAGGCGCTGCTGGTCGCGGTTGTTTCGGGTAAGGCCGACGTCGCCTTGCTGTCGCGCCCCACGCCGAACGTCGATCCGAAGGCCGATGCGCTGGCCGCAGAAGTCGTCGCGCCGCTGAAGAAGATCGAGCAGCAGCAGGTCACGGTCGCCGCGCAAGCGCGCCGCGTCGCTGAGCAGCGGTTCGCTCGCGCCGTCGCCCACGTCCGCAGCCTGGGCATCGCCCCTGAGCGGCTGATCCCTGCGCAAGCGGCTATGGGTGGCCCGTTCGAAGCCGCTGATAGCGCCGCCGCCGAAGCCGATCTGCGCGCAGACACGCAATTCCGCTCCTTGTTCCAGACCTGGAAGAAGCTCGACACGTTGGAAAAGGGCGTCATCGCCATTCCGTCGGCGCAGCCGGTCGATCATCTCGCCTACACCAGCAACTACGGCATTCGTACCGATCCGTTCCGTGGCACCGCCGCGATGCACGCCGGGGTTGATATTCCTGGACCGGTCGGCACGCCGGTCTATGCCACCGCCGATGGCGTGGTCGATCGTGCGGAGCGCTCGGGCGGCTATGGTAACATGGTGGAACTCGATCATGGCAAGGGCATCCAGACGCGGTACGGCCACCTTTCCAAGATTCTGGTGGAGGCTGGCACGCGCGTGCACCGTGGCCAGTTGATCGCGTTGATGGGATCGACCGGGCGGTCGACCGGCCCGCATCTGCATTATGAGGTGCGGCTCGACGGCCATGCGGTGAACCCGGTGCCGTTCCTGCAGACCGCCGATTATCTGCTGGCGGCGCAGGACAAGTCGGTCCACGTCATCCCGGTTGGTGTTGGCGGTCCGGCAGCAGACTGATCGGCGCATTGCCGATCGGGCTGCAAGCGCTTATCTCCCGGACATGGCCACGCTCGCACCCGAAATCATCCTGACCCCCTCTGCCGCCGCGCGTGTCGCGACGATTGCGGCCAAGCAAGGCAAGCCTGCGATCCTGCGGCTGTCGGTCGATGGTGGCGGATGTTCGGGGTTCCAGTATAAGTTCGGGTTCGCCGATGCGGTCGAGGCAGACGATGCCGTGGCCGAACAGGATGGCGTGCAGCTGGTGGTCGATTCGATCAGCCTCGATCTCGTGCGCGGGTCGGCGGTCGATTATGTCGAGGAACTTGGCGGCGCCGCGTTCAAGGTGACCAACCCCAATGCCGCATCGGGTTGCGGTTGCGGTTCCAGCTTCGCGGTGTAAACCGATCCCGCAACAGGGGTCGTCCAAGTGAAGATCGTTACCTTCAATATCAATGGCATCAAGGCACGCTTGCCGCGCCTGCTGGAATATCTCGCCGAGCAGCAGCCCGATGTCGTGTGCCTGCAGGAACTCAAGACCAGCGACGAGACCTTCCCAGAGGCGGACATTCGCGCGGCGGGATATGGCGCGGTATGGCATGGCCAGAAGAGCTGGAACGGCGTCGCGGTGCTGGCGAAGGGGCAGGATCCGGTCGAGCGCCAACGCGGTCTGGCGGGCGAGCCCGAGGACGATCACAGCCGTTATCTGGAGGCGGTGGTGAACGGCGTGACGATCGCCTCGCTCTATCTGCCCAACGGCAACCCGCAGCCCGGGCCGAAATTTGACTATAAGCTCCGCTGGATCGACCGGCTGCGGGCGCGGGCGCTGGAATTGCTTGCGGAGGAGACTCCGGTGGTGCTGGCGGGCGACTACAACGTCATTCCGAACGATGACGATACCTATTCCGTGCGCGCGATGCAGGACGACGCGCTGATGCAGCCCGAGAGCCGCGCAGGTTTCCGCGCGCTCGTCGCGCAAGGGTGGACCGATGCCTTGCGCACGCGATACCCGAGCGGGGGCGTGTGGACTTTCTGGGATTATCAGGCGGGCGCGTGGCAGCGCGACGCGGGTTTCCGCATCGACCACCTCCTGCTCTCGCCGATCGCGGCGGACCGGCTGGTGGATGCTGGCGTCGACAAGGACTATCGCGCGCGGGAGAAGGCGAGCGACCACGCGCCGACCTGGGTGACCTTGCGATGAAGCGCGCGATCGCCGTCGGCCTGCTGTTGCTGACGGCGACACCCGCGTTGGGTCAGGAACGCGACTATTGTCCGACCCGGCCCGGACTTGGCACCACGCCCTGTACGATCTCGCCGAAGCGCGTATCGGTTGAAACCGCGCTGACCGACTGGACGCGCGATGATCAGACCGATGAACGCAGCGATACTGTGCTGATCGGCGACAGCTTCGTGCGAGTCGGTGTTAGCGACAGCATCGAGGCGCAAGTGGGCTGGACGCCTTACGGACACGTTCGGACCCGGGACAAGGCATCGGGGGCCATCGACAGCAAGGGGCGCGTCGGCGACGTGACGATCGGAGCCAAGGCCAATTTGCTCCACCCCGATGGCAGCGGGCTGTCCATCGCGGTGCAGCCCTTTGCGAAGCTTCCGGTGGGGCGCAAACCGGTCGGGGCGGGGACTTGGGGCGCGGGCGTCATCGTGCCAGCCACCTATGATCTTTCCGACACGCTCAATCTGGCGACCACCACCGAAATCGACGCGGCGGTCGATGAAGCCGGTCACGGCCGACATCTCGCTTACTCCGAGGTGATCGGGTTGGAATTCAAGCTTTCGAGTGCGCTCAGTGCGACGTTCGAAGGCAAAGTGACCCGGGACGAAGATCCGGGCGGCGCGACGACCAAGGGGCTGGCCTCGGCCTCGCTTGCCTGGGCCGCGCGCGACGATCTGCAACTCGACATCGGCGCCGTCGCCGGATTGAACAGAAGCGCCCCTGACCTGGAGCTCTATCTGGGTGTATCGCGCCGCTTCTAAACATAGTGTTGTACCGGACTATGGCACCGGAGACCGAACTTTGGCATGACGCGCCATTCATTTGGCGTTCAAAAACTTCTTAAGTGTTTGATTTTCGACAATTCTAGTGTTTGGCATGACTAATGCACTGCTGTCAGTGCGGGACGATAAACCCGCAGGTTTCTAGCGGAGGATATCATGACCAACCTGTTCGCAATCACCACGGCAGCCCTGCTGAGCATTGCCGCATCTCCCGTCATTGCCAGCGAGGCTCGCCCGGCTCCGGCGCCCAACACGGAAGCGCCGCAGGCGGCCGCATCGGGCGCGCGGGTGGTGAATCCGAAGACCAGATATTGTGTGATCGAAACGATCACCGGGTCGCGCATCCCGGTCAAAACCTGCAAAACGCGCGACGAATGGCTCGATCGCGGCTTCGATCCGCTCGTCAAGAACTAAGCCGGTGCGGTGCCGCGCTCCACGGGCGGCACCGCAACCCGCCCTCATCACAGCGTCTTTTCGAAAATCCAGTAACGCTTGTTGATGTCGCAATTGATCGCCTCGGCGATCGAATTCATCCCCTGATTGTCATCGAGAATCCAGCCGATCTCGCCGCGCGTGGCGCCGTAATTGGCGACGGATGCGTCCTTGATCTGCTGAATCAGCATGAAGGCGAGCTGGCTCGCCAGGCGCGACGCCTGCAATTCCTTCAACACCCCCATCAGCGGCACGCGCATCGTCTTCACCCGTGGTTTGCGCAGCCACAGCAACAGCTTTGCCCAGCCGAATGGGAGCAGGCTGCCGTTCAGTGGCTTGATCGCTTCGTTGAGGTCGGGAAGGGTGATCATGAAGGCGACGGGCTTGCCGTCGAGCTCGGCGATGCGGATCAGATCGTTGAACACGATCGGTTTCAGTTTCACGCCGACATCGGCGATTTCAGGCGGCGTTAGGGGTACGAAACCCCAATTTTCCGACCACGCATCGTTGAGAATATCGAGAATGATCGCCGCTTCCTCATCGAACTTGCTCTTGTCGACCAGACGGATGTTGATGCGCGGGTTCTTGTCGCCCGACGCAATGATCCGTTGCAATAGCGGGGAAAAATCCTTGGTGATGTCGAGCTCATAGGTCACCAGTTCCTTGACCTTGTGATAGCCCGCATTCTCGATCCAGCCGCGATATTCGGGCTTTGCATGGCCCATCATGATCGTTGGGGGATGATCGAAGCCTTCCACCAGCAGCCCAGGCTCCTCCCAGATCGACATGCTGATCGGCCCCAACACGCGCGTCATGCCCTGATCGCGTAGCCAGCCCTCCGCGGTGGCGATCAGCGCTGCGGCGATTTCGCCATCTTCGGCATCGAGCAGGCCGAACTGCCCGCATCCGGGGCCGAAGCCCTTGGCCGGGTCCATTTCGAGCGCCAGCGTGTCGATGTGCGCGGAGATGCGTCCGACAACCTTGCCACCGCGTTCGGCCAGGAACAGCTGAGCCTTGGCGTGGCTGAACCAGCCGTTCTTTTCCGGCGTGAGGAGGCCAAGCGCTTCGCCCTTCAGCGGCGGCACCCAATTCGGATCATCCTTGTACAGGCGGAACGGCAGATCGACGAAGCGCTTGCGGTCGGCCTTGCTGCTGATCGGGCGGATGGAGAGGGGTGCGGTTGCCACTGTGGTGATTCCTCACGGGAAAAGTCGCCGCCACGTTCCGCTTGGGCGCGCGGCTGTCAAGCGGCTGCCCGCGTTTCGGTCCAGCCCTTTCACTGCCACTGTCTAGCCACTATCTTCTTGCAATGCCCCATTCCATGGACACTTCGCTGACCTTTGAGCGGCCCGACGCCGCCGCCGTGGCCGATGCAACCCGCGTTCGCCTGTCGAGCATCGCCGACGACAAAGCGATGCTGCGCGCCGCGGCCGAGCTGACGCGCGACCTCAATCCCCCGCGCCCGGCGGTCTATTGGACCGACCTGATCGTGTCGGCGGTGATCGGCTATGCGGCGCTGGCGCTCGCGATGACGCTGCCGTCGGTCGGCTGGGCGATCGTCGCAGGCGTCGTCGCGGTGCTGGCGCTATACCGGGCGGGCAGCTTCATCCACGAAGTGTCGCACATCCGCCATGCCTCGCTGCCGGGGTTCCGGCTCGGCTGGAATCTGATCGCGGGCATCCCGCTGCTGGTGCCGAGCTTCATGTACGAAGGCGTCCACAACCTGCACCACGCACGCACGCGGTACGGCACCAGCGAGGACCCGGAATATCTGCCGCTTGCGTCGATGAAGCCGTGGACTCTGCCGGTGTTTATCGTGACCTCGATCCTTGCCCCGTTCGCCTTGATCATCCGGTATGGCGTGCTGACGCCGCTGTCGCTGGTCGTGCCGGGGATGCACCGCGTGCTGGTCGAGCGCTATTCGTCGCTATCGATCAACCCCGCTTTCCGTCGCCGTGCGCCGGAAGGGGAGGCCGCGCGGCTGTGGTGGATGCTGGAGGGCGCGTGCAGCGTCTGGGCGGTGACGCTGATCGTGCTGGTCGCGACGGGCGTGTTTCCGCTGCGGATGTTCGCGATTGCGCTGGTCATCACCTCGGGCGTGTATGTGCTCAACCAGATCCGCACGTTGGTCGCGCATCTGTGGGACAATCACGAAGGTGAGGCGATGAGCGTGACCGCGCAATATCTCGACACGGTCAACGTACCGCCGCCGGCGTTCCTGCCGGTGCTGTGGGCGCCCGTGGGCCTGCGCTATCATGCGCTGCATCACTTGCTGCCGGGCCTGCCGTATCATTCGCTCGCCGAGGCGCACCGGCGGCTGTCGAAGGCGCTCGGGACCGAGTCGCCTTATCATGTGGCTAGTTACCCGGGATTGCCGGGCTTGGTTGCGCGGCTGGTGCGTTCGACGATGGGGTCGGCTCGCTGATCCGTCACCCCGGCCTTGTGCCGGGGTCCACGGCGCATCTAGCAACTGGGTGGCTGGTCGATCGGTGGACCCCGGCACAAGGCCGGGGTGACGGAATTGGGTTTATTCCTCGGTGCGGATCAGCACCGCCTCGCCGATCATGAAGAACAACAGGAATGGCGCCCAGGCGGCGAGGAAGGGCGGGTAAGCGCCGAGATTGCCCATCGCCAGCGCGAAATTGTCGGCGACGAAATACAGGAAGCCGAGCATCATCCCGATCACGGCGCGCACGAACAATTTGCCGGATCGCGCCAGTCCGAACGCCGCGACCGCGCCAAGCAGCGGCATCAGGATCGCCGACAATGGCCCGGACAATTTGTGCCACATCGCGCCTTCCAGCGCCTTGGTCGGGCGACCGCCAGCCTTCAGATCGGCGATCGCCGAGCGTAGCGCCCAGAAGGAAAGGCCGTTCGCATCGACCGTCGCCAGCGTGAATTGATCGGGGCGCACGCCGTCGGCGATCACCGTCTCGCCAAGCTGGGTCAGCTTGCCCGACGCCACGTCGAACCGCGTCGCGGGGCCGACGCGCCAGCCATTCCCCTGACGCACGCCATTCCTGGCAGTGACGATGCCGACCAGATTGCCGCCGGTGCGATCGAAGAGCGTAATGCCGGAAAGCTTGGTCTGGTCGCCGCGCCCGCGCACCTGTTCGATCTGCAACAGATCGTCGCCATCGCGCACCCACACATTGCTGCGGTCGCCGCGATCGACGGGGACGGGGCCGTAGGACAGCTTCTGCCACTGATCGAGCGTCGCGGTCGCGCGGCTGACGATGCGTTCGTTGAACGTGAAGGAAATCACTGCCACGCCCAGCGCCGTGATCAACAGCGGCGCAAGGATCTGGTGCGCCGACAGGCCCGATGCCTTGAGCGCGATCACTTCGCTATTCTGGTTGAGCGTCGATAGCGTCACGATCGTGCCGAGCAGCACCGAGAAGGGCAGGAATTGCGCGATGATCTCGGGGATGCGCAGCGAGAGGTAGCGCAGGATTTCCGGCTGGCCATTGCCGGCATGGGCCAGGATATGGCCCGACTCCGTCAGCAGATCGAGCGCCTGCAGCACCAGCACCAGCATCGCCAGCACCGCGAAGGTGCGCACGAGGAACATCTTGCCCATGTAGAGCGACACGGTGCGCGACGGAAAAAGCTGTAACGCGATCATGCCGCCGCACTCTTGCTTCGCCGCCGCGGCAGCACTTTGACGACCAGCTTGCTGAGTTTGGAGAAGACGCGTTCGAGCGCGCCGATCGGTTGCCCGCCGGGAACATAGGCAATCGTGTAATACATCCAGAACGTCAGACCGGCAAACACGGCGAACGGGATCCAGATCGCCAGAAACGGATCGATCTTGCCGAGGCCGCCGACCGCCTGCGCATATTCGTTCACCTTGTGATAGGCGACGATCATCACGATCGCGAGGAACACGCCGAGCGCCGAAGTCGAGCGCTTCGGCGGCACGCCGAGCGCGAGGCCGAGCAAGGGCAGCAGCAGGATCGACAGCACCTCGGCGGTACGGAAGTTGAAGGCGGCCTGGCTGGTCGCGCGGTCTTCCTTGCTGGCGCCGCGGTCGCCGCCGATGCGGACAAGCTCGGGCAGGGTGCGTTCGAGATTCTCCGCACCCCGCATCCGGAAATTCTCGGTCTTAGGCAGCGGTATCGGCAGATCGTTGACGCTGAAGCGCAGCACACGGGGCGTCGCCACTTTCGCTTCGGTGCGGATCAGCGTGCCGTCGGTCAGGCGGAAGATGATCTCGTCGGGATTGTCGGTCGCGAAGAACTGGCCGTTCGCTGCCGTCACCGCGATCGAGCCGCCTTTTCCGTCATCACGGCGCAGGAAGATGCCGGACAGGCGGCGGCCGTTATCGTGGCTTTGTTCGATCCGGAGCGTCATGTCCTTGCCGAAATGGGTAAACTCGCCGACCTTGATCGATGCGCCGAGCGCCCCGGTGCGTAATTCGAAGCGCAATTTCTCGTAATTGAAGCGCGCCTCGGGCTGAACAAATCCGACGATCGCCAGATTGACCGCGCCGAGCGTGAGCGCGAAGAGATAGGGGACATAAAGCAGCCGGGTGTAGCTCATCCCCACCGCGCGCATCACGTCGAGCTCCGACGATGTCGCCAGTTTGCGAAACGCGAGCAACGTGCCGAGCAGCAGCCCGACCGGGATGCCGAGCCCGAAATACTCCGGCAGCAAATTCGCCAGCATCCGCCATACGACGCTGACCGGGCCGCCCTCGGTCGCGACGAAATCGAACAGGCGCAACATGCGATCGAGCACCAGCAGCATCGCGAAGATGACCAGCGTCGAAAACAGCGGCACCGCGATCAGCCGGGCCATGTAGCGGTCGATGGATTTCATGAGCGTGCGGGGAGGGCGTCCGGCCGGAGGGGAAGGCGTGAGGCGGTTGGCGCCATCGCGCCGCTATATCCGCGTGCAGGGGCTTCGTCAGCTACCAAATCACTCGGCCGCGATACTGTCGATGGGCGTGTCGGTCCGCAGGACGGGCGCGGATGCCGCAGCGGCGACCGCCCGTTCCAGCGTCGCCAGCGTGAAGGGTTTGCGCAGGACATGGTGCCTGCCGAACTCCGCCTCGCCCCCGGCATCGCCAGCATAGCCGGTCACGAATAACACGGCGGTTTCGGGATGGCCGCGCAGCAATCCGGCGATCATTTCCGGCCCGGTCTGCCCTGGCATCAGCACGTCGCTGACGATCAGATCGACGCGGCCGAGGCGATCGAGTGCGGCGGGGGCCTCCAGCGGATCATTGCACGCGACCGGGCGATGCCCGAGTTCCTCCAGCGCGCCCATCGTCGCCGCCAGCACGCGGGGGTCATCCTCCACCACCAGAATGTCGAGCGCGCGGTTCTCCACCGGCTCGGGCGCGGCCTGCGCGGTGGCCTCCTCGCTCGGCGCGTCGGCGATGTAGCGTGGTAGGTAAAGCGTGACGGTGGTGCCTTCGCCGACCACCGATTTAAGCCCGACCTCGCCATCCGCCTGTCGCACGAAGGCGAAGACCTGGCTGAGGCCCAGACCAGTGCCCTTGCCCGCGGGTTTGGTGGTGAAGAAGGGTTCGAACACCCGCTCCAGCAATTCGGGCGTCATGCCGCAGCCGGTATCGGCGACCGACAGCGCGACATAATCGCCCGCCGCGCACGTGCCGACCGCGTTTTCGGCCAGCGTGACGCCCGCCGTGGTAATGGTCAGCTTGCCGCGACCCTCCATCGCGTCGCGCGCATTGACCGCGAGGTTGAGGACGGCGTTCTCCAACTGGTGCGGATCGGAGCGCACCAGCCAAGTCTCGCCAGCCGAGGCATCGACCGTTACCTCGATCGTGTCGCCAAGCGTGCGATCGAGCAAGTCGGACATGCCACGCACCAGCGTGACGGGTTCGATCGGTTCGGAACGCAACGCCTCTTCGCGCGAGAAAGCGAGCAATTGCCGGGTGAGCGCGGCCGCGCGATTGGCACCTTCGGTGGCATTGTCGATATGGCGCCTTGCCGCGGCCGGATCGGTCGCCACCTGCCGCTTGGCGAGTTCGAGACCGCCGAGCACCACCGCCAGCATATTGTTGAAATCGTGCGCGATGCCGCCAGTCAATTGCCCGACCGCCTGCATCTTCTGAACCTGCCGCAGCTTGCTCTCCTGTGCCAGCAGCACTTCGGACGCGCGTTCCACCGCTTCCTCAAGTTCCGCCGCGCGGCCGCGCTCTGCGGCGGCCTCGGCCCGGGCAACCGCGCGCTGGCCGAGCGCGGTGACAGTCAGCCAGCCGAGCGCGACCGCGCCAGCGGCGAGCAGGATGCCGAAAATCGACAGCGCGCTGGCAACACCGCTCGACCGCTTGACCGACTTCATTGCGAGGCCGGTCCGGTCCGCCAGCACGCGCCGTTCCTGCGCCCCGATTTCGTCGAGCAGCCGATCGATCTCCGCGCGCGCCGGGCCGAGCCGCGCCTTGTAGAAAAGCGCCAGCGCCTGGTCGTTGCGCTTGTACAGAGTGTTCAGCGCAACCGCGCCGAGCTCATCGCCGCGCTCCGCCATCGCGCGTTGCAGCTTGGCGATCAGCGCCTGCTGTTCGGGGCTGTCCTTCGTGATCCGGTCGAGCCGCGACAATTGCTGGCTGGCGAGCGTCCAGTCGGCGGAATAGGCCTGGCCCAGATCCTTGTCCGCGCTGATCACGTAGCGGCCGAGCGATGCCTCGGCATGGGCGATCGTGCCGGTCAGGCTGGCCGACAAGATCATGACTTCATAGCTGTGAGTCTGCAGCTTCAGCGCACGGTCACGCTGACGGTTCGCTTCCCCGAGCGTGACATTGAGCGCGACGAGCACGACGATGCCGAGTGCCGCCAGAATGAGCAGCGCGATCGTATGCCAGCCCGTTCCGACGCGCTCGGCACCGACCGCATCGCGCTCATTTTCGCTCATTCCCGTCTCTTACCGCAACCGGACACCCGTTGCTAGAGTCGGCCCCGGCCAGCTCAGCCAAGCGCCCCCACCGCGCGCCCAGCCGCTTTGAACATCGTGAGGATGCGCGAAATCTGTTCCGGTGTGTGTTCGGCGCAGAGCGAGCAGCGCAGCAGATAGGTACCCGCCGGAGTCGCGGGCGGACGCGCCATGTTCACGTAAAGCCCGTTATCGAGCAGCGATTGCCACATCGCCACCGCCTGCGTCTGATCGTTCAGGATGATCGCGATGATCGCGCTGTCGGGCTTTTCGGTGCCGAGCTTGAAGCCGAGCGCCTTCAGTCCGCCGTGCAGCGAACGGGCGTTGTCCCACAATTGCTGGCGCTTCTGGTGCGCGTGCTTGAGCTTGCGGATCGAGGCGGTGGCGGTCGCCACCACCGACGGCGGCAGCGATGCGGTGAAGATGTAAGGGCGGCAGGCAAGGCGGATCGCCTCGAACTTCGGGTGGTTCGATACGCAGAAGCCGCCGACCGTGCCGACCGATTTGGAGAAGGTACCGATGATGAAATCGACATCGGCCTCGCAGCCCTGCTCCTCATACACGCCGCGACCGTTGGGGCCGTAAAAGCCCATCGAATGCGCTTCGTCGCTCAACACCATCGCGCCGTGCTTCTTGGCGACGGCGACCATTTCCTTGAGCGGCGCGATATCGCCGAGCATCGAATAGACGCCTTCGAGCACGACCAGCTTGCCCGGTTCCTTCGGCAGGCGACCGAGCCGCTTGTCGAGATCCTCGACGCTGTTGTGGCGGAAGCGGACGATTTCGGCATCGCCCTGCTTGCACCCGTCATAGATCGAGGCATGGCTGTCGGCGTCGAGGATGATGTATTCGCCCTTGCCCGCGAGCGTCGAGATCATACCGAGATTGGCCATATAGCCGGTCGAAAAGACGATCGCGCCGGACACGCCGTAGAAATCGCGCAGCGCTTCCTCGACTTCCATATGATCCTGGAAGGTGCCGTTGAGCATCCGGCTGCCGTTGGTGCCCGACCCGAATTTGTCGAGCGCGGCATGGCCCGCGGCGATCACGTCGGGATCGAAGGTCATACCCATGTAATTGTAGGTACCGAGCAGGATTGTGTCGCGCCCGGCGATCACCGCCTCGGTCGGAGACTTCACCTGCTCCATCACGATCGCGAACGGATCTGTGACGCCGGTATCGATCAGCGCCTGGCGCTCGGCGATGATCGCGTCGAATTTCGACATTAGATCGCGTTCGGGCTCCACTGCGGGCGGATCAGCGCGCAGGGCGTGGGCGGTGGCGGCGGCTTCGGTCATCGTATCGGTACTTTCCCCATGCCGTTCGTGGTGAGTAGGGACTGAGCATGTCGAAGGCCCATATCGAACCACCTGTCCTTCGATACGCGTCTTCGACTTCGCTCAGTCTCTACTCAGGACGAACGGAGAATGTGTTTAACCCTTCAACTTCGCGACTGCATCGACCAACTGGCCGACGGTTTCGATCTCTGCCTGCATGTTCATCGTGATGATGATGTCGAATTCGTCTTCGATCGCGGCGACGAAATCCATCACCGTCAGGCTGTCCCATTCGAGATCGCCCTGAAAGGTCGTCGCCTCGCTCAGCGTGACGCCTTTCTTGTTGAACGGCTCGATCTGCGCGGTGACGGTGTCGTAAATGCTTTGGCGGTCGGTCATGTGCTGTCCTTGACGAGTCCTGCGGCTGTGCCGGAGAAATGCGGCGGCTTTATAGCAAGCCTATAGCAAGCCGTTCGCGCGATACCATGCCGCGGTTGCGGCGAGGCCTTCGGGCGTGGCGATGCGCGGTTGCCAAAGGTGCGACGGCGGACGCTTGGCGGGATCGATGGTCCAGTCCGGATGGCAGAGATAGCCGACGCGGTCGGGGGTGAGTTTCGCGCCCTTGCCGCGCAGGGTGCGGTCCGCGCGAGCCGCCAGCGACAGCAGCGGTTTGGGCAGCGACAGGGGCAGCACGCCGCGCCCAACCGCGATTCCGATTTCGCGAGCGAGCTCGGCATGGCTCCACCCATTGGGCCGGCCGTCATCCGCCTCATAGATCGCGCGGGGGCTTTCCGCCGTGGCGAGCGCCAGCAGCAACGCGGCGATGTCACCCACTTCGATCCAGGAACCACGGGCTGGGGGAGGAAGCAGCGCGATGCCGAGTCTTGCCATGCGGAATACGTCGCGCATTTCCAAATCGCCGGGGCCGTAGATTCCCGGCGGGCGGACGATCACCCAATCGAGTGCGGATGCTTCGACCACCTGCTCGGCCTCGCGCTTCGACCAGCCATAGCTCGATAGCAGCGGTTCGCGCGCGGCGAGGGAGGAAACGTGGACGAAGCAGCGCACGCCTGCGCTGCGCGTCGCGTCCAGAACCGCCTGCGTGCCGGCGATGTTTCCCGCAGCGAACCCGGCGCGGTCGGGCGCGTTGACCACGCCTGCGATGTGCAGAACGGCGTTGGCCCCGGCGACCAGCTGGTCGAGCGGTTGAGGGGTGTCGAGCGCGCCTTCGATCCAGGTGACGCTGTCGCGCGGCGGTTGCGGGCGGCGGGTGAGAGCGCGGACGCTGTGTCCGGCGGCAAGCGCCAGATCGATAGCGCGCTTTCCGACGAAGCCGGTGCCGCCGGTGATGGCGAGGGTGCTCACACCAGCGCCATGTGGTTGCGGTGGACAAGCGCGGAGCGGGGCGCATAACCGAGGATGTCAGCTTGTTCGTCGCTGCGCTTGCCGGTCAGGGCCGTGGCTTCGGCGGCATCATATTCGCTGAGGCCCCGCGCGAGGGTGCGGCCGTCTGGTCCGACGATCGCGACGAGATCGCCACGTGCGAATGCGCCAGTGATGAACGTCGCGCCTGCCGCGAGCAGGCTCTTGCCGCTCGACAAAGCCTTGGCCGCGCCCGCGTCGATCGTGATCTCGCCTTTCGCGGTCAGCCCGCCCGCAAGCCACGCTTTCCGCGCCGGGGCGGTGCGTTCGGCGACGAAGATCGTGCCACGTTCACTTGCCTGATACGCTGCCAGCGGATGTTCGGGGTGGCCGGAGACGATCGCCAGGTGCGCGCCCGCTGCGGTCGCGATCCGCGCGGCGGCGATTTTCGACACCATCCCGCCCGATCCCATGCCCGACCCAGATCCACCGTCGGCCATCGCCTCGATCTTGGCATCGATCCGCTCGACGCGGTCAATCAGCGTCGCATTGGGTTTGGTGTTGGGGTTGGAATCGTACAGGCCGTCAATATCGGACAGCAGGATGACGCCGTGCGCGCCCGCGGCTTGCGCGACACGCGCGGCGAGCCGGTCATTGTCGCCAAAACGGATTTCGGCGGTGGCGACGCTATCATTCTCGTTGATGACGGGCACGACGCCGAGCGATAGCAAGCGCCCGAGCGTCGCCGAGGCGTTGAGATAGCGGCGGCGATCCTCGAGATCGTCGAGCGTCACCAGCATCTGCGCCGCGGTCAGGCCCTCGGCGCCGAGCAATTCGGCCCAGACTTGCGACAAGGCGATTTGCCCCGTCGCGGCGGCGGCCTGCGCATCCTCCAGACTGGCGCGTCCGCCTTTGGTGAGCTTCAGGCGGCGCGCGCCGAGCGCGATTGCGCCCGAGGAGACGATTGCGATTTCCTGGCCCGCGCGGACGCGTTCAGCGAGGTCGGCAACGAGGCTGGTCAACCAGGCGCGCCGGACAGTGCCATCGGCGGCGACGAGCAGCGACGATCCGACCTTGACGATCAGGCGCGGGCAGGTGGTGGGATCGAAGACCGACATCGCCGCCGCGTTAGCGCGTGGCGGCCCTCGCGCCAATCACCCTTAGTCGCGCGCGAAAATCTCTGCGTGCGGGATGGTGAGGTTGAGGGAGGGGAGCCTGACATCGGTCTCGACGTCATAAGTATCGTCGCTCCATCCATTGGGGCCGGTGCGCTGCACGATCCGCAGACGCTCGGTCGCGATATCGACGAAGACGATCGTATCCACGCTGGCGAGGGCCTTATACTCGTCGAGCTTGACCCGCAGATCCGTTCGTGCGGTGCCAGCCGACAAAACCTCGAACACAACGCGCGGATCGTCGAACGCCTTTTTGTCGTCGTCTTCACTTCCATCACGACCACAAAAAACTGACACATCGGGATAGCGGATCGAGCGGTCGTGGGTCTGGGTAGCCATGTCGGAATTGTATGGTGTGCAGCCGCTTCCGCGCAGGCGAGAGCCCAATGCCAAAAGGATGTTGAACTGAACCCGCGCATGACGCGCTGTCCCGCCGGCCATTATGCGAATCACACCGTTATCGAGTTCGGCCTTGCGATCACCAAAATCGATTTGGAGGAATTCTTCGGCCGTCAGCAGCGGATAGACAATTTGCATCGCCATTTCGGCGTCCTACCATATCACGGCCGCGCTTCAAACCGGCGACCATTCCCCCGGCGGCGAGTCGTCGTCGCGCGCGGGCGCACCTTCGGCTGGGCCGATTGCCTCAATCAGGCGATCGACCACTGCCTCGATCCCTGCGCCGCCAGCGCCGGACATCGGCAGCACGTCCGACTTGCTTGCGCGCTTCAACTTGGTGATCAGCTTCTTCACATCGGCGGGATCGAGCGCGTCGATCTTGTTGAGGCCGATCACTTGCGGCTTGTCGATCAGACCCGCGCCATAGGCGTCGAGTTCGTCGCGGACGATGCGGTAATTGCCGACCGGGTCCTCCTCGGTCGCGTCGACCAGATGGAGCAGCACTTTGCAGCGTTCGATATGGCCGAGAAAACGATCGCCGATCCCCGCGCCGTCGGCCGCGCCCTCGATCAGGCCGGGGATGTCGGCCAGCACGAATTCGCGGTTGTGGCGGCTGACCACGCCCAATTGCGGGCGCACGGTGGTGAAGGGATAGTCACCGACCTTGGCCTGCGCGTTGGTCACCGCATTGATGAAGGTCGATTTGCCCGCGTTTGGCAGCCCGACCAGACCTGCGTCGGCGAGCAGCTTGAGGCGCAGCCACACCCACATTTCCTGATACGGCCAGCCGGTACCGTGCTGGCGCGGCGCGCGGTTGGTCGAGGTCTTGTAGGTGGCATTGCCGCGCCCACCATCGCCGCCGCGCAGGAACACGACGCGCTCGCCGGGCTTGGTGAAATCGGCGAGGACTTCTTCCTTATCCTCGCTCAGCACTTGGGTGCCGACGGGGACGCGGATGATCAGATCGTCGCCGCCGGCACCGGTGCGGTTTGAGCCCGATCCGCCATGCCCGCGGGCTGCGCGGAAATGCTGCGTGTAGCGAAAGTCGATCAGCGTGTTGAGGCCGGGCACGGCTTCGAAAATGATGTCGCCACCCTTGCCGCCATTGCCCCCATCGGGGCCGCCATATTCGATGAATTTTTCGCGCCGGAAGCTGACGGCACCGGGTCCGCCTGCGCCCGATCGGACGAAGATCTTTGCTTGGTCGAGAAAATGCATGGCGCGCCTGTAACGCTTTAGCGCAGCTAAAGCGAGCCTAGAGCGCGCCCGGCCGGCGCGGCCAAAGCCGCGACCGACGGCGTGGCTTCGCCACGGCGGTTTTCCGTCAAGCCGGTAGGATCGCCTTCGACGCCATCAGCGACCGCGTCGCAATCGTGCGCGCGGCTTCCGGCGGCAGGCCCAGCCCCTTGGCCATCGCCCCGCCGAGCAAGGCATCGCCCATCGCCATCAGCACGAGTTGCAGCGTGTCTTCGTGGATCTGCTTGCCGGTTTCCTCATCCTCGGCAAGATCATCGACTAGGCGGAGGATCGCGCTCAGCACCGGATCGAGCGCGTCGTTATTGCCCGACAGGATCATCCACGCTGCCATCGCGCCCGCGCCATTGACGAAGGCGTCGAAGGTGAGATCGACGACTTCGCGCGGATCGGCATCGCCCAGCCGCGCGCGTTTCGCAGCGGCGCCAATCTCCGCCGTGATCGCGTCGGCGAGATGCGTGATCAGCGCCTTCTGCAGATCCGCCGCCGATCCGAAATGGTGCAGCAGATTGGCGTGCGTCCGCCCGATCCGCGCTGCGACCGCCTTGAGCGTCACGGCTTGCGGGCCAACCTCGACCAACAGCGCGCGCGCCGCCTCGATCGCGGCATCGCGGGATTCCTCCGGGCTGAGTCGTTTGCGCACTATTGACATTGATGTAAGTAAAGACTATTTCCAAACCTGTTGTCTCGATCTGTTCGGAGGTTTTCATGGCGAAAGCAACCACCCCCGCCGATTTGACGATCGTGCCGCGCGATCTGCGCTTTGGGCGCGGTGCCAAGATGCGCCGCTGGTGGCTGAACGACGATCCGTTCGCGACCGCCTTCTACAACTCGCTGTCGGTCACCTTCCCCAAGGGCGAAGGCTTTTTCATCGACAGCGTCCGCGCCTTTCGCGAGGGCACGCCGCCGCAGCTGCACGCCGAAATTCAGGCGTTCATCAAGCAGGAAGTGATCCACACGCGCGAGCATGTCGCGTTCAACCGTCACGTGACCGACCAGGGCTACGACGTTACCTTGCTCGACCGGCACATCGACGAGGCGCTGGCGCTGACCAAGGGGCGTCCGGCAATTGCGAGCTTGGCAGCGACGATGGCGCTGGAACATTTCACCGCGATGCTGGCGCATGAGCTGATCGCCGATCCGCGCCATCTGGCGGGCGGGGACGAACAGGCGGCGGCGCTGTGGCGCTGGCATGCCGCTGAGGAAATCGAGCATAAGGGCGTCGCCTATGACACCTGGCTGCACGCCACGCGCGACTGGTCGCGGTGGAAGCGGTGGAAGATCAAGGCGCTGGTGATGATCGGCACGACGATCAAATTCTTCGCCGGGCGCTACAAGGGGATGCTGGAACTGTTGCGGCAGGACGGCATCACGGGCGCGAAGGCGCATCTCGGGATCATCTGGTATGCGCTGGGACGGCCGGGGATGGCACGGAAGATTCTCGGCGCGTGGATCGCGTTCTTCCTGCCGGGATTCCATCCGTGGAACCATGACGATCGCAAGCTGATCGCGCGGGCCGAGAGCGATTATGCGGCGGCCGTGCTGCCGCGTGCGGCGTTGGCAGCTTAGGGATTGAGGTAACCCAGATTGCGCTTCCCCGGCGGAGGCCGGGGCCCAGTCGCGATGGCCGATGTAATTTCGTGCTGGCTTCGATCGCGATCGCTCCGCGACTGGGCCCCGGCCTTCGCCGGGGAAGCGTGATAAAAAGGGCGCCCTAAAAAACCGGCTCTTCGCCCGGCTTCTCCGGCACGTGAATCCCGCATTCGACCTTTTCCCACCCGCGCCAGCGGCCCGCGCGGGGGTCTTCGCCGGGGAGCACTTTCGAGGTGCACGGCGCGCAGCCGATCGAGGCATAGCCTTCCGCTTCCAGGGGATGGCGCGGCAATTCATGCTCCGCGAAATAGGCGTCGAGCGCGGCCTTGTCCCAATCCGCCAGCGGGTTGAGTTTTAGCCGACCCTCATCCTCCTCGAAACGGGGCAAGGCCACGCGCGTGCCGGATTGGAAGCCCTTGCGGCCAGAAATCCACGCATCGAACGGGGCCAGTGCGCGGCGCAGCGGCTCCACCTTGCGCAGATCGCAGCAGCCGTCGGGATCGTAGCTCCAGCGCAGGCCCGTGCCGTCCTTCGCCGCCAGCAAGCGCGGGTCTGGCCGAAACACGCGGAGATCGGTAAAGCCGAGGTTTTCCGAAAGCTCGTCGCGATATTGCAGTGTTTCGCCGAAAATCTTCTGCGTGTTGAGGAAGATGACGGGAATGTCGCGGTCGATCTGGGCGATCAGGTGGAGCAGCACTGCGCTTTCCGCGCCGAACGACGACACCGCCGCCACACGGCCCTTCAACTCGCCCGTCAGCAGATCGCCGAGCATGTCGTGCGTGCCCACCCCGGCGTAGCGCGCCTCCAGCGCCGCCGCATCGGCGGGCGAGAAGGGAGCGACGTCGATCAGGTCGAGCTTGCGCGCTGCACTAGCCATGCCGCAATTTCCACACCGGCACGCGCCCGTCGGCGGCCTTTTGATAGACATTCTCGTAGCGCGTCAGCGACGCTTCGAGCGTGACGGGATCGATTTCGCTTTCGGGCGCGAAACTGTCGAAGCCGCAGCGCTTCATCAGCGGCATTTGATCGACCAGCACGTCGCCCTGCGCGCGGAGCTCACCGACATAGCCAGCCTCACGCAGGATGCGCGCGGCGGAATAGCCGCGACCGTCGCGGAAGCTCGGGAAGCTCACTTCGACCAAGGCGATACGATCAAGATAGGGCAACAGCGCGCGCGCATCATCGCCCGCTTCGAGACGGACGGCGGTGGCATTGGTCTGCGTATCGAGAAACGCGTCGAGCGTGACGGCGGGTTCGTCCTGCGTTGCGGGATTACCCATAAAGCGCCTCCTTGAACGGTTCCATGCCGACGCGGCGATAGGTGTCGAGGAAGCGTTCGCCATCCTCGCGCGTCTTCAGATAGACGTTGGTCACCGTCTCGACCGCATCGACGATGCCGTCCTCGTCAAAGCCGGGGCCGGTGATCTTGGCCAGACTCACGTCCTCCGCGCCCGATCCGCCGAGCGAGAGCTGGTAATTTTCGGTGCCCTTCTTGTCGACGCCGAGGATGCCGATGTGGCCGGCATGATGGTGGCCGCAGGCATTGATGCAGCCGCTGATCTTGAGCTTCAACTCGCCGAGATCGCGCTGCCGCTCAGGGGAGGCGAAACGCTCGGCGATCTTCTGCGCCACGGGAATCGAGCGCGCATTGGCGAGGCTGCAATAATCGAGGCCGGGGCAGGCGATGATATCGTTGATCAGATCGAGATTCGCCTCGGCCAGACCGATTTCGCTGAGACGGCTCCAAACCGCGTACAGATCGGCCTTGCGGACATGCGGCAGGACGATGTTCTGCGCGTGGGTGATGCGCAGTTCGTCGAAGCTGAAACGCTCGCCCAATTTGGCGATCGCGTCGATCTGGTCGGCGCTGGCGTCGCCGGGAATGCCGCCGGTCGGCTTCAGGCTGATCGTGACGATCGCATAGCCCGGCTGCTTGTGCGGGGCGGTGTTCTGATCGACCCAGATCGCGAAATCGGGATCGCTGCGATCGACCGTGTCCGGCGCTTCGGTGTCGAACGCGGGGGGCGCGAACATCGCGGTGATGCGGTCGAATTCGCCCTTGGGCGGATCGAGCCCGAGCGCCTTGACCGACACGAACTCCTCCTCGACCTGGCGGCGATATTCGTCGGGGCCGATCTCGTGCAGCAGGATCTTGATCCGCGCCTTGTAGATATTGTCGCGGCGGCCGTAGCGATTGTAGACGCGCAGGCACGCCTCCAGATAGCTCAGCAGATCGTCGGCGGTCACGAAGTCGCGGATTTCGTGGCTGATCATCGGGGTGCGGCCCATGCCCCCGCCGACGAAGACGCGCCCGCCCAGCAGCCCGTCGCGCTTGACCAACTGAATGCCGATGTCGTGCAGCCGCAGCGCCGCGCGGTCTTCCTCCGCCGCGATCACCGCGATCTTGAACTTGCGCGGCAGATAGCTGAATTCGGGGTGGAAGGTGCTCCACTGCCGCAGCAATTCCGCCCACACGCGCGGATCGGCGACTTCGTCGGCAGCGGCTCCCGCATATTGATCGCACGAGATGTTGCGGATGCAATTGCCCGAAGTCTGGATCGCATGCATCTCGACCGTCGCTAATTCGGCGAGGATGTCGGGGGCCTGGTCGAGCTTGATCCAGTTGAACTGGATGTTCTGCCGCGTAGTGAAGTGACCATAGCCGCGGTCGTACTTGCGCGCGATGTGCGCGAGCATCCGCATCTGGCGGCTGTCGAGCGTACCGTACGGGATCGCCACGCGCAGCATGTACGCGTGTAGCTGGAGGTACAGACCGTTCATCAGCCGCAGCGGCTTGAACTGATCCTCGGTGATCTGCCCGGCGAGGCGGCGCTTCACTTGGTCGCGAAACTCCTCGACGCGCGCGTCGACAATCTGCTGGTCGTATTCGTCGTATTTATACATCGCTGTCTTCGCCGGTAACGGGGTGGAGGCGCTCGCTGCGCACGATGCGGCCAAGCTCGGGGAGGCCGCGGCCATTGACGCGGATTTCGCGGTGTGCGGCGCGGATTGCGGCGAAGCGCGCAGCGACACCCGGTGCATCATAACCGCGCGGATCGGGATAGCCGACCGCGACGACCACGTCCCATTCCGCCGCCGGGTCCTCCGCGCCATCGCGTTCGAGCAGGCGGTAGCTGGTGAACAGCCCCTGAGACCGCCCGATCCGATCCATCGCGAACCAATTGTCGCGAATATAGCGGATCAGCGCGGGGCGCTGACCCGGCAGCGCCTTGAGATAGGTATGCTCGATTGCGCGGGTTGGCGCAGACGTGGCGGGCGCGGAGACTGCTGCAAGCAAGGCGAGGGCGGGGGCGAGCGGCATTAGATCACCCAACTCCCCGCCGCGGGATCGGCGGGTTTCAGCGTCAGGTCGGCGCGCACCGTGGGCCCAAGCGCGCGGATGCGGTCCTTGATGTGGGCGGGGCGGGGGCCGTCGGGCGTGGCGATCGCGTCGATCACGTAGGGGACGTTGACGCGGCGCGCGCCTTCCTCGGCCCGCGCGATGCTCTCACCCTGATCGCCGACGTCGCTGGCGTCCTCGATATGGCGCGACCAGCCGGTGCCGGTCCACCACACCACGTCGCCACTCGGCAGATCGTTTCCGGTCAACAGCTTCATGCAAACGTCCCCTCGGCCACGCGTGCCCAGCGGCCCAATTTATCCTCGGCATCGGACAGGTCGACGACTTCGCCGACGACGATGATCGCCGGACTCGCGACCTTCTCGCGCACGACCATCTGCCCCAGATCGGCGAGCAGGGTCCGAATAGCGCGGTGCCCGTCGAGCGTCCCGCGCTCCAGCACCGCCACCGGCATGTCTGGTGCGACGCCGTCGCGCATCAATTTGTCCGCGATGTCGTTCGCGGTGGCGACGCCCATGTAGATCACCAGCGTGCGGCCCTTGCCCGCAAGGCCCGACCAATCCTGATCCGCCAGCCCCTTGCACTGTCCGGCAACGAAACTGACCGCGCTCGAATGGTCGCGGTGGGTAAGCGGCAGCATCGCTTCGGCCGCACACCCAAGCGCCGCCGACACGCCGGGGATGACCTCGACCGGCAGGCCCGCCGCGCGGACAGCCTCGACCTCTTCGCCGCCGCGCCCGAAGATAAACGGATCGCCGCCTTTCAGTCGCACGACGATCGCGCCGGTTTTGACATGTGCGACAATCAGCGCGTTGATCGCCTCCTGCGGCAGGGTGTGGCGGGCGCGCTGCTTGGCGACCGAAATGCGCTGGGCCTCGGGTGGCGCGAGATCGAGCACGCGCGGGTCGATCAGGCCATCGTGTACGACGACATCGGCTTCTTTAAGCGCCGCAACCGCGCGTACTGTGAGGAGACCGGGGTCCCCCGGACCCGCGCCGACGAGGATGACGCGCCCGCGCGCGGTTGGGTCGAGGAGTGTTGCCATCGCTGTCAGATGGGCTGGACCAACGCTGTCCGCAATTCAAGGATGCTTTGCGGGGGGGTAGGGAAACTTGTGTCGCCGATGGTCAGCTTACGCGTCCCGCAAGCCCACCCCGATGCTGGCGCGTGCTTGCTCGGCTTCGCTTGAGACCACGGGATAGGCGCAGTAATCGGCGGCGTAATAGGCGCTCGGGCGGTGATTGCCCGACCAGCCGATGCCGCCGAACGGCGCGGCGGAGGAGGCGCCGTTGGTCGGCTTGTTCCAATTAACGATGCCGGCGCGAGCGTTCGCCCAGAAACGATCGTAGAGCGCCGGATCCTGGCTGAGCAGCGAGGCGGACAGGCCGTAGCGCGTGTTGTTCGCCTCCTCGATTGCGTCGTCGAAGCTCGATTTGCGGATCACCTGCAGAATCGGGCCGAACAGTTCGATGTCGGGCCGGTCGTTCATGTCGGTCGTGTCGATCAGCGCCGGGCGCAGGAACGGGCGGTCGGGCAGGGGGCGCTCAAGGTGCCGGATCGCCCGGCCGCCGCGCATCATCAACTCAAGGAAGCTTTCGGTCAGCAGGTCGGCGCTTTCATTGTCGATCACCGGGCCCATGAATGGCGCAGGTGTCGCGTGCGGTTCATCGACGATGATCCGGCTGACTAGCTTCGTCACCTCGGCCATCAGCGGATCGTAGAGTTTCTCATCGACGATCAGGCGGCGTGCGGCGGTGCAGCGTTGCCCGGCGCTGGTGAAGGCGGATTGCACAATCACGACCGCGGCGGAGGACAGGTCGGGCGAATCCCACACCACGATCGGGTTGTTGCCGCCCATTTCGAGCGCGAGAATCTTCTCGGGCCGCGTCGCGAACTGGCGGTTCAGCGCGATGCCGGTGTGGGCGGAGCCGGTGAACAGCAGGCCGTCGATGCCGTCATGCCCGGCCAGCGCCTTGCCCTCGGCCGCCCCGCCGATCAGCAGCCGGACGCAGCCCTCGGGGATGCCGCTCGCGTGGAAGCACTCGACCAAAAATGCGCCGACCGCGGGGGTCTTTTCGGACGGCTTGAACACGACCGCATTCCCGGCGAGCAAAGCGGGGACGATGTGGCCGTTCGGCAGATGCGCCGGGAAATTATATGGCCCGAGCACTGCGAGCACGCCGTGCGGCTTGTGCCGCAGCGCCATGCGCCCGCCCATTTGCGTGTCGAGCCGACGCTGCGGCGTGCGTTCGGCATAAGCGGTGACCGAGATATCGACCTTGGCAATGACGGTTTCGACTTCGGTGCGTGCCTCCCACAGGGGCTTGCCGGTTTCGCGCGCGATCAAATCGGCGAAAGCGTCGGCGCGGGCGCGCACGACGTTGGCGAAGCGGCGGAGCGCCTCGATCCGGTAAGCGAGCGGTTGTGCGGCCCAGCCGGCCCAGCTTGCGCGCGCGGTGGCGACCTCGGCATCGACATCGCCGATCTGTCCACGCCACAGATTAGCGCCGGTCGCGGGTTCGTAGGAAAGGAGCTCGGAAGACATTGCCGGGGTGTTTGCCTTAGTTTTGCAGGGGAATCCACACTTTGCTCCCCGTAGGGAAGGGGGCGTCAGCTCAGTGCTGCGCCCATTTCGCGGATCGCGGCGAGCTTGGTGTGGAACGGCGCCCAATCGTCGCGCTGGTCGATCGCCGCCCAGATCGCTTCTACCTCGTCAATCAGCATCGAACAGGGCGCGCCAGACCAGTACGGATGGTCGCGCCCCTTGCGCGGCGCATAGTCCGCCAGGACCGCGCGCGCTTCGTCGAAGGCCGGATCGGCGGGCGGGGTGCCGCCGAACGTGTCGAAGAAAAAGCGGTCGATCCCGATCTTGCTGCCGACCAATCCGCGCTCCACCGCCTGAACCACTGCACGGTCAGTCTCCGCATCGCGCGGTACCACGCCGAGCCGCCACAGGATCGCCTTCGAAACCGCGCGCTGATAGCGTTCGGCGAAGCTGTCGAGGACCGCGATCAGCGGTTCGGCTTCGCTGACGGTGCGGAGCGAAACGGCGAGTTGCATCGCGTCCCAGTGGATCGCCTCGGGCTGGCGGCCGAAGGCGTAGAGCCCCTGATGATCGAAATAGGCGGCGGTGAAGCTTGGCTCCCAGGTCGGGGCGAAACGCCACGGGCCGTAATCGAAGCTCTCGCCCGTCACGTTGATATTGTCGGTGTTAAGCACACCGTGGACGAACCCCGCCGCCATGTAGCTGGCGGCGAGCGTTGCGGTGCGATCGACCACCAAGTCGAGCAGGTGCGCCGCCGCGTCCTCGCCCGGTTCCTCGCCATAAAGATTGCGGAGGACGTAGCCGATCAGCCGCTCCATATTCTCGGCATCGCGCAGATAGGCGAGCCGCTGGAAGGTGCCGATGCGGATGTGGCCGTGGCTGAGCCGGACCAGCACCGCCGAGCGGGTGGGGGAGGGCTCGTCGCCGCGCTCCAAAGCCTCGCCGGTCTCGATCAGCGAGAAGCTGCGTGAGGTATTCACCCCGAGCGCCTGGAGCATTTCGGTCGCGAGCACTTCACGCACGCCGCCTTTGAGCGTCAGGCGGCCGTCGCCAAAGCGGCTCCACGGCGTGGTGCCCGAACCCTTGGTGGCGAGGTCCATCTGCCGACCGCGATCGTCGCGAAGCTGCGCGAACAGAAAGCCCCGGCCATCGCCGATTTCCGGGTTGTACTGGCGGAACTGATGGCCGTGGTAACGCAGCGCGAGCGGCTGTTCGAGATTGCCAGGCAGGGGCTCGAACCGCCCAAAATGCGAGAGCCATTCGGCTTCGCTCAGGTTCGCCAATCCCACCTCCGTCGCCGCACGATCATTGCGGAAGCGCAGGGTCGTCTGCGGGAAGCGCGCGGCCTCGACGGGATCGTAAAAGGCGCCGCCCAGCTCCAGAATGCGGCGCTGCGGTGCGTAGGCTTGCGGGGGGGTGCTCATGCGTGGATATGGAGGCTCCCGACTGCGGGACGCAACCCCATGCCCAAATCAGGGACCGATCAATGTCGCCATATGAAAATCGATATTGGTGGTCGAACGACGGAATCCGGCTGCATTATCGCGATTATCCGGGCGCTGCGGCCAAGCCGCCGATCCTGTGCCTGCCGGGCCTGACGCGCAATGCGCGCGATTTCGATGCGGTCGCCCGGCGGCTGTCGCCCGAGTGGCGCGTGATCGCGATCGATCTGCGCGGGCGCGGCGACAGCGGCTATGCCAAGGACCCGATGAGCTACGTCCCACTGACTTATGTGCAGGATGTCCAGGCGCTGCTCGGCGAGCTTGGCGTCGGGCGGTACGTCGCTTTCGGCACGTCGCTCGGCGGGATCGTGTCGATGCTGCTTGCCGGAACCGCGCGCGAGAGCGTCGCGGGCGTGCTGCTCAACGACGTCGGGCCGGACATCATGGCCGAGGGGCTGGCGCGCATTCGCAGCTATGTCGGCCGGTCGAACACCTGGCCGACCTGGATCCACGCAGCGCGCGCGGTCGCCGAGGCCAATGCCGGGGTCTATCCGCACTTCACGCTGGAGGATTGGCTGGCGATGGCGAAGCGGCTCTACCGGCTCAACAGCGCGGGCCGGATCGTGCTCGATTACGACATGAAGATCGCCGAGCCGTTTCGGGTGCCCGGCAATGAGGCGGGGCCGGACATGTGGCGCGCGCTGGCGGTGCTGAAGAGCGTGCCGACGCTGATCGTGCGCGGTGCGAAATCGGACGTCCTGGCGGCGGCCACAGCTGCGCGAATGATGGAGCTGCTCGACGATGGCGAGCTGGTGACGATCGCCGGGGTTGGCCACACGCCGATGTTGAGCGAACCCGAGGCGATTGCCGGGATCGATCGGTTGCTGGCGCGGATTGCGGCGGAACCTGCATCCCGCTGACGCGTCTCCCCGGCATCACCACCGGGAGCAGACCATGATCGACCGCGCCGACGCCCATACCGCCATGCCGCCCCTTACGGGCAAGCGCGCGATCATTACCGGCGGCACCACTGGCATCGGCCGCGCGATTGCTGTCCTGCTCGCTTCGGAAGGGGTGAAGGTCTTCATCTGCGGCCGCGATCCGGCGCATCTCGACGACGCGCTGGCGCGCATTCGCGAGGTGGGCGATGGCGATGGTCTCGCGATCGATCTGGCCGATGCGGATGCGATCCCGAAGCTGTTCGACTCGGCAACCGATTATCTCGGCGGGCTGGACATTGCGGTGATCAACGCCGCGATCGCTGCCGAAGGACTGAGCGAGATGTCGGAAGCCGACCTGCGCTACGCCATTGCCACCAACTTCACCGCCTATCTGATGAGCGCGCACGCTGCGGTCGAGCGGCTCGATCGCTCGAATGAGAAAGCCGCCGACATCGTGCTGATCGGATCTATGAGCGCGCATGTGCTGGGCGCGAGCTCGACCGTTTATGCCGGCATCAAATACGGCATCCAGGGCTTTGCCGAGGCGTTTCGGCGCGAGATGGGCGTCAAGAATGTCCGCGTTTCGCTGGTCGAGCCCGGCCTCACCGGCTCCGACATGCAGACCGATCCGCCGGAAAAGCAACGCGAGAAGATCGCGAAGGAGGAATCGCTGCGCGCGGAGGACATCGCCGTCGGCGTGCACTACATCCTGACCCAGCCGAACCGCGCCGTGGTTCAGCAACTGACGATCTCGCCACGGATGCAGGAAGACGAATGACCTTTTCGCATGACGCGCTGATCTTCGCGCCCGCCGATGTCGATCTTTCCCGGTCGCCGCTCGCCGGACAGATCGACGCCGAAACCTATGTGCTTGGGGCTTTCAACCCGGGGATGACGCGGCTGCCCAATGGCAATCTGCTGTTGATGGTGCGCGTGGCGGAGGCGCTGCGTACGCCGATCCGCGATCAGCACATTCATGCGATCCGCTGGGACGGGCAGGGCTATACGCTCGACGCCTGGCCGCTCGAACATGTCGACACCGCCGATCCGCGCAAGTTCATGATGCGCGGCGGCGGGTGGAAGGTGATGGCGCTTACTTCGCTGTCGTGGCTGCTGCCGGTCGAACTCAACGCCGATGGCACGCGGGTCGAGCAGGTTCACTACGACAAGGCGATCACGCCGCGTGCACCCTATCAATGCTACGGCGTCGAGGATGCGCGGATCAGCAAGGTTGGCGACCGGTATCTGATGACAACCTGCTCGGTCAGCCCGGAGCGGCACTCGACCACGCTCTACACCTCCGACAATGCGCTCGACTGGCAGCTCGAAGGGATCGTGCTCGATCATCAGAATAAGGACATGCTGATCTTCGAGGGGCTGATCGGGGGCAAGTATTTCGCGCAGACGCGGCCCTTGGGCGACCTCTATTTCGCCTATCCGCCGGGGAGCGAATGGCGCGCCGGGCCGTCGATCAACCTCGCCTCCTCGCCCGATGCGCTGCATTGGAAACCGTATGACAAGCCCGGCATCCGCCCGCACGCCGCGACGATGGCGACCGCGCGGATGGGTGGTGGCGCACCGCCGATCCTGACGCCGGAGGGCTGGTTATCGCTCTGGCATGGGGTGGAGCCGGCGGGTGTGGTCGGCATCTACCGCACCTATTGGAGCCTGCTCGACCGCGACGACCCGAGCGTCGTTCTGCGCACCTCGCATGATCCGCTGATCGAAGCGAACGCGGCGCTGACCGACCGACTCAAGGATCTGATGTATCTCGACAATGTCGTGTTCACGACGGGGATCGTCGATGCGGGGGATCATTATGTGGTGGCGAGCGGCGAGGCGGATTTGGCGTGCCGGGTGACTTGGGTGGCGAAGGGGGCGTTTGGGTAGGGGTTGCAGTGGAACGAAGACCGACAGCTTTTAGCGGTCAATTCGCTCCGCTTTGAAGGCCGAATCCGTCATGACATGAAGGATCACGTCAACTGTCACGATTTTGAAGTGTTGCCATGACCGACCATTGAGTGCGCCGTTCCGAGTAAGCACGCCGCGCACCCAGTGTGAGTCCACGACCTCTTGAAAAGGCCACGGCACTGTCCCCAAGATCGGCTCCTGCATCATCGGCGGAGGGCTGGAATTGGCAGCGTCCGAAAACTCTTCGTAGATTTTGAAAGCTTCTACCTTTCCAAAATCGAGTCGAACCGGGCAAGAAATCGTCGTGTCATCATAGTAAGCGGTGGCGACCAAAGTTGTGCCATTCGACAGCACATCGACGGTGCCGAGCATTTGGTCGGGTAAGTCGCCTAATGGTTCCCACCTGCGCAGTGTTTCTGTCGGAAAATCCATTTGGGGGATATCTGTGATACCCGGAAAGATCGCAAGTGGGGGGTAGCCTTCACCCCCTATCCGTCAACCCGGCCTTGAGCCGGGGCCCATCGTGCAACAGGCGCTACGCTTCGATTCGAACGGTTCGCTCGCGGATGGATGGACCCCGGCTCGAGGCCGGGGTGACGGGTGGGATTGGAGGTTTGCGGCGTGCGCTGCGTTCAGGGGCAATCGCGTTCCCCCCAACACCCGAGGGATGACGCCCGCGTTCTGCTCCGCTAAGGCCCTGCGCCATGTCGCGGCCCGTCAACATCCTGCACCTCCATTCCACCTTCTCGCTCGGCGGCAAGGAAGCGCGGGCGGTGCGGTTGATGAATGTGTTCGGCGATCGGGCGCGCCACACCATCGTGTCGGGGATGGAAGGGCAGTATGGCGCGCGTGAGGCGATCGCCAAGGGGATCGACTATGAAATCGCGCAGAACCCGCCGCCGTTGACCGGCAATCCTTCGGTCAATCGCTACGAGGCGATCGCGGCGTACATGCGCCGTTTCGATCTGGTGCTTACCTATAATTGGGGCGCGATCGACGGGGCGATGGCGCGGCGGGTGTCGTCGAAGGGCGTGCCGCCGGTGATCCATCACGAGGACGGCTTCAACGCGGATGAGGCCAAGTGGTTGAAGCCGCAGCGCAACGTCTATCGCCGCTTCGCACTGACCACGGCGGCGGCGCTGGTGGTGCCTTCGGAGACGCTGGAGGACATCGCGCTCAAGATCTGGAAGCAACCGCGCGAGCGCGTCCACCGCATCGCCAACGGTATCGACACCGCGCTTTACGCCAAGAAACCCAAACCCAACGCGATCCCCGGCTTCAAGCGCAAGCCGGGCGAGGTGGTGATCGGCACGCTGGCGGGCTTACGCGAGGTGAAGGACCTGCCGATGCTGGTCCGCGCGGTCGGCGGGATGTCGACGCGCGCGCGGCTGGTGATCGTGGGAGAAGGGCCGGAGCGGCAGGCGATCCTCGATACGGCGGAGCGGATGGGCATGGAGGATCAGCTGGTGATGCCCGGCTTCCTGCCCAACCCGCACGAATATATCGGGCTTTTCGACATTCTGGCGCTCTCGTCCAAGAGCGAGCAATTCCCGATCTGCGTTGTCGAGGCGATGGCAGCCGGGCTGCCGATCGTGTCCACGCCCGTAGGCGACGTGCTCCGGATGGTTGTGCCCGCCAACCATTCGTATATCGAAGGACGGACGCAGGAAGTGCTGCTGCGCGATGCGCTGGAGGCGCTGGCCAAATCGGTGCCCGAGGGGCGCGCCTATCTCGGGTCGCAAAATCGTGCCAAGGCCGTCGCCGAATATGACGAGGCCACGATGATCGCGCGCTATGCCGCGCTCTATGGCAGCGTTATCGGACGCCCGGACGCCTTTGCCTAAATCGAATTTGCGGCAAGACGCATCCAAAGCCTATACCAAGCGTATCTTTTTAGTCGGAGGTCACTCGCGTTGTTCAAAGGTCTGAAGCCCATCGTTTACGGCGGTCGTGAGGTTTGGCCGATCGTGGAGGGTGGCAAGGGTGTTGCCGCGACCAACCACGCGAGCGCGGGGGCGTGGGCCGCTGCGGGCGGTATCGGCACGGTTTCGGCGGTGAATGCCGACAGCTATGACCCGGACGGCAAGATCATCCCGCAGGTCTACAAGGCGCTGACCCGGCGCGAACGCCACGAAGAGCTGATCGAGTACGCGATTGAGGGCGCCGTGCAGCAGGTGCGCCGCGCGTTCGACATTGCCGGGGGCAAGGGCGCGATCAACATCAACGTATTGTGGGAAATGGGCGGGGCGCAGCGCATCCTGCACGGCGTGCTGGAGCGCACCCGCGGGCTCGTCTCCGGCGTCACCTGCGGCGCGGGGATGCCGTACAAATTGTCGGAGATCGCGGCGTCGTATGAGGTCAGCTATCTCCCGATCGTCAGTTCGGGCCGTGCCTTCCGCGCGCTGTGGAAGCGTGCTTATTCGAAGGCATCGGAATGGCTGTCGGCGGTGGTGTATGAGGACCCTTGGCTCGCCGGGGGCCATAACGGCCTGTCCAACGCCGAAGATCCGCTGGTGCCGCAGGACCCCTATCCCCGGGTGAAGGCGCTGCGCGACACGATGCGCGAGGGCGGCATTTCCGACGACGTGCCGATCGTGATGGCCGGTGGCGTGTGGTATCTGCGCGACTGGTCCGACTGGATCGACAATCCCGAGCTCGGCACGATCGCCTTCCAGTTCGGCACGCGCCCGCTTCTGACGCAGGAAAGCCCGATCCCCGATGCGTGGAAGGCCAAGTTGACGCACATCGAGGAAGGCGAAGTGCTGTTGCACCGCTTCTCCCCGACCGGTTTCTATTCGAGCGCGGTGCTCAACCCGTTCCTGCAGAACCTGCAATCGCGTTCCGAACGGCAGATCGCGTTTTCGGCGCAGCAGGCGGGCGATCACACGCATCAGCTCGATGTGGGCGTGAAGGGCAAGAATTTCTGGGTGACGCTCGGCGATCTGTTGCGCGCGCGGCAGTGGTTCGGCGAGGGGTATACCGACGCGCTGAAAACGCCGGACAATACGTTGGTGTTCGTCACGAGCGAGGAAAAGGCGATCATCCGCAAGGATCAGGCCGATTGCATGGGCTGCCTCAGCCAGTGTGCTTTCTCCAGCTGGTCGGATACCGAGACGAATTCGACCGGTCGGCTCGCCGATCCGCGCAGCTTCTGCATCCAGAAGACGCTGCAGGATATCGCGCATGGTGGCGACGTCGACCAGAACCTGATGTTCGCCGGACATGGCGCGTATCAGTTCAAGCGCGATCCCTTCTATTCGAACGGGTTCGTGCCGACGGTGAAGCAGTTGGTCGATCGCATCCTGACCGGCGACTGAGCCGCAGTTTAGCCCTTTCTTCATCCCGCCCCGGTTAAGGGCGGGGCATGTCTGCGCCGATCGTCCTTCCTGGAAACGCCGAACTGCTGCCGCTGCGGTTTCAGATCGGCGCGCGGACGATCGCGGCGGTGAAGCGCCGGATGGTGCGCGTGCCGCTGCCGCTCGATCAGGTATTGGACGGGCGGGTGCCGGTGTTGCCGCCATTGGACGACGCCGCGCATGGCTATGCGATCACGTCGCTGCCTGCGGATCAGCTTGACGCGGTTGCGCAGGTCGGCGGCGGGATGATCGCGCACGTCCGGCAACGCTACCCGCGCCATTATGCCGATTTGACGATCGGGTTCGAGGCGTACCGCGCGAGTTTGTCCGGTAACACGCGATCGGGGCTGAAACGCAAGGCGAAGAAGGTGATGGAGGCGTCTGGCGGAATGCTCGACGTGCGGCGATACCGCACGCCCGAGGAATTGAGCCAGTTCCACGCGGTTGCACGCGGCATTTCCGAACGCACCTATCAGGAGAAGCTGCTCGGCGGCGGTTTGCCCGAGGATGCGGCGTTCCTGCAGAGCATGTATGCGCTGGCCGCGGCGGGGGCAGTGCGGGCGTGGCTGCTCTACATCGGCGGGAAGCCGGCGGCCTATCTCTATTGCCCGATCCAGCAGGGCACGGTCCGTTACGATCATGTCGGGCACGATCCGGTCTATAACGACGTGTCGCCGGGCGGCGTGCTGATGCTGGAGGCGATGGGGGATTTGTACGCCGAACCCGGCCTGCGCTGGTTCGATTTCACCGAAGGCGACGGGCAGCACAAACGCAGCTTCGCGACGCACGGGGCGGAGTGCCTCGATCTGCTGCTGCTGCGCGCGACGCTCACCAACCGTACGACGCTGGCCGCGCTCGGCGCGTTCGATCGGGGCGCGGCATGGGGCAAGCAAGCGGTCGCGCGCTGGGGTCTGGCGGGTCTGGCGAGGAAGCTGCGGCGGTAGGCACCCCCGCTCGCCCTGAGTTTGTCGAAGGGCACCTCTCCCCACAAATGGCGTGACTGGGGCGGGAGGGGTTCTACAAGCTCACCCCGAACGGATTTAGGCCATCGCCAAACTCCGTCCCGACGCTAAACCGCCGCAATGCATCTCCGCGCCGAAGCCCTCATTCTCGCGATCCGCCACCACGGTGAACATGGCGCGATTGTCCGTGCGCTGACGGCCGAGCATGGCCTGCAACCCGGCTATGTGCGCGGCGGGCGATCAAGCCGTATTCGCCCGATTCTGCAACCCGCCAATCGCGTGATCGGCGAATGGCGCGCGCGGACCGACGATCAACTCGCCAGCTTGGGTGTCGAACTCGTCACCAGCCGCGCGCCGCTCTATGCCGAGCCGCTGCCCGCGCTCGCGCTCGAATGGGTGACGACGCTGACCGCCGCGGCGCTGCCCGAGGCTAACCCCTATCCTCGGCTCTACGTTGCGCTCGATGCGACGATTGAGGCGATTGCGGCGGCTCCGGCGGCGCGGGGGTGGGCGCTGGCACTCGCGCGCTATGAACTGCTGGTGCTGGCGGAACTTGGGTATGGCTTGGAGCGCGAGGCCTTGCCGCCTGCGCTCGCCAGCGGGGTGGCACCCGAATGGCCTGAAATTCTGGAGGCGCTGGCGATAACGGGCAAGGCGCTCGCCGCGCAAATCCTGGTCGAGCGGCGCGCGGTGACGCTCGATGCGCGCGCGCGGTTGGTCGATCGGTTGAAAAGGGCGGTTGCGTGAAGCGACGCGCCTCGGCATGTGCCGGGGATTAAGGGGGATACACCTTGGCACTGATCGCAATTCTCGCCGGTGACGGCATCGGACCCGAAGTGACCCGCGAGGCGCGCCGCGTGCTCGAAGCGCTCGACCTTGGCCATACGTTCGAAACCGCGCCGGTCGGCGGGGCGGCCTATCGCGCGGCGGGCCACCCGCTGCCGCCCGACACGCTGGCGCTCGCCAAGCGGGCCGATGCGATCCTGTTCGGTGCGGTCGGCGATCCCGAGATGGACGGGCTGGAGCGCGCGCTCAGGCCCGAGCAGGCGATCCTGGGCTTGCGGAAGGCGCTCGGCCTGTTCGCCAATCTGCGCCCCGCCAAGCTGTTTCCGGGGCTGGAAGACGCCTCCGCGATGCGCCCCGAGATCGCGCGCGCGATCGATATGGTGATCGTGCGCGAGCTCACCGGCGACGTCTATTTCGGCGACAAGGGGCGCGGCATCACGCACAAGGGCCTGCGCGAAGGCCATGACATGATGCGTTACGACGAGGTCGAGGTCGCCCGCATTGCGCGCGTCGGCTTTGAAATGGCGCAGCGGCGCAAGCGCATCATCACCTCGGTCGACAAGGCCAATGTGCTGGAAACGTCGCAATTGTGGCGCGAGGTGGTGAACGAGATCGCGCTCGACTATCCCGATGTGAAGCTGACCCACATGTATGTCGACAACGCCGCGATGCAGCTGGTGCGCAATCCGGGCAGCTTCGACGTGATCGTGACCGGCAATCTGTTCGGCGACATCCTGTCCGATCAGGCGAGCATGTGCGTCGGGTCGATCGGAATGTTGCCCTCGGCCTCACTTAACGATTGGCAGGGGACCTGCGGCCTGTACGAGCCGATCCACGGTTCGGCACCCGACATTGCGGGGCAGGGCAAGGCCAATCCGTGCGCCGCGATCCTGTCGGCGGCGATGCTGCTGCGCCACTCGCTGGCGGACGAAGCATCGGCGCAACGGATCGAGGCTGCGGTGGTTGCGGCGATTGCCGGCGGTGCGCGGACGCTGGATCTCGGCGGCACGCTCTCGACCGAGGCGATGGGCGATGCGGTGCTGGCCGCGCTTGCATGACCGCGCCGCTCGAACTGGCGGTCGTCATCCCGACCTTCAACGAGCTGCGCAACGTGCCGCTGCTGATCGCGAAGCTCGACGCGGCGCTGGCCGGGCGCGTGTGGGAAGCGATCTTCGTCGATGATGACAGCCCCGACGGAACAGCGCAGGCGGCGCGCGACATAGCGCTGACCGACCGGCGCGTGCGCGTGATCCAGCGGATCGGGCGACGCGGGTTGTCCTCCGCCTGTATCGAGGGGATGTGTGCCACCGCCGCCCCGCTCGTCGCGGTGATCGACGGCGATCTGCAGCATGACGAGACGATCCTGCCGGCAATGCTCGACGCGCTGCAGGCCGATCCCGCGCTCGACGTCGTAATCGGCTCGCGCTTTGTCGCGGGCGGTGGGACAGGCGATTGGGACCATGACCGCGTCGCCAAATCGGCACTGGCGACAAGGATTTCGCGGCGTGTGCTGAAAGCCGATCTCAACGATCCGATGAGTGGCTTCTTCATGATCCGCGCGTCGGTGGTGCGCGAGATGATCCCGTCGCTGTCCGCGATCGGCTTCAAGATCCTGCTCGACATCATGACGGCAAGCCCGCGGCCGCTGAAGTTCCTCGAGTTGCCCTATACCTTCCGCTTGCGGACCGAGGGGGAGAGCAAGCTCGATTACGTCGTGGCGATGGAATTTCTGATCGCTTTGTATGACCGTATGTTCGGGCGGATCGTACCGGTGCGCTTCGTGATGTTTTCCGCAATCGGCGCGATCGGGGCGATCGTGCATCTGGCGGTGCTGTGGGTGCTGTTCCGTGAGCTTGGCGTCGAGTTCGTTGCGGCGACGATTGCGGCGACTTTGGTGGCGATGACGTTCAACTTCTTCCTCAACAATGCGCTGACCTATCGGGAGCGGCGGCTGACCGGCGCGCGCGCTCTGTTCGACGGGTGGGTGTCGTTTTGCCTCGTCTGCGCGGTGGGAGCCGCGGCCAATATCGGCGTCGCCTCCTTCCTGTTCGAGGTGCAGCACGGCGCGTGGGCGTTGTCGGCGCTGGCCGGGATCGTCGTTGCGGCGGTGTGGAATTTCGCGTTGTCGTCACGCTTTGTGTGGGGGCGATACTAGACCCAGGTCGGAAACCAGGTCCAGAATTGGAAGGCGTTCGGCCCGCTCAAGCGGGCGGCGGAGAGCACCGGGTAGAACAAGACGAAGAACGCCAGCACGACGATCAGCACCGCTTCGTCCCAGCGCTTGCCGCGTTTGAAATGGTCGAGCGCGACGGCCAGCGCGACGCATAGGAAAATGCTCGGCAGATAGTAATAATAGAAGAAGCCCAGCGACTTGGGGATCACGGCCCAAACGGCGTAGCTGCCGATCCACAACCCCGCCGCGGCGAGCGCCGCAGCGCTGCGGTCGCGCCACCAGGCGTAAAGGCACGCCATCACGGCGACCAGCCCGCCATAGAGGATCGCCAGATTGCCGATTAGCAGCACTCCGCGCTGCGCCCCGTCGGCGTTCTCGTAGAGATACCAGATCGGGCGGATCATGAAGGGCCAGCTCCACCACGATGATTGGTACGGGTGCGACGGCAGGATCTGCGTTTGCTGATGGTACATCGTCGCCTGGAAAGGCAGCAGTTTGCCCGGCGTCATTGCGTCGATGTGATAGAAGAAGGCGGGTGCAAACGTCAGGAAATAGGCGGTTATACTGATCGCGCCTAGCAGAAGGATCGCCGGAATCGCCGCCATGCCGGGCCAATGCCGATGCCCGCCCGCGTTGAGCGCGGCGTAGATCGAGCGGCCGCGTGCCCGGGCATCGTTCAGCCGCACCGCAACGAACGCGATCGCGGCAAAAGCGATGAACGGTGCCGCGCTCCATTTCGCTGCGACCGCGAGGCCGAGCAAGGTGCTGCCCAAAATCCACCGGCCCCAAGCGGACCGCTTTGTCTCCGCGCGCATCGCCCAGAGCAAGCTTGCGATGCCGAGCAGCGTCAGCGCCGCCATGAACCCGTCGAGCATCCCGATCCGCGCCTGCACGAACACGGTAAAATTGAACAGCGCGAACAGCGCGCCGAACACCGCCGGGCGGACGCGTCCGAGCATCAGCCACAGGATCGCGAACACCCCCAGCACCGTCGCGGTCCCAGCGAGCGTCGAGAAGAAGCGCCAGCCCAGCGCGTTGTCGCCGAATAGCAGGATGCCGCCAGCGATGATCTCCTTTGCCAGCAACGGATGCTCGATATTGGTCGGTCCGGCGAACGCGAGCAATTTCCGCGCGGCGGGGACGTAATGCACTTCGTCGAACATCAGTTTCGACGGGATCGTCAGGCGATAGCAGAACAAGGTCTGCGCCAGCAAAGCGAGCATCGCGGCGGCGCGATAGGGGCTGGTCTGCGGCTGCGTCACAGCAGCGCTATTCCCGCTCCAGCCATTCCTTTCAAGCCCGTGTCCGCGATGGGCATTGACGCGCACCGCACGCTCCCGGCAAAGCAGCGACCATGAAACGCCGCACCGGACAAGATCAGAGCATCACGCGCCAGTGGCGCCCCGCAACGCAGGCCGTGCGCGGTGGCACCGCGCGCAGCGAATGGGGCGAAACATCGGAGGCCTTGTTCCTGACCTCGGGCTATGCGTACGACTGTGCGGGCGATGCCGCAGCGCGCTTCTCGGGCGATCAGGTCGGCATGACCTATTCGCGGTTGCAGAACCCGACGGTCGAGATGCTCGAAAGCCGTATCGCCTTGCTCGAAGGGGCAGAGGCGTGCCGCACGATGGCGACGGGCATGGCGGCGATGACCGCAGTGCTGCTGTGCCAGCTCCAGACCGGCGATCATATCGTCGCGGGTCGCGCGGCGTTCGGGTCGTGCCGCTGGCTGACCGACACGTTGCTGCCGAAATTCGGGATCGAGGTGAGTATCGTCGATGCGCGCGATCCGCAGCAGTTTCAGGACGCGGCGAAGGCGAACACCAAGCTGTTCTTCTTCGAAACCCCTGCCAATCCGACGATGGATGTGGTTGATCTGAAAGCGGTTTGCGACATTGCGCGCGCCCGCGGGATCACCTCGGTGGTCGACAATGCGTTTGCCACGCCCGCACTCCAGCGGCCGATGGAATTCGGCGCCGACGTCACCGCCTATAGCGCGACCAAGATGATGGACGGGCAGGGGCGCGTGCTCGCAGGCGCGGTGTGCGGGACGCAGAAGTTCATCGACGACACGCTGCTGCCCTTCACGCGCAACACCGGGCCGACTCTCTCCGCATTCAACGCTTGGGTGGTGCTGAAGGGGCTGGAGACGCTCGATCTGCGCATTCGCCGCCAAAGCGAGAACGCGCTTAAGGTTGGGCGGATGATCGAAGCGCGTGTGCCGCGCATACTCCACCCCGGCCTGCCGAGTCACCCGCAGCACAATCTTGCGATGAGCCAGATGGAAGCGTGCGGCCCGATCTTCGCGTTCGAAGTGGCGGATCGCAAGCAGGCCCATGCCCTGCTTGATGCGCTGCAATTGGTCGATATCTCGAACAATATCGGCGACTCGCGCTCTTTGATGACGCACCCGGCTTCCACCACCCATTCCGGCGTCGCCGAGGAAAAGCGGCTGGAGATGGGCGTGACCGAGGGTCTGCTGCGCTTCAATGTCGGGCTGGAAGATGCCGACGACGTGATCGAGGATGTCGACCGCGCGCTGACTGCGGTGGGATTGTGAGCAGCGCGCTCAGAGCGCTGTTTCCCCATGTCGCCGAAACGCGCGGCATCATCGTGCGTGTCTCGGTCAGTTTCCTGCCGGAACAGTCCGAGCCCGATCGCGGACGGTGGTTCTGGGCGTATCATATCCGGATCGAGAATGCCGGTGCGATGCCGGTGCAATTGCTGACGCGGCACTGGATCATCACCGACGGGCGCGGCGCGCGCCATTCGGTCGAGGGCGAGGGCGTGATTGGCGAACAGCCGCTGATCGCACCGGGCGAGAGCTTCGACTATGTCTCCGGCTGCCCGCTGTCGACGCCGAGCGGTGCGATGCTTGGCAGCTATCACATGATGGGCGAGGACGGATCGGGTTTCGACGTCGAGATCCCGCGCTTTGCACTGCTCGCGCCGGCGGTAGGGGCGTGAAACGCACGCACCTCCCCCTCAACGGTCTGCGCGTGCTCGACGCCGCCGCGCGGCATCTGAGCTTTACCCGCGCCGCCGACGAGCTCGCCGTCACCCCGGCCGCGGTCGGCCAGCAGATCCGCGCGCTTGAGGATACGCTCGGCGTCGTGCTGTTTCGTCGCACCACCAAGGGCTTGGAACTGACGCCCGAGGGCGAAAGTGGCCTTGCGGCGCTGCGCCAGGGCTTCTGGCAATTCGAGGAAGCCGTCCGCGCAATGCAGGCGGGGCAGACCAGCAAGTCGCTGACCATCGCCGCACCACGCGACTTGACCGAGAAGTGGCTGATGCCGCGTCTCGCCGATATCGCGCGGAGCGACGGCGAACTGCGTTTCGTTCTCATCTCCGCCGACGACACGATCGATTTCACCGAGGCGAATCTCGATCTCGCGATCCGCTGGGGCGATGGGCCGGGCGAGCATGAGGGGGAACCAATCGCCTCCGCCGGGATGATCACCGTCGAGCGGCCAGGCGGTGGAGTCGAGACGCGCATTTCGTGGCCGGGTTGCCTCAACGACGATGCTGTGTCGCTGGTGCGCGTCGGCGATGCGGGACTCGCGCTCGATGCCGCTGCGCAAGGGCTGGGGCGCGCAACCGTGCCGGAACTGCTGGCGGCCGCCGATCTCGCGTCGGGGCGTGTGGTCGCAGTGGGGGAGGCTAAGCCCTACCGGCTTGGATACTGGCTGGTCGCACCGCTGCCGCAATGGCGTCAGAAGAAGGTCAAGGCGCTGGTCGCTGCGCTGACGGCATGACCGTGCCGTTCGAAAGCGCGCGGCTGTCGATGCGTGCGCAACGGGCAGACGATGCCGAGGCGCTTTTCGAGGCGTTCGGTAACGACGCGACGATGCTGTGGTGGAGCAGCGCCCCTCATGCCAATCTCGACGAGACGCGGGCCTATCTGACTGCGCGCACCGATCCGGCGGGGCAGCGCGGCTGGGTGATGACGCGCAAAGGTAGCGATCGCGCGATCGGCACCTTATGGGCAGGCGAGCGGCGGGCCGGCGTCAGCGAGATCGGCTATATGCTGGTGCCAAGCGCAACCGGGCAGGGCTATGCGCGCGAAGGGGTCTCGCGGTTGCTCGACCTGCTGTTTCGCGAGGAGGGGTATCGCCGCGTCTTCGCCGATACCGATCCGGACAACGCGCCGTCGAACGCGCTGCTGCAGAGCCTCGGCTTCACGATGGAGGGGCGATTGCGCGCCGAATGGGAGACGCATATCGGCGTACGCGATACCTTGTTATGGGGTCTGCTCGTCACCGAATGGACCAACCGATGACCCCCAAATCACAGGGCGAACCGACCGCCAAGGCACCGCCGCCCGATCTCAACGATCCCGTTCAGCGCGCGGCCTATGCGCGCGAATTGAAGATGGTGGCGCGGCCGATTCGCTACCTGGGGGTTGCGCTGGCGCTTGGCGCTGTGGTCCTGGCGGCGTTGCGCGCGCGCTATTGGCCGCAACTGCCGATGATCCTGCCGCTGTTTCTGCTCGGCGTCGCTGCGTTGCATTTGTTCGCCGGGGTCGTGATCCGCGCCAAATATCACCAGGCGCGGATGCGGGGGTGATCAGGAGATGGTCTTAGGATCGGGATCACGCGATAGATCGAGCACCTCAATGTGCGGTATGGGGGAGCGCGTGCGAAGCCTGCTGCCAGTTTGCGACACCCATCGTGATGTCAGCGTGTAGCGCTCTACCCGCAGAACGTCTGGAGTTTGTTTGGCTAAAGGCGCGTAGCGTCGGCCAGAGATCGAATTGAGCACGGGCTTGCTCCAATCTCCTGTCGTCTTCGAGCTTTGGCGCAATACTTCGACCTCGGTTACCTTGCCGTCCGCGCCGACGACGAAGCCTACATCGATCCATTGATCTTCAAAGCTATAGGTGGACACTTGGTTACGGGGGTCGCCACCAGCCTCCTCCACTCCTGACAAGGGCCGCAACTCAATGGTCGGCGCATAGAGAAGCAAGGGGGTCGTCGTACCGGCCCCGGCCTCGCGATATTGCATGACCAGCTTATCCATCGCCCCAGGAACACCGCGCTTCACCGCCATCGTAAGCTGCAACAATTTTGCCGCCTGAACGAATGGTCTCATTTCCGGATTGCGCTCGTTTATCAGGTCATTGATCGCGCGATTGGCTGGCTCGGCATAGGCAACGCCCTGACGTTGCGAAATAGCGGAATAGAGTAACGCGATCCGCAGACGCGCGAAGCCCTCAGTCTTTGGTTGGTTCGTTGCGTGGGCCTGGCGTACGACTTCACGGTACATCGAGACTGCCGTATCGATCTGCCCGGTGCCAGCGAAACTGTCGGCGGCCTCGATTTGTGCACCAAGGATGCGCGGATCGTTCTTTGGCAATCCGGCCCGCAGCGTTCGCAGGACACTGGTCGCGCCGATCCGATAATCTTCGGTCTCGCCCAGATGCGCGGCGATGCGGGAGTTGGCGCGCAACAAGTCCGACACCGGGACAGGATAGGTCTTTGCATAGCGGCGGTTGCGGCCTAGCGACTTCTGCATCGTCGCTCGCGCGCCCTCATAGTCGCCCGCCACGAACTGTGTTTCGGCGACCCGCAGGGTGGCGTCTATGTCCTTGTCCGGTGGACAATGCTGCATCAGACACGCGGCAAGCGACTCTTTCGCCTCTTTCAGCGACGTGCCGGTCACAATAATGTCGGGGCCGCTACTCGCGCTCTTTTGCGACTGGGTAAATGCGGGTGAAGATACGCAGGCGCCGAGCAAGAATAGCGCCAAAAGCCGAGACATCACGAACCTCCGCAAACGCATGAGCCAAGCGCCACTGCATCTTGCCGTGTGTTCAACTCTATGCTCGCTCCATCGTTTACGGGCAAGACTGTGGCGCTTATCGATCCGTGACAGAGATCACTTTGCGCGGCGTCTGCTCTAGGTTCTGATGAGTTTGCGATCGCGTCACAACCCAGGCGTCATCAACAGTGATCCACCGGGCCCCCTCCTGGTTCACGACGAGACCTCTGCCGCGTATCCAGCAGCGAGGCGATCGAACGTCTCCTAGACGTTCCCTGAACCGCCGCGGCGATCACGCTAACGCTACGCGTCGATCGCATCCTCGTCCATCCGTGCGGCGTTCTCCTGAATGAAGGCGAAACGGTGCGCCGGGTTGGTGCCCATCAGCCGGTCGACCAGATCTTTTACGCTCGCGCGCTCCTCATATTCCTGCGGCAGCGTGATGCGCAGCATCGCGCGAGTCTTAGGGTCCATCGTCGTTTCGCGGAGCTGCATCGGGTTCATTTCACCGAGACCCTTGAAGCGCCCGATCTCGACTTTCTTGCCCTTGAACTCGGTCGCTTCCAGCTTCGCGCGATGCTCGTCGTCCATCGCGTAAAGGCTCTTGGTACCCGAGGTCAGTCGATAGAGCGGCGGCTGCGCGAGATAGACGTGGCCCGCACGGACGATCTCAGGCATTTCCTGGAAGAAGAAGGTCATCAGCAGCGTCGCGATGTGCGCACCGTCCACGTCTGCGTCGGTCATGATGACGACGCGTTCGTACCGCAGGTTTTCCGACCGGCAGTCCTTGCGCGTGCCGCAGCCGAGCGCCTGAATCAAATCGGCGATTTCGGAATTGGCGTGAATCTTGGCGGCGGTGGCAGACGCGACGTTGAGGATCTTGCCGCGGATCGGCAGGATCGCCTGCGTCTTGCGATCGCGCGCCTGCTTGGCCGAGCCGCCAGCCGAATCGCCCTCGACGATGAAGATTTCGGTGCCCTCTGGGCCGTTTGACGAACAGTCGGTCAGCTTGCCGGGCAGGCGCAGTTTGCGCGCGCTGGTCGCGGTCTTGCGCTTGACCTCGCGCTCGGCCTTCCGCGCGAGCCGTTCGTCCATCCGCTCCAGAACATAGGTCAGCAGCGCCTTGCCGCGCTCCATATTGTCGCTGAGAAAGTGGTCGAAATGGTCGCGCACGGCTTTTTCGACGAGCGTCGCCGCCTCGGGGCTGGTGAGACGGTCCTTGGTCTGGCTCTGGAACTGCGGATCGCGGATGAAGACCGACAGCATCAGCTCGCTGCCGGTCATTATGTCCTCGGCCGAAATGTCCTTGGCCTTCTTGTTGCCGACCAGTTCGCCGAACGCGCGGATGCCCTTCACCAGCGCGGCGCGCAGACCTGCCTCGTGCGTGCCGCCGTCAGGGGTGGGGATCGTATTGCAATACCAGCTGTACGATCCATCGCTCCACAGCGGCCAGGCGACCGCGCATTCAACTCGGCCCGCGCTGCCGGGGAAATCCTGGCGGGTGACGAAGAAGTCGCTGGTCGCGCACTCGCGCACGCCGATTTGCTCGCGCAGGTGGTCGGCGAGGCCGCCCGGAAATTGGAACACCGCTTCGGGCGGCGTGTCGTCGGTGAGAAGTTCCGGCGCGCATTTCCAGCGGATTTCGACGCCCGCGAAGAGATACGCCTTCGATCGCGCGAGCTTGTAGAGCCGCGTCGGCTTGAAGCTCATGTCGGCGCCGAAAATTTCGGTATCGGGCACGAAGCTGACCGAGGTACCGCGGCGGTTGGGGGCAGCGCCGACATGTTCGAGCGGCCCGAGTGTCACGCCACGCGCGAAGCGCTGGCGATAGAGTTCGCGGTTGCGCGCGACTTCGATGACGGTGTCGGACGACAACGCATTTACCACGCTGACGCCGACGCCGTGCAGGCCGCCGCTGGTCGCATAGGCCTTGCCGTCGAACTTGCCGCCCGAATGGAGCGTCGAGAGGATCACTTCGAGCGCGGATTTGTCGGGAAACTTGGGGTGCGGATCGACCGGAATGCCGCGCCCGTTATCGACGATCACCAGCCGGTTGCCGGGATGCAGCTCGATTTCGATCCGCGTCGCATGACCGGCGACCGCCTCGTCCATCGCATTGTCGAGTACTTCGGCGGCCAGGTGATGATACGCCCGGTCGTCGGTCCCGCCGATATACATGCCGGGACGGCGCCGGACCGGCTCCAATCCTTCGAGCACCTCGATCGAGGAGGCGTCATAATCGCCGTTCGGTTTCGGGGGGGTAGCGAACAAATCGTCGGACATGCCACCGCTATAAGGGGGCAGCGGCCTTTCTGCCAAGCGTCTCGCCGGAACATCGCGCGAACAGGTCCAGTGTGGCCCAAAAGTCGCAGCGTGACGAAATGTTCATGTCCGTGCAGCCAATCTGCCGCTTCGAACGTCCCTGCTTTCGCTAATGCAGCAAATTCAGGAGTGTTCATGCGTACCAAGACTTTCTCGCTCGCCGCCGTGTTGCTGGCTGGCAGCTTCGCCCTTTCCGTTCCCGCCTTCGCGCAAGAGGCAGACGACAAGCCGTTCGACGGCCTGTATGTGGGCGGCACCGTCGGTTTCGACGCACAGCCGAACGATCGCGGTTCGACCGTCTTGTTCGACCGCAACCTCGATGGCCAGTTCGGCGATACCGTCCTGACCTCTACCGGCAGCAACGCCTTTGCAGCGACCGCAGCACAGCCGGGCGCAGGTTTCTGCAATGGCCGTGCGACCAGCACGGGCCTGTTGACCGGGTGCACCAACGACAAGGACAATATCAGCTATTCGGGCCGCATCGGCTTCGACAAGCAGTTCAACCATGTCGTGGTCGGCTTGGTCGGCGAATTCGGCAAGAGCGAAGTACGTGACAGCGTCAGCGCGTTCAGCACGACGCCCGCCAGCTACACGCTGACGCGCAAGGTCGACTACAACGCGAATATCCGCGCGCGCGCGGGCTATGCGTTCGACAAGACCTTGTTCTACGCAACCGGCGGTGGCGCCTATGCGAAGGTCAACTCGACCTTCGAGACCACCAACACCGCCAATGCCTTCGCCACCAGCGGCAAGAAGGATGCGTGGGGCTATGTCGCGGGCGGCGGTATCGAGCAGAAGCTCGGCCGTCATTTCTCGATCGGCCTCGAATATCTCTACAACCAGTATAAGGACGGCGACTATCGCGTCCGCGCGACGCAGGGTACCGCGCCTGCAACCAATCCGTTCGTGCTCGCACCGAACACCGCCGGCACTGACTTTGCCCGTAGCGACCGGTTCTTCCGGTGGCACAGCGTGCGCGCAACCGCGCAGTTCCGCTTCTAAACCAGCGGCCGCACTCTAACCCGTTCGTGCTGAGCTTGTCGAAGCACCGCCCGCCGCAGGCGCGTACTGCGCTTGCGGCACGGCCCTTCGACAGGCTTAGGGCGAACGGGGCAGGGCGAACCTGACGGGGCGGGCAAGTGTGCCGTCAGCCTACCCTACGGAGCATCTGCCAGACCTTGAGTCGCCCCGTCGGTTTGGCGACCCCGTCCAGACGGATCGCGCGCAGGATCGGGATCGGCCGGACCATCATCTGGCCTTTAAATGCGCCGTCGCCGCCCGGGCGCGTCGGCGCGGCGAGCATTCGCTTCACGACGTCCATCCCAGCGATGACATGGGCGAAGGCGGCATAGCCCGAAAAACCCGGCCGCGCGTCGAGCGAGGGGTTTGGGCCCACCATGATCGAGAAATTGCCGCTGGCTGAATCGGAGCGTTCGAAGCGCGCCATCGATACGGTCGCATCCAGATGCTTGATACCGGTCTTGCTGGTCGGCTCGAGCGGCAACGGATCGAGCATCCGGTGCGAATCGGTGCCGATCCCGCCCTGGACGAAACCTCCAGGCGACGTCTTGCGGCGCGATGCGCGATAGAAGCTCGTCCCGTCGAGCCGCCCGTCATCGACATAACGCAGGAAATTGGCGCTCGTCTGCGGCGCGCGACGCGTGTCGAGCGCGAGCGTGATGGAGCCGACCGCCGTTTCCAGCCGCACGCGGACGACCGGCGGTTCGGGGGCGGGCGCGGCGCCGAGCAGCGCCCCGCACAAGGCGGCAAGCGCAACCCGACGCAGCATGGTCACCCGACCGAAATCAGCGCGCGCGCGGGCCGCCGAACGGGAGCGGTGGTGCAGGACGACGGTCGCGCCGTGGAAGCTGCGCCTGATACGCATGGCCGCAATGTCCGACGCAATAGGGGAAACCGGGGTTCACCTTCTCGCCACAGAAATGGAAGTCAGGCTCGCCCGGATGGCCGATCGGCCATTTGCAGATCTTGTCGTTCAGATCGAGCAACGTGGTCTTACCCGCCATCTCGGGCGAAGGCTTGGCTGGAACCAGGCGGCGCGGCGGGGCCGGCGTGATCGGGGCCTGTTGCTCGCCCGGTGCCTGACGCAGAAAGCCGCCGGGGCCGACCGAACGCAGGATTGGCGGGGCCGGGCGGGGCGCCGCGACGGGGGCGCTGGCCTCGATCTCGTCCTCTTCTTCGACCTCGTCCTCGATCACCGGCGGGGCGGTGACGACCGGCGGTGCGGCGCGCTCGACCGGCGGACGTGGCGGGACCGGCGCGGGCGCCGGGGCGGCGGCGACGGGTGCAGCCGGCTTGGGCGCGGGGGGCGGAGCGGCGGTCTTCGCGGCCGCGGGCTCGTTCGGCTTTACCGGCGACGGGCGCGACTGCAGCCCCAGGCGGTGCGCCTTGCCGATCACGGCATTGCGGCTGACGCCACCCAGTTCTTCCGCGATCTGGCTAGCGGTCTGACCCGCTTCCCACATGCGGCGCAGCGTATCGATCCGTTCGTCGGTCCAGCTCATCGTCATTCCCAATCGTATCGTGCCGACCAATTCTATCGGTTGCGGGCAGCGGCGGCAGTCTTTAGCGACGTAGCCATGAGCAGCCAGCCCCCAATCGGCGAAATTCGTAACGTGATGAACGCACCCGGCGTTCCGGTCATCCGGAACGTCAATTGGGGCGGTCTTCGAACGCTCTATATCAAGGAGGTGCGGCGGTTCTTCAAGGTCCAGTTGCAGACGATCTGGGCACCGGCGATCACGACCTTGCTGTTCCTCGTCATTTTCACCGTCGCGACGGGCGGCAAGCAGCCCGTCCATGTCGGTGGCGTCGATATCCCCTTCGCCGATTTCATCGCGCCCGGATTGATCGTGATGGGAATGCTGCAAAACGCTTTTGCCAATGCCAGCTTCTCCCTGCTGGTCGGCAAGATCCAGGGGACGATCGTCGATTATCTGATGCCGCCGCTGTCGATTGCGGAGCTGTTGGTCGCGATGGTCGGTGGTGCGGTGACACGCGCGGTGTGCGTCGGCGTGGCAGTTTATCTGGCGATGGGGCTTTGGCCGGGCGTGCATCTGCACCCGGCGCATCCGTTCGCAATCCTGTGGTTTGGGCTGCTCGGATCGGTGTTCCTCGCGCTGATCGGGGTGCTGACCTCGATCTGGGCGGAGAAATTCGATCATGCCGCTGCCGTGCAGAATTTCCTGATCGCACCGCTCACCCTGCTGTCGGGCACTTTCTATTCGGTCGACAAGCTTGCCCCTGCGTTCCGCGCATTCAGCCACGCCAACCCGTTCTTCTACATCATCTCGGGCTTTCGCTACGGCTTCCTCGGCACCGCGGATTCGCCGGTTCTGCTGGGCGGCGCGGTGATCCTGGCGATCGACGCGGTGCTGGCGCTGCTCTGCTACTGGCTGCTGCGCTCGGGCTGGAAGATCAAGAACTAGTCAGTTTTCATTCGAGACTGAATCGCGTATCGCTCCCGTAACGGGAGAATAGAATGCGGGGCCGAATCGTTATCAGTGTCTGCCTCATGCTCGCAGCGTGCGGCAAGGCGGCACCCGAGCAAGGCCCGGCCCCCAGCGCTCCGCAAGTCCGCATCGCCCAAGTAGGGGGCACGCCCGGCGCGCTTACCGTCACCGGCGTGGGCACGGTGGCGCTACGCCGTGAAACCTCGCTTGGTTTCACCAGCGCCGGACGGATCGAGCGGCTTGGCGTCAATGAAGGCGATACTGTAAAGCGCGGGCAGATCCTGGCCGCGCTCGATACCACGACCGTCGCCGCCGACCTGACGCGCGCCACTGCGGAACGCGAGCGCGCCCGCGCGGAATATGCCCGTAGCGACGGCCTTCTGAAGCAAGGCTGGATCACGCGGCCACGCCTCGAAAGCGCGCGCGCGGCCCTGCTCGCCGCCGAGGCACAAGTACGTGCGGCGGGGTTCCAGCGCGCGAACGCCACGATCGCGGCGCCCGGACCCGGCACGGTACTCGCGCGGCTGGCCGAGCCGGGGCAAGTCGTCGCGGCAGGTACGCCGGTGTTGGTGATCGGCGAGGAGGCGAGCGGCTATGTCCTGCGCATCCCGCTGTCCGACCGCGATGCCGCCCGCCTGACGCTCGGCGCGCCCGCGCAAATCACGCTGGCGGCGCTCAACGATGACGTGATCGTCGGCCGGGTGATCGAAATTGCGGGCCGCGCCGATCAGGCGACCGGCACCTTCGCGGTCGAGGTCGCTTTGCCCGACGACAAGCGCTTGCGCTCGGGCCAGATCGGCAATGCGAAGATTACGGCGAAGGGCGTCGGCGCGACGACGCTTGCGGTACCGCCAAGCGCGGTGTTCGGCCCGCGTGCGGGCGAGGCGTTGGTCTATGTCGTAGATCTCGCCACCTCGCACGTGCATCTGCGCAAAATCCGCATCGGCGAGGCGAATGACGAAGGCATCCGCGTGACGGGTGGCCTGAAACCAGGTGAATGGGTTGCCCTGTCGCGCGTCGATCGCTTGACCGACGGCATGAAGATCGCGCCGGTCGGCCCCGCGCAATGAACCTCACCGCCTTTGCGGTGCGGCGCTGGCAGGTGACGCTGGTAGCCTTCCTGCTGCTCGCATTGCTGGGCGTATCGGCATTCCTCTCGATCCCGCGCTCGGTCGATCCGCATTTCCCGATCCCGACCGTGGTGGTGACGGTGATCCTGCCCGGTGCCGACGCCGCCGACATGGAGGAAACGGTCGCCAAGCCGCTCGAGGACGTGCTCCAGGGCCTCGACAATATCGACGAGATCCGTTCGACCAGCACCGACGGCACCGCAGTCATCTCGGTCAATTTCGAACACGGCACCGATGCTGAACAATCGCTCGATCGGGTCGTGCGCGAGGTGCAGTCGGTGCGCGACCGCCTGCCGCAGGGTATCCAGCGCATCGCCTTCCGCCGCCCGCGCACGACCGAGGCCGGGGTATTGCAGCTCGCGCTGGTCAGCGACACGGCGAGCTGGCGGCGGATGGCGAAGTTCGCCGACGATATTCGCGACCGGCTGAACGTCGTTCCCGGCGTGCGATCGACCACCATCGATGGCGTGGCCAGTCCGGAGGTGCGGGTCGCGATCGATTCCGGGCGGCTGGCGCAGGCGCGGATTCCCGCCTCGGCGGTCGCCAATGCGATCCAGCAGGGCGGGGTCGATCTGCCCGCCGGGACGGTGAATGCGGCGGGGCGGCGCTACAATCTCGACGCGGGCGGGGCATATCGCGATGTCGATGCGATCCGTGCGGTGCCGGTGCGCGCGGGCGACGGGCGGCTGGTGCGCGTCGGCGACCTTGCGGGCGTGGATTGGAGCGAGGCCGAACAAACGCACATCGCGCGTTTCAACGGCCACCGCGCCTTGTTCGTCACGGTGCGGCAGAAGGACGAGGCCGATGCAGGAACGCTGCGCAACAATCTGGTCGCGGCGATCGGCAAGATCCGCGCGCAATTGCCGCCCGATGTGAAGCTCGAAATCGGCTTTGACCAAAGCAACGACATCCAGCGCAAACTGGCGCAGCTCGCGCGCGACTTCGCGATCGCGCTGGCGCTGGTGCTGGTCACCATCCTGCCGCTCGGCTTCCGCCCCTCGCTGATCGTGGCGATCTCGATCCCCTTGAGTCTCGCGATGGGCGTGCTGATGCTGGCGCTGCTCGGCTATTCGCTCAACCAGATCAGCATTTCGGGCTTCATCCTCTCGCTCGGGTTGCTCGTCGACAATTCGATCGTGGTGACCGAGAATATCGAGCGGCATATCCGCGGCGGCGACACGCCGACCGACGCCGCGATCAAGGGCACCAACGAAATCACCGCCGCGGTGATGGGCGCGACTGGCGTGCTGCTGTTCGCCTTCCTGCCGCTGACGTTCCTGCCCGAGGGGTCGGGCGATTTCGTGCGCGGCCTGCCGATGGCGGTGCTCGTCACCGTCGCAAGCTCGCTGCTCGTGTCGCTGACGATCATCCCGTTCGTCGCGAGCAAGCTGCTGCGGCCGCACGCGGGGGAGGGCAATGCCCTGCTGCGCGCGATCATGGCGGGAATCCATCGGATCTACGCGCCGATCCTGCACCGCGCGCTCGATCGGCCGCGGACGTGGTTCTGGGGCGCGATGGCGCTGTGCGTCGGCGCTTTTGCCTTGGTGCCGGTGCTGGGGTTCAGCCTGTTTCCGGCGGCCGAGACGCCCTATTTCATCGTCCGCGTCGAGGCACCCGAGGGCGGCACGATCGCCACGACCGACCGCGCGGTGAAGCAGGTCGCCGCCGTGCTGCGCCGCGAACCGGCGGTGGTCAACGTCATGGAGAATGCCGGACGCGGCAATCCGCAAATCTTCTACAACATTTTCCCGCGCGAGGAGCGCGCGCGCTACGGCGACATCTTCGTGACGATGCAGGATTGGGACGTCAGCGAAAGCCCCAAGCTGCTGAAACGCCTGCGCACCGCGCTCGCGGGGTATCCCGATGCGCGCGTGACGTTGGTTAATTTCGAGAACGGCCCGCCGGTCGAGGCACCCGTCGCGGTGCGGATCAGCGGCCCCGATCTCGCGGTGCTGAAGACGCTGTCAGACCGCGTCGGCGCGGCGCTGGGCGAGGTGCGGGGCCTGCGTGACATCGACAATCCGTTCGCGTTCGACCGCGTCGACATGGACCTCGGCCTCGATGCTGCCAAGGCCAGCCTCCTCGGCGTCGCACCGGGCGAAGCGCGCCGCGCGGTGCGGCTCGCGATCAGCGGAGAACAAGCGAGCCGGCTGCGCGACAATGAGGGTGATACCTGGCCGGTCACCGTCCGGTTGCCGATGGCGGCGAACCAGCCGGTCTCGGCGCTGTCGAGCATCTATGTGCCCACACTCGCCGGGGGCAGCATCCCCTTGCTGGAGATCGCGTCTCCCAAGCTGAAGAGCGTGCCGCCGCTGATCACGCGCTACAAATTGCAGCGCACCGTGACGATCACCGCCTACAATCAGCCGGGCGTGCTGACCTCCAACCTCAACAGCGCGGTGGCGGCACGGCTCGCCAAGATCGATTTGCCGCCCGGCTACAGCTTCGGCATCGGCGGCGAAGCGGAGGCAGCACGGCGTAATTTCTCCGGGTTGGGGCCGATCATTCTGCTCGCGACCTTCGGCATCTTCGGGGTGCTGGTGCTCGAATTCGGGCGTTTCCGCGAGACGATGGTAGTCGCGGGCGTCATCCCGCTAGGCACCGTCGGCGGGCTGGTCGCGCTGCTGCTGACCGGCAATTCGCTTTCGTTCCTCGCGATCATCGGCTTCGTCGCGTTGATCGGGATCGAGATCAAGAATTCGATCCTGCTGGTCGATTTCACCACGCAACTCCGCGCGCGCGGGATGGCCTTACGCGAAGCGATCGAGAAAGCGGGCGAGATCCGCTTCCTGCCGGTGCTGCTCACTTCGGTCACCGCGATCGGCGGCCTGCTCCCGCTCGCGCTGGGCGGATCGGCGCTGTATTCGCCGCTAGCTTGGGTCATCATCGGCGGGCTGATCAGCTCGACCTTCCTCAGCCGCATCGTGACGCCCGTCATGTATCTGCTGGCCGTGCGCGGCGACGAAGCGCGGCGTGTTGCGTCGGTAGCGCAACCGGCCTAAAACACGGTTCGGGCGACCGGGTGGTCGCCTTTTTGCTTTTTGAAGGAGAAGCCCCGTGTCGACCCCAGCCTTGATGCCCGTGTACCCGCGTTGCGGCGTGCGCCCGGTGCGAGGTGAGGGCTGCTACCTCTATGGGGAGCAGGGCGAACAGTATCTCGATTTCGCCGCCGGCATCGCGGTCAACGCGCTCGGCCACGGGCACCCAAAACTGGTCGAGGCGATCGCCAAGCAGGCGGCGACGCTGATGCACGTGTCGAACCTGTACGGTTCGCCGCAGGGCGAGCATCTCGCCCAGCGGATCGTCGAAAACAGTTTCGCCGACACGGTTTTCTTCACCAACTCGGGGACCGAAGCGGTCGAATGCGCGATCAAGACCGCGCGGCGCTATCACTACGCCAACGGCAATCCGCAGCGGACCACGCTGATCACCTTCAACAACGCCTTTCACGGCCGCACGATGGGCGCGATTTCGGCGACCAATCAGCCGAAGATGCGCGACGGGTTCGAGCCGCTCTTGCCGGGCTTCCGCTACGCGCCGTTCAACGATCTCGAAGCGGCGCTGTCGCTGATCGACGACACCACCGCCGGCTTCATGGTCGAGACGATCCAGGGCGAGGGCGGCGTTTCGGCAGGCACGGTCGACTTCATCCAGGGCCTGCGCAAGGCCTGCGATGACCACGGCCTGCTGCTGGTGCTCGACGAAGTGCAGTGTGGCTATGGCCGCACCGGCAAGATGTGGGCGTATGAGCATTACGGCATCACCCCCGACATCCTGTCCTCGGCCAAGGGCATTGGCGGCGGCTTCCCGCTCGGCGCGTGCCTCGCGACTGAGGAAGCGGCCAAGGGCATGGTGTTCGGCACGCACGGATCGACCTACGGCGGCAATCCGCTGGCGATGGCGGCGGGCGAGGCGATCCTCGACGTGATGCTGGAGGACGGGTTCCTCGATCACGTCACCGCAATGGGCGAGCGGTTGCGCGCCTCGGTCGAGCAGATGATGCCCAATTTCGACCATGTCTTCGAAGAAATCCGCGGCAAGGGCCTGATGTTCGGCATCAAGCTGAAGGACGCGGTCGTCGCGCGCGATTTCGTGGCGCATTTGCGCGATCATCACGGATTGCTGACGGTCGCGGCGGGCGAGAATGTCGTCCGCGTCCTGCCGCCGCTGGTGATCGAGGAAAGCCACATCGCCGAATTCGTGCAGAAGATCAGCGACGGCGCGCGCTCGTTCGCGCCTACGGCGGTGGCGGCATAGTGCGCCACTTCCTGTCGCTCACCGACGCAGGCCCCGACGGGATCGCCGCGATGCTCGCCGATGCGCTCGACCGCAAGGCGGCGCGCTCCGCTTGGCCCAAGGGCAAAGCCGATGCAGACGCCCCGCTCGCCGGCCATACGCTGGCGATGGTGTTCGAAAAAACTCGAACTCGCACCCGCGTCAGTTTCGACATGGCGATACGCCAGCTGGGCGGTTCCAGCATCGTGCTCGATGCCGGCACGACGCAACTCGGTCGCGGCGAGACCGTGGCGGACACCGCGCGCGTGCTGTCGGGCTATTGCGACGCGATCATGCTGCGCACCGATGACCACACGAAGCTCGAGGAGATGGCGCACCATGCCTCGGTCCCGGTCATCAACGGCCTGACCGATAATTCGCATCCGTGCCAGATCATGGCCGACCTGCTGACCATCATCGAAGCGGGCAAGCCGCTGCCGGGTCTGAAGGTGGCGTGGCTGGGGGATGGCAACAACGTGCTCGCCTCGATCATGGAGGCGGCTGGGCTGATGCATTTCGATGTGGTCGCGGCCTGCCCGCAGGGCTTCATGCCGCCCGAGCAGGACGTGGCGCTCGGCAAGGGGCGCGCGCGCGTCGTCGGTACGGCGGCGGAAGCGGTCGAGGGCGCAGACGTGATCGTCACCGACACCTGGATCTCGATGGGCCAGGCGCACGCCGACACCAAGCTGCGCGCGATGATGCCCTATCAGGTCGACGCCGCGTTGATGGCGAAAGCGAACCCGGATGCCAAATTCCTCCACTGCCTCCCCGCGCATCGCGGCGAGGAAGTGACGGCGGAGGTGATCGACGGTCCGCAATCGCTGATCTGGGCGGAGGCGGAAAACCGGTTGCACGCGCAGAAATCGGTGCTGCGCTGGTGCTTTGGGCAGATTGGTTGAACCCAGGCTGACGCTCCACCATATCCGTCATCCCAGCGAAGGCTGGGATCTCCTGGACGTAGGGCGCTCCCGAGCCCCGCGAGACCCCAGCCTGCGCTGAGGTGACGAAAGAGTGTGATGACCGAAACTTCGACCACCGACACCGACCGCGCGCTCGGCTTCACCATCCCGGATCGACACGCGCGTGGGCGAATAGTGCGGCTTGGCCCCGTGCTCGACACCATCCTGTCGGCACACGCATACCCCGCGCCGATCGAGGCGTTGCTCGCCGAGGCGCTGACGCTTGCCGCGCTGATCGGTTCGACGCTCAAGGATGCGGGCGGGCAGTTGACGCTGCAGGCGCAGACGCAGACCGGTATCGTGACGCTGCTCGTATGCGATTATAAAAGTGGCGCGGGCGGCGGCGAACTGCGCGGTTATGTCCAGTATGATGCCGAACGCCTGGCTGCGGCACCGGAGAACCCCAGCCTGTTCGCGTTGTTCGGGCAGGGCTATCTCGCGATCACGTTCGATCAGGCGATCACGGGCGAGCGCTATCAGGGCATCGTGCCGCTCGATGGCAATTCGTTGAGCGCGGCGGCGGAGCATTATTTCCTGCAGTCGGAGCAGATCCCGACGCTCGTGCGAGTCGGTCTTGGCGGGCGCGTGGCCGGTGGCTTGCTGCTGCAACATCTGCCCGAGGGCGAGGTCGGGCGTGACCGCCTGCACACGCGCCTCGATCATCCCGAATGGGAGCATGTCTCGATCTTGGGGCAGACGATGAAGGCCGAGGAACTCGCCGACCCGTCGTTGCCGCTTGAAACCTTGGTGTGGCGTCTGTTCAACGAGGAAAGCGAGGTGCGGCTGCACGGCGATACAGGGCTCGTCCGCGGCTGTCGGTGCTCACCCGAGTATATCGCACAGGTCCTCGCCAAATTCCCGGCAGAGGAGCAGCACGCGATGGCGGATGAAACCGGCATGATCTTCGTCGATTGCGCCTTTTGCGCGCGAAAATTCCCGGTGACGCCCGCGCCGCTTGAGAGCACTGATATCGTTACGTGATCGATATTGTTGTTCGCCGCGGGCGACGTGTCATGCTATGGTGCAGCACCGCCTCCCGATAGATTAGGGCGGCGGCACGGGGCGGACGACAAGATATGCGAGTAGGGATCGTGGCGCGCCTTGCGGGCGCGGCCGTTTTGATGACGGGCGCTTTGGCGGCGGCAGCGCCCGCGCGCGCGCCGACGCTGACCGCGCTTACACAGATCGAACCCGGCCAGTGGCAGTTCAAGAGCGCCGGATCGAGCGCCGCGCCCAGCACGTCGTGCATCGCCGATGCCGACACGTTGATCCAATACGGCCACGCCAGCCTGCAATGCCAACGCTTCATCATCGCCAATGAGGCCAATATTGCGACGGTGCATTTCACCTGTCCCGGCAGCGGGCACGGCCGGACGAGCGTGAAGGTGACGACTGCGCGCAATTTCAGCCTCGATACGCAAGGCATCATCAACGGTGCGCCGTTCGAGGAGCAATATGAGGCGCGTCGCATCGGTGCCTGCCCGGCAAATGGCGCGGCGCATTAAGCGGGCGTTTACGAAGTGGTGCTACCGGGAAACGTGCAATTTTTTGACGGCACGTTTTCTCCCTGATTTGCCCGATGACGGGCGCCACTGGGTCGCTTACGGGCGGCCCGTTTTTTGTTGTGCGCTTGCGAAGGCGAGCGTTTGGGCGTAGCCGGGGGCATCATGACAATTGAAACGACCTTTCCGGTCACGTCACTGGCAGTCGTGCTGGTGTCGGGTGGCCTTGATTCGATGGTTGCGGCCGCGCGCGCGCGTGAAGACGGCCACGCCCTGCTGGCGCTGTCGTTCGATTACAATCAGCGCCACCGGCTCGAACTCGCTTCGGCGCGGCGGATCGCAAGCGCGCTGGGCGCGGTGCGGCATGTGGTGCTTCCGCTCGATCTGGCGGCATTTGGCGGCTCTGCTCTCACCGCCGACATTGCGGTGCCGAAGGACGGCGTGCAGCCCGGCATCCCGATCACCTATGTTCCGGCGCGCAATACCGTCTTTCTGAGTCTGGCGCTCGCCTGGGCCGAGGCGGCCGGCGCGCGCGACCTGTATATTGGCGTCAATGCGCTCGATTATTCGGGCTATCCCGATTGCCGACCGGAATTCATCGCGGCGTTCGAAGGGCTCGCCGAACTCGCCACCAAGGCGGGTGTGGAGGGCGCACCGTTCCGCATCCGCGCACCGCTGCAATATATGACCAAGGCCGACATCGCGCGCGAGGCGGCACGGCTCGGGCTCGACGCGGGTATGAGCTGGTCGTGCTACGATCCGGCACCCGGCGGCCTGCACTGCGGCGAATGCGACAGCTGCCGCTTGCGCAAGAAGGGGTTCGAGGAAGCGGGCTTGCCCGATCCCACCCGCTACGCGGTCTGACGCGGTGATCTACACCGTCAAGGAAATGTTCCTGACGCTGCAGGGGGAGGGCGTTCAGGCAGGGCGGCGCGCGGTGTTCGTGCGCTTTGCCGGGTGCAACCTCTGGTCGGGTCGCGAGCAGGACCGCGCGACTGCGGTGTGCCGCTTTTGCGACACCGATTTCGTCGGCACCGATGGCGCGGGCGGGGGCAAGTTCGCCGATGCTACCGCGCTGGCGGAGGCCGTGCTGAGCTTCTGGGGGGCAGGGGAGGCGGAGCGCTTCGTTGTGCTGACCGGGGGCGAGCCGATGCTGCAAGTCGATGACGCGCTTGTCGATGCGCTCCACGCTGCCGGGTTCGAAATCGCGATCGAAAGCAACGGGACGCTACCCGTCCACCCCGGCATCGATTGGGTCTGCATCAGCCCCAAGGCGGGTAGCGAGGTCGTGCAGCGGCGCGGTGACGAGCTGAAACTTGTCTGGCCGCAGCCGGGCAGCGATGTCGAAACGCTCGAAACCTGGGATTTCGCGCACCATCTGGTCCAGCCGCTCGACAGCATCGATGCGGCGGCCAATCACGCCGCCGCGATCGATCTGGTGCTCGCGCGGCCGAAATGGCGGCTCACGCTGCAGGCCCACAAGGCGCTTGGCCTGCGCTGACTCCGTTCAGCGGAACGTCATCGTAAACGGCCCGCACTTGCGATCCTGCCATCGACCGCGCCTGTCCCAGCAGGCATCGTCCAGCCGGGGCAGCCACACGCGCGTGTCGATCTGCACGGTGCGCGGGAAGCGTTCCTCGCCCCATGGCACCAGCGCGTTGCGCATGGCGCTCATGTAATTCATCGCGACCTGATAGATCGTGCCGCGCGGGGCATAGGCGGCGGCAGTCGCGACCTTTGCGGCGGTCTGACAGAACCCATATTGCGCGCCGACCGTGGTGAAGGCCGAATAGGTCCGCGTGCCGTAGCGATCGAGCGCGGTCTGCCCGGGCTTCGCACCCTTCGCGGTACGGACGAAATATTTTGCCAGCGTATCGAACGACTTCTTGAACTCGTCTTTGTGATTGGCGAGCGCGACATTGTAATTTTCGACCGTCAGCAGGGTCGGCTCGAACTGGCACTGCAGCGCGGCGACGTTGAGCGCGGAACGCAGGTTCCACACCAGATTGGCGCGGACTTCGTCAGGCGTGGCATCGGGCAGCGTCGGCAGGCCGGGTTCATCGCCGCGGACCGGCGGGCCGCTCATGTCGTGCGACTGGAAATAGAACTGGGCCGAGGCCGGGGTGGCGAGCGCGGCGGCGGAAAGCGCGGCGGTCACGGCAAGGGTACGCAACACGATCATTCTGTGCCTCTCATCATCGGTGTCGCGCCTACGGCGTTTCGCGGCGCGACCCAAATCCTTTTTGTCCCGCACCCTTTTTCGAATCCGACGCCGTGACGTCAAGAGCGCGGCGCAACAAAGGCGGGGTGGCCGGAATCGAAAGGGCCGCCCGGTTGCCCGGACGGCCCTCGATACAATCTTTCCCGAACGGGAAGGATTACATCTTGTTCTCGGTCGTCGTGGTCGTGGTGTTCGACGTCATCGTGGTGTCGTTCGACATCATCGCACCGTCGTTCGCCATCGCGCCGTCGGTGGCGGTCATGGTGTCGTTGGTGGTCATTGCGTCGGTCGAGTTCATGTCGGTGACCATCGTGTTGTCGGTCGTCGTCGTCTCGGTCTTGGGGGTGCAAGCCGAAATGGCGATCGCAGCAACAGCGATCATCGAACCAGCAGCGACCTTGGAAATGAATGCACGCATTGGAAAGCTCCCTAGATAATGGATTTGGTCGGCCTCGAGACCTTTAATACCCAAATCGTAGTGGACATTAGCCGGGTTTCACCGGACCCTCAAGCCCAGATTTGTCACCCCAAAGAATGAGTATGCGCAAACGCCTCGAAACGGCGGGCCAACGCCGCGTCGAAGGTCGCAAAATCGGTCGGCCCGCCGAGTCGTTCGGCGCTTGTCACGCCGAATTCCGCTAAGCCACAAGGCACGATACCCCCGAAATGTGCCAAATTCGGGGCAAGGTTGACCGAAAATCCGTGAAGCGTCACCCAGCGTCGCACGCGCACGCCGATCGCACCGATCTTGGCCTCTGCGACACCGCCCGGCGCGACCGGATCAGGCACATGCGTCCAGATCCCGACCCGGCCCTCGGCGCGGAATGCCGCGATGCCGAGATCGCCGAGCGTGTCGATCACCCAACCTTCGAGCGCGTGGACATAGCGGCGCACGTCGCGCCCGCGTTTGTTCAGGTCGAGGATGACATAGCCGATCCGCTGCCCGGGGCCGTGATAGGTATAGCGTCCGCCCCGCCCGGTCTGCACCACGGGGAAGGCGGGGTCGCGCAGGTCTGCCGGGTCGGCGCTGGTGCCTCCGGTATAAACTGGTGGATGTTCCAGCAGCCATACCAGCTCGCGCGCTTCGCCTGCGGCCACGGCGGCGGCGCGCGCCTCCATTTCCGCCACCGCGTCGGCATACGGCACGGGCGCGGGTGCGATGCGCCATTCGATACTGTCGGGTGTCGTCGTCACGCTCGCGAAATGGGGCAGGCCCAGGTGCAACGCAAGTCATTGGCAACCGCCGCGCGCTTGCGCTAACAGCCGATGGACTTTGCGGGGGAGACGAGCGACGTGATTGCGACCATGAGTACCGTTTGGGATCGCACCGCCGAGTTTCTGAGCGATAATCTCGCGGGCCTGATGCCGATCGTGCTGCTCGGGCTGTTCATGCCGCTGACCCTGCTCGGCAATCTGATGCCGCTGATGAAGAATGACGGGCAGATTGCCGATGTCGCGATCGGGGTGATCGTATTGCTGCTGTCGGTGATGACGATCTGGGGCGGCATTGCCATTACTGCGCTTGCCTTCGATCCGCCGGCCGGTCGCGCCGCCGCCGTGGCGACTGCCAACCGGCGGCTTCTCCCGGTGTTGGGGATCAGTTTGCTCACCACAGGAATCGCGCTGCTGCTGGCCCTGCCGATCGGCGTGGCGCTGGCGATGAGCGGTATCGACATGACGGCCCTTGCCGCAGGGCAGCAACCCGCGCCGCCAACCAATCCCGGCGCGGTGAGCATCGCCGGAATCTATGTCCTCCTTCTGATTCCGGTCCTGCTCTGGGCCTACGCCCGTTTCGTGCTGTTGATCACGCCGATCATGGTGATGGAGCGGCGCGGTGTCGGAGTTTACGCACGGTCGTTCGTGCTGACGCGCGGCATCGGCTGGAAGGTGGTCGGGCTGGTGCTGCTGTACGGGATCGTTTCGTGGGTCGCCTCTTCGGCGGCGAATGCGGTGTTCGGCAGCGTTTTCCGGCTGTTGATCGGGGGGAGGGGACAGTCACGCTCGCATCCGTCCTGACGCATATCGTCGTTGCGGCGACATCGACGCTGTTCTCCGTGCTGGCGACGGCCTTCGTGGCCAAATTGTACCTGGCGACGCGCGACGCGCGCGAGGCGATCGTCGAGGCGGCATGACCGTTGATGTAGCAGGCGTCCTGCGCGACGCCTGGGTCATGGCCAAGCGCGACCGCGAAATGCTGATCGGCGTTGCGGGTGCCCTGATCCTCGTTCCCGCAATCGCCCAGGAAATGTTCGTCACCGCGCCGCCGCCGCTGCCGGCGTCCGGGTCGGATACGGCTGCATTGCAGGCGTGGATCGAGGCGGCAACGATCTGGTCGCGGCAGAATGATCTACTGCTGTTCGGTCTGTCCTTGGTCGCGGTGTTCGGTGCGCTGGTGCTGTTCTGGCTCTATACCGACCGCACCCGGCCAAGCGTCGGCGAGGCGCTGTCGAACGGGATCGCGTTCCTGCCGCGCTACGTGCTGCTCGCTTTATGTATCGCGCTGCCGGTCAATATCGGAACGCTGCTGCTGCTGATTCCGGGGCTGTATCTAAAAGGACGGTTGCTGCCGGTCGGCCCGATCTTCGTCGCTGAACGACCGATCGGCGTGTTCGCGGCATGGCGGCGCAGCTTTGCCATGACGCGCGGCAACGGGCTGATCCTGATGGCGCTGGCGTGCGTGCCGCTGCTCGGCGGCGATCTGCTGGCGATGCCGTTCAAGCTGCTCGGTCAGTCGCTCGACGGCGCCCCTATGGCCAATCCGGTCGTGGCGGCGGTGCTCGACTGTGTGGTCGGGGTGTGCCGCACCGTCGGGGTGGTCGCGTCGATCCTGATCGAAGTGGCGCTTTACCGGCGGCTCAGCAAGGGAATGTGAGGTGCTGCGTCGGGCGGCAAATGGCCGCTCAGGCGCGGATCGGGGAAGGTCTCGACCGTGCGCTTGATCGCGACAAACCCCTGCGCGCGGTAGAAATTGAGCGCCGAGGGGTGATCGAGCGTGCAGGTGTGCACCCACACCCGCTCGATGTCCTTCACCCACGCCCGCGCCAACGCCTCCGCCATCAGCCAGCGGCCGAGGCCCTTGCCCGCCAGTTCCGGGATCAACGCGAAATAGGAAATCTCGCATTGGCCGCTTTCGCGGAAATCGAGCTCGAGCATCCCGACCTCGATCCCTGCGTGATCGACCGCCGCGAAGATCGCCACCTTGGGATCGTGGATGATCTGCAGCACCTGCACATCTGCCATCACCAGGCGTGAAAACCACAGCCACGGCGCGCCGACCCGCCGGAAAAGCGCGCGGTACTTCTCCACGCTCGGCCGGTCCCAGGCGACAAGCCGCAGCGGGGAGGGCGGCAGCGGGCGCAGCGGGGGCCGCGTCCGCATTTCCAGTGTGGTGACGATCGTGGCGACCTCTTCGTCGCGGACCGGTGTCAGGACCATGTGGCGAGCGGCGGCAGGCTCATCAGGATCGCATCGATATTGCCCCCGGTCTTCAGCCCGAACAGCGTACCGCGATCATAGACCAAGTTGAATTCGGCATAGCGCCCGCGCCATTCCAGCATCTGCGCGGTATCGGCGGGGGTGAAGGGCGTATTCATGCGCCGCCGCACGATCCGTGGATACGCGTCGAGGAAACCGCGGCCGATATCCTTGATGAACGCGAGATTAGCGTCGAAATCGCCCTCGAGATGATCGCAGAACAGCCCGCCGACGCCGCGATGGACCTTGCGATGCGGAATGTAGAAATAGTCCTCGGCCCATTTCGAATAGCGCTCGTAATAATCCGCGCCATGCGGGTCGCACGCGGCCTTCATCACCGCGTGGAAATCGGCGGTATCCTCCTCATACGGAAGCGGCGGGTTAAGATCGGCCCCGCCGCCGAACCAGCGCTTGGTCGTGACCAAGAAGCGCGTGTTCATATGCACTGCCGGCACGTGCGGGTTCGCCATATGCGCGACCAGGCTGATGCCGGTGGCGAAGAAGGTCGGGTCCTCGGCCGCGCCGTGGATCGTCTTGGCGAAATCGCCCTCGAACGCGCCGCCGACGGTCGAGACGTTGACGCCGACCTTCTCGAAAACCTTGCCCTTCATGACCCCGCGCACGCCGCCACCGCCGGGCGACCCGTCCGGGTTGGGGCGGTCCCACGGGGTGTAATCGAAATCGGCGTCTGAGCCGGCTTCGCGTTCGATCGCGACGAACTCGGCGCAAATCAGGTCGCGCAAATGTTCGAACCAGACACGTGCTTCTTGCTGTTCCGAGTCGAGTTCGATCATTCCGGCCACCCTCTTGTTTGTCGTAATGCTTCTGCGAGCGCGATTCCCGTCGCCACCGCGACATTCAGCGAACGCATTCCTGCCGCAAGGGGAATTCGCACTTGCACATCGGCACGCGCGTGGACGGAGTCGGGCACGCCGCTCCCTTCCGATCCCATCAGCAGCACGTCGTCGGCACGGAATTCCGCCGAATCGAGCCGCACCCCGCCGCGCGTGGTAAGCAGGACGATGCGGCCAGGCACTTGGCGCTCGAACGCGTCCCAATCGGCGTGACGCCGCACATCGACGACATGGGCATAATCCATGCCGGATCGCGCTAAAGCCTTCTCACTCCACGTAAAACTGGTAGGCTCGATCACGTCGACGCCGGTGTTCAGGCACGCGCCGAGCCGCAGAATGGCGCCGACGTTTCCGGCGATTTCGGGTTGGTACAGGGCGATCCGCATTCCCCCCGCTAGCACTCCTAAAATAGATGGCAAAATCCTGTTGGCAAAATGGCGTTCTCGCGTCTAACAGGGCCAACGGTGCCGCCATTCTTGCGGCGCATGAGGCATCCCCGCGCATCCTTCGCGGGTGGCCATGTCGGATTTTTCGTTCATCCGCGCCGCGTTCGGCGGGCGGGCGAAGTGCAAGGGCAAGTGGATGGCAAGCGGAAATACCCTCGAAGTCCCCAGTGAGCACCAGACGCATTCCGAAGGCGAACCGCGCCGTCGTGATTTCCTGAGCATCGCCGCGGTCAGCGCGGCCGGTGTCGGCGCGATCGCGATCGTCGTGCCGCTGGTGAACCAGATGAACCCCTCGGCCGACGTGCTCGCGCTGTCGACCACGGACGTCGATCTGTCGAAGATCGAAGCCGGGCAGGGCATCACGGTGTCTTTCCGAAAACAGCCGCTGTTCGTGCGTAATCTGACGCCAGCGGAAATCGCGGAGGCCGACAAGGTCGACGTTAAGACGCTGCGCGACCCTGAGACGCTCGAACAGCGCACCAAGGGCCAGAAGAACTGGCTCGTCACGCTCGGCGTCTGCACGCACCTCGGCTGCATCCCGCAGGGGATCACCAGCGGCGAAGACCGCGGCCAATATGGCGGCTATTTCTGCCCGTGCCACGGTTCGCAATACGACACCGCCGCGCGCATTCGCAAAGGTCCGGCCCCGAAGAATCTCGCGGTGCCAGACTACAAGTTCACATCACCGACAACGATCACGGTGGGTTGAGGACACGGACATGAGCTTCCCCTGGGCCAAGCATTACGCGCCGTCGAACGGCTTTACGAAGTGGATCGATGAGCGTCTGCCGCTGCCGCGGCTCGTTTATGGTGCGGTCGGTGCGGGTTATCCCGTCCCGCGCAACCTCAATTATTTCTGGAACTTCGGCGTGCTCGCAGGTGCGGCACTCGGCATCCAGATCATCACCGGCATTGTGCTGGCGATGCATTATGCGGCCAATGGCGGCGTGGCGTTCGATTCGGTCGAACACATCATGCGCGACGTCAACGCCGGCTGGTTCCTGCGCTATGCGCACGCCAACGGTGCGTCGATGTTCTTCATCGTCGTCTACATCCATATCTTCCGCGGCCTTTTCTACGGATCGTACAAGGCCCCGCGCGAGATGATCTGGTTGCTCGGCGTCACGATCTTCCTGCTGATGATGGCCACCGCTTTCATGGGCTACGTCCTTCCCTGGGGCCAGATGAGCTTCTGGGGGGCGCAGGTGATCACCGGCTTCTTCTCGGCGATACCCGTCGTCGGCGAAACGATCCGCATCTGGCTGCTCGGCGGCTATGCGCCGGACAATGCCGCGCTAAACCGCTTCTTCTCGCTGCACTATCTGCTGCCGTTCGTGATCGCAGGCGTCATCGTCCTGCACATCTGGGCGCTGCATATCCCGGGTTCGAACAACCCGACCGGCGTCGAAGTGAAGGGCGAGCAGGACACCGTTCCGTTTCACCCCTATTACACGGCAAAGGACGGTTTCGGACTGGGTGTTTTCCTGTTCGTTTTCGCCGCGCTGATCTTCTTCGCGCCGAACATGCTCGGCCACCCGGATAACTATATCCCGGCGAACTCGCTCTCGACGCCTGCGCACATCGTTCCGGAATGGTATTTCTGGCCGTTCTACGCGATCCTGCGCGCCTTCACGGTCGACTTCCTGTTCATCCCGGCCAAGCTGCTCGGCGTGCTCGCGATGTTCGGGTCGATCCTGCTGCTGTTCTTCCTGCCTTGGCTCGACAGCTCGCCAGTGCGCTCGTCCAATTTCCGCCCGACCTACCGCATCTTCTTCTGGGTGCTGGTTGCGGACATCGCGGTGCTCGGTTGGTGCGGTGGTTCGGCGGCAACGCCGGGCATCGTGATGGCCAGCCAGATCACGGCGGCGTATTACTTCGCGCACTTCCTCATCATCCTGCCCATCGTTTCGCGGATGGAGCGTCCGCGGCCGTTGCCGAACTCGATCACCGAGGCGGTTCTGGCGAAGAAGGGTGGCACGTCGCCGGCACATACCGCACTCAGCGGTAGCCCGGTTCCGGCTGAATAAAGGGCTATACGAACAATGGTTCGCGCAATCGCAATCCTCATCGGGGCCGGCATCGTTGCCGTGCTCTCCTGGGCGCTGTTCTGGTCGGTCCAGGGGTTCATCACCGATCCCCCGGCCGAAACTGCGGCGGAGGAGTATCACCTCCACCCGAAGGAGGTCTCTCTGGCTTCCAACGGTCTGCTCGGCACCTATGACAACCGCCAGCTGCAGCGCGGGCTGCAGGTTTACAAGGAAGTCTGCGCCAACTGCCATTCGCTGAAGCACGTCGCGTTCCGCGATCTGACGCAGATCGGCTATTCGGCAGCACAGGTGAAGAAGTTCGCCGCCGATTGGGGCACCAAGGCGAAGGACTTCGATCCGAAGACCGGTGACACGACCGAGCGGCCGAACACGCCGGCCGATTATTTCCCGACCGTCTATTATCCCGGCCAAGGCAATCCGCCAGATCTCTCGCTGATCACCAAGGCGCGGCATGACGGCCCGGCTTACGTCTATTCGCTGCTGACCGGCTATGGCGATCCGCCGGCCGAGATGCTGAAGAAGTATCCGGATGCGAAGACCCCCGACGGGCTCTATTTCAACCGTTACTTCCCGACGCTCAACCTCGCCATGCCGCCACCGCTGACGCAGGACGGCCAGGTGACTTATCTCGACGGCACGAAGCCGACGGTGAAGCAGATGTCGGCGGACGTTGCGGCGTTCCTGACCTGGGCAGCCGAACCAAACCTGCCGACGCGGCATGGCTATGGTCTGGCGGTTCTCGCCTTCATCGCGTTCTTCACGCTGCTGGCTTACGGTGCGTACCAGAACATCTGGCGCGACATTAAGCACTGAGACCAGCGTGACGCGGCTCGCGCGCCGGACCTGCAATGGCGGTCCGGCAACCGAGTTTAGCGGTTTAACCTTCGCATCGACCCGTATCGGCAGAACCGCCGGTGCGGGTCTTTGCGCATTTGAACGAGGGCATCGTGGCTGACTCTGAGCACCCCAATGCGGACTTGCGCGCGCTGATCCGCACCATCCCGGATTTCCCCAAGCCCGGCATCCAGTTTCGCGACATCACCACGCTGCTGCTCGATGCCGCAGGCTTCGCCACCGCGATCGATCGCATGGCAGCGGCTACGCGGGGCCCGGTCGATCTGATCGCCGGAATCGAGGCGCGCGGATTCATCTTCGCCGCAGCACTTGCCGCGCCGCTCAAGGCGGGCGTGCTGCTGATCCGCAAGGACGGCAAACTGCCCGGCGCGACGATCGCCGAGGATTATGCGCTCGAATATGGCACCGACCGGATCGCGATGCACGAGGATGCCCTCGTTCCCGGCCAGCGCGTCTTGCTGGTCGATGATCTGATCGCCACCGGTGGGACCGCCCGCGCCGCGGTGCGGCTGCTGCGCAAAGCCGGGGCGGTGGTGGAGCAAGTGCAGTTCCTGGTCGATCTGCCCGAACTGGGCGGTGCCGATGGGCTGCGTGCCGACGGCCTCACGGTCGATTCGCTGGTGGCGTTCGAGGGGCACTGAGCGGCGCGGCGGAACGCGCGGCACCGTCGATCGTTGGTTTTTCGAAGCGCGCTCGGTCCGAGTGCCGAGGAACCCTTATGTCGATCGCCAAACTTTCGCTCGCCGCCGCAGCCCTGCTTTCCGCCGGGGCGCTTTCCGCCTGTAACGACGGCTACGGCTATGGCGGCGTCTCGGCCGGGTACGGCGTCGCGAACACCTGGGACCCCTATTACGGCGGCTATCGCGCCGATCCCTATTGGGGCTGGAACAACGGCTATTATTATCCTGGGACAGGCGTCTACGTGTACGACCGCCAGAACATCCGTCGCCGCTGGAACCCGCAGCAGCGTGGTTATTGGCAGGGCCGCAACCAAATCTGGCGGGGCGCCGGGCGCGAGATCCGCCCGATGTGGCGCGATTACGGGGTGCAGGGCCGCCCCGGTCGCGGCCGCCGCCGCTAAGCGGTTGGCCGCGTGCTGACCAGCCCGATCGACAGCACCGTCATCACCGCGACATCGTCCTGATTGCGCACGGTAACGCGGCTGCGATAACTGCCCATTTCGGGGCGACTTTGCGACGCGCGCGTGTCGATCACCTCGGTTTCGCAACGCAGCGTGTCGCCGGGATAAACCGGTTTCAGCCAGCGCAACTCATCGATGCCCGGTGATCCAAGCCCGGCCTGCTTGGTCGTTTTGAAATGCTCGACCAGCATCGCCATCATCATCGCGCACGTGTGCCAGCCGCTCGCCGACAGACGTCCAAAATGGGTCTGCGCCGCCGCTTCGTCGGACAGATGGAAGGGCTGCGGGTCATATCGCTCGGCAAAGGCGACGACTTCTTCCCGCTTCACTTCATAATGCCCGAAGGAAGCCTTCGCGCCGATTTCGATGTCTTCAAAATAGAGCATGGCCGGAGTGTCGAGCGGCGCGCGCCCAAAGGCAAGTGCTACTTGCCGAGCGCGGCCCGAAACGGCGCATCGTCGCCGTCCAGATCCTTGCTCGCTGGCAGCCCCAGCAAATCGCGGAGCAAGGGCGCGACATCGACATTATCGAACGGCGCGAGCGTCCCGAGCGGCTTGATCGCCGGACCACTGGCGATGAACAGCGCCAGCATCTCGGGCGCGGCATTGTCATAGCCGTGGTTCCCGCGATCGCCGCCTTCCTTGGGCGCGGTCTTCGCGAGCAGCCACCCCGTCTCGGCCAGACAGAAATAAGGCGGAATGCGCGGGTTGGTGCCGTAGCGCAGCCGCGCCGGTATCTCCCCCTTCCGCCAGCATTCGAAATGCGCGTGCTTGCCCAGCAACGCCTTCTCCAGCGCGGCCTGATGGCCTTCGACCGGATAGAAAGTAGCAAAGGGCCCGGATTCGAACTGCCGATAATCCGCCGGATTGGCGACGCTATCCATCGCGATCGTGCGCTCCGGGCTGGTCGGGGCCATCCCGTGATCCGCCACGATGACCAGATTGGCGGGCTGGCCCAGTGCACGAAGGCCAGCCACCAATTCCCCGATCCGGGCATCGACATCGGCGACCGCCGCGGTCGTCTCGGGCGCATCGGGGCCGTAGCTGTGACCGGCGCTGTCGACCGTGTCGAAATATAGCGTCAGGAATTTTGGCCGCGTCGCCGCGGGTCGGCGCAGCCAGTCGAGCGCGCCAGCCACGCGCTGGGCGGCCGGCACTTCGATGTCATAGGGCCACCAGTCCTCGGCCCGCACGCCTCCGACCGATTTCTTGTCCTTGGCCTTGGTGCCGCCCCATGCCACGTTGGATCCCGGCCAGAACATCGTCGCGCTGCGTACCCCGCCGCGTTCCGCCGTTACCCAGATCGGCTCGGCTGCATCCCACCAGAACGGGTCCTGCGAATCCGCCATCGTGAACTTCATGCCGGGTCGGCCTGCATCCTCCATCGAATTCGACACGATCCCGCTGCGATCGGGGCGCAGCCCGGTAACCAGGGTCCAATGGTTGGGAAAAGTCTTCGACGGAAAGCTCGGCCGCATCGCCGCGCTGATCCCGCGTGCCGCAAGCGCATCGAGATTGGGGGTGACGCCGCGGGTCCGATAATCCGGCCGGAAGCCATCGATAGAGATCAGGATCGTGACCGGCGCGCGCGCCTCCGCCACCGCCGCAGTGGGTGGGGCAGGCGGTCCGGCGAGCGGAGGCGTGACACAGGCTTGCAAGGCGGCACACAAAGCCGCGGCGGCGATACGGGTGATCCAGCGCATAGGCGGCCTCATGCTGCTAATCTGCGTCACGCTCATGACAGGGACAGGCTGTATCCGGCGGTGACCCCGCGCCGTCGTCAATCAGACGTTGAACCGGAACAGCATCACGTCGCCGTCATGGACGACATATTCCTTGCCTTCCTGCCGCAGCTTGCCCGCATCGCGCGCGCCCGCTTCGCCCTTCAGCGTGACGTAATCGTCATAGGCGATGGTCTCGGCACGGATGAAGCCGCGTTCGAAATCGGTGTGGATCTCGCCCGCCGCCTGCGGCGCCTTGGCGCCGACATGCACGGTCCATGCACGCGCTTCCTTCGGGCCGACCGTGAAGAAGGTCAGCAGCTTGAGCAATTTGTATCCAGCGACGATCACGCGCGTCAGGCCGGTTTCCTTGAGCCCCAGCTCGGCCAGAAACTCGCCGCGCTCTTCTGGCGCCATCGTCGCGATCTCGGCTTCGATCGCGGCGGAGACGACGACCGCTTCGGCGCCTTCGGCCTTGGCCTTTTCGAACACGCGCGCGGAATGGGCGTTGCCCTCGGCGGCGTGTGCCTCATCGACGTTGCACACGTAGAGCACGGGCTTGGCGGTCAGAAGCTGCGCCTGATGGAACGCGCGCGCTTCCTCCTCATCCTTGGGCACGGTCAGCCGCGCGGGCTTGCCTTCGCGCAGCAGATCGAGCGCCTGCGCCAGCACGGAGGCGGCGACCTTCGCGTCCTTGTCGCCCTGCGTCGCCTTTTTCTGCAGGTTCGGCACGCGCTTCTCGAGACTTTCGAGGTCGGACAGCATCAACTCGGTCTCGACCGTCTCGGCGTCCGCAATCGGATCGACCTTGCCCTCGACATGCGTCACGTCGCCGTCCTCGAAACAGCGCAGGACGTGGACGATCGCGTCGACTTCGCGGATGTTGCCGAGGAACTGATTGCCGAGCCCTTCGCCCTTGGACGCGCCACGCACCAGGCCCGCGATATCGACGAAGCCCAATTGCGTCTCGATGATCTTGGCCGATCCGGCCACCGCGGCGAGCTTCTGCAGCCGCTCGTCCGGTACCGCGACGTTACCGACGTTCGGCTCGATCGTGCAGAACGGATAGTTCGCCGCCTGCGCCGCCGCGGTCTGCGTCAGCGCGTTGAACAGGGTGGACTTGCCGACGTTGGGCAGCCCGACGATTCCACAGCGAAAACCCATGATGATCCTTGAAGCACAAATATGGTGATGCGCCGCCGATACGGCCTAGCGCGCCGGAACGCCAGTAGCGGGAGCCTACCAGCGATAGTTGAAGCTGATGCTGACCCGCTCGCTCTTGGCATTGCCCGGGACGACCTCGTGCCGCAGCCAGCTTTCCCATAGGAACACACTGCCCGCCTGCGGTTCGACATACACGAAGGGCTTCAGGCTCTCCGGCGCATCGGCGCGACGCGAGGGCGCGGCCATCATCATCGGCAGGCGCGGGTCTTCCAGCTTCAGCGCACCGGCCCCCGGCGGCACTGCGATATAGACCGTGCCCGAAACCACGCTGTGCGGGTGGACATGGCCGGAATGCGTGCCACCGGGTTTGAGGACGTTGACCCACAGATTGTCGAGCTTCAATTTGCGGTCGTTCAGTTCGAACGCGCATTCCTCGGCGAATTTGGCGACATGCTTGTTGAGGAGTTTCACGAGGTCGGCGAACGCTGGGTCGCGATAGGGCAGGTCGTTGAGCGAGGCGTACGACGTATAGCCGCGATAGCCATGCTCCTTCGACCAGTTCCGCCCCGCGCGATCATCTTGCGCTAGCGCCTGGCACGACCGGTCGAGTTCGGCGACCAGCGCGGCATTCTTCAGCCTGCCCTCGTAAAAGGGAGTCGCGAACAGGGTCCGTATGCTCATTTTGCATTTCCTAATCGCAGCGCGACATCGCTCATGAACCGCTGGTCATCGCCTGCGGCGAGCCACGTCACCTCGGCCGCCACCGCGCCCAGCAGATCGGCAAGCGGGTCCATCTCGGCCTTGGCGTAATTGCCGAGCACATAGGGGCTGACCTTGTCCTTATGCCCGGGATGGCCGATGCCGATCCGCACGCGGCGGAAATCCTCGCCGATATGCTGCGTCATCGAGCGGATGCCATTGTGTCCCGCTGCACCGCCGCCGGTTTTCACTTTCACGCGGAACGGGTCGAGATCGAGCTCGTCGTAAAACACCGTTACGGCGTCGGGCTCGAGCTTGAAGAAGCGCATCGCCTCGCCAACGCTGCGGCCGCTCTCGTTCATGAAGGTCGCGGGCTTGAGCAGCAGGATCTTCTGCCCGTTGATCCGGCCTTCCTGGGTCCAGCCCTGGAACGCCTTTTTGACAGGGCCGAAATCATAAAAATCGGCGATCGTATCGGCCGCCATGAAGCCGACATTGTGCCGGTTGAGCGCATATTGCGCGCCCGGATTCCCGAGGCCGACCCAGAGTTGCACGATCGTCTTTGTCCTTCAAACGAACGGGGCAGCGGAAGCTCTCGCTCCCGCTGCCCCGATTGTCTGCATCCCGCAAGGGGGCAGCTTACTCGGCGGTATCGCCCTCGGCAGCGTCCGCCTCGGCTTCAGCAGCCTGTGCCTCGGCAACCGCGGCATCGGCTTCTTCATCCGCAACCGTCGGCACGGTCGGCGGCACGATCGTGGCGATCGCGAAATCGCGGTCGGTGATCGCGGGCTCGGCACCCTTGGGCAGCTTCACGTCCGAGATGTGGATCGACGCGCCCACTTCGAGACCCTTCAGCGAAATCGCGATTTCGCTGGGGATGTCGGCGGCGTCGCACACCAGTTCGAGTTCATGGCGCGTGATGTTGAGCACGCCGCCCTGCTTGGCGATGCCGGGGGCATCATCTTCGTCGGTGAACACGACGGGCACGTTGACGTGCACGGTCGAATGCGCGCCGATGCGCAGGAAATCGACGTGAGTCGGGCGGTCGGTGACGGCGTCGAAGGCGACGTCCTTGGGCAGGGTGCGGATCGTCTGGCCACCGGCTTCGATCATCACGACCGAATTCATGAAGTGACCCGTCATCAGGAGGCGCATCAGCGCTTTTTCCTCGACGTGGATCGCCTGGGGATCCTGCTTGTTGCCGTAAATCACGGCGGGGACGCGGCCTTCACGACGAAGCGAACGGGAGGCTCCCTTGCCAACCTGTTCGCGCGTCTCGGCTGCGAGCGTCAATTGGTCGCTCATTGCAAACTCCGATTACGTTAGGGTTCAGATCATCGACCAGGCCTCCAGGGATGACCCTGATCGAAGCGGCGGCCTATAGGGGAGGGCGCACGAATGTGCAACCGGCACGGCGCGCCACGCATTCCACCTCCCCGGCGAAGGCCGGGGCCCAGTCGCGACCGCGCAGTAATTGCGGGATACTATCCGATCAAAGTCGGCTTACTCCACCCGCTCCACCGTCAAGCCGCGCTGCCGCAACAGCGCAACCACAGACTCCCGCCCGACCAGATGCCCGGCCCCAACTGCGACGAACACGCGTCCCGGCCGCGCCAGCCGGCTGACCACCGCACCCGCCCAGCGGCGGTTGCGATCGATCACCACGCTGCGCCGGATCGCCGGGTCACCGAGGAGCGGTGTCAGTGTCGCGGCCAAGCCCGCTTCATCGCCCGTCGCCCAGGCCGTGAGCAAGCGCCGATACCCGACGTCGGGCGCAAGCGCGTCGCGCGCCGCCGCCATCAGCAAGCGCCGCTGCGCCGCCTCGGGCAAGCGATCGAACATGCGGAATTGCCCGTCGCGCGTCTCCAGCGCGCCGATCGCCCGCCCGCCAAAGCGCGCGGCCAACACCGGCTCGACGCCCATGCCCGTCTCCGCGCCGGAGCCTTCGCCCGCACCCGCGCCGATCGCCAGCGCCGCGGCCCATGTGGTGAGGGTGTCGAGAGCCGCCGGTGCGACGCCCGCGGCGGCGATGCCGCGCTCCAAGGTGCCGCGGTCTCCCGCAGCAACTCGGTCGCGTAGCGGCGGCAGGCCGAAGCGCGTCGCACTCGCCGCGAAGGCCGCGCGCGCTTCAGCCGGGTCAGCAGGCGCGATTTCCAGGATCAGCGTATCGGCGGCATCGATCGCGCGCATGACCTCAGGCGTCTGCCAGCGCACTTCCGGCGGCAACGCGTGAATCGACCCGAACAGCCAGATCGTCGTGTCTTTGTCGGCCACACGCCACAAGGCCGGCCGCGCCTCGATCGTAGGGCGCGGCCGACTGCAGGCGGCAGTAAGGAGGGTCAGCGCGATCGCCAGCGCGGCCAGCAATCGCGCCACTGCGCGCATGGCGTGCCTCTCGCTCAGTACTTCACCCGCGTCGCGGTCAGGTGATGCTTGCCGAGCTGCACCTGCACGCTGTCCTTGCCGGCCAGATGCCCGGCCCCGACCGCGACGAACACCGTCCCCGGCGTCTTCAGCCGGTTGTCGATCCAGTCGGCCCAGCGCATGTTGCGATCGACCAACAGCACCTTGTACAAGTTGGGCTGGCTGGTCAGATCCTCATTCATCAGCGCGCTCAGCCCCTCGGCATCGCCCGCCTTCCAGCGTTCGACCATGCCGTCGATCGTCGACTTGAACTTGTCGACATCCTTCGCGCCCGCCATCAGGAAGGCGATCTGGTCGGATTCGGGCAGGTCGTGGAAATAGCCGAGTTGCTGCTGCAGCGTTTCCAGCCCGGTGACTGGCTTGCCTGCTGCCTTGGCGGCCTTGTCGAGCGCCATTTCAGCACCGTCGCCCGGCGTGTAGCCTGCCTTCTGCAGCGCGATCTGCCCCATGGTGACGGCGGCGAACCACGGTTCGAACTGGTCGAACTGGCCGATCGCGGCTTCCGGAATCCCGAGCTTGGTCATCGCGGTGACATAGGTCGCGCGGTCTGCCTCGCTCAGCTTCTGGCGCAGCGGCGGGCCATCGGGGTCGATCGCCAGCGGCAGCACCACTTTCTGCGCCTCTGCCGGATCGGGCAGCGGGATTTCGAGCACGAGCTGCTGGCTCGCGTCGAACGCCTTGCGCACCGCCGAATCGAACCAGCTCAGCCGCGGCGTCAGCGCGTGGACCGTGCCGAACAGATAGATCGTCGTGTCCTTGTCCTTCACCACCCACAGAGCCGGGTCGGCCGGGATGGGAGCCTCCGCTATCTTAGGCGCAGGGGCGGCGGACGTCTGGGCGGGGGCGGCTTGCGGCGCGGTGTTGCCGCCCAGCAGCAGGGCTGCCAGCGCGACCGTCATCGTCTTGTAATCCATTGGTCTCTTTCCTTATTCTGGAAAATTGAGGTCAGCGCAGCTTGCGCCACAGATAGGCGATCATCGTCGTCGCGAATACCGCCAGGTACAGGATCATCGCATCGGGGGCGGGGAGCAGTCCGCCCTTCCACAGGATCAGCCACACCGGGTAGCCGAGCAGCAGCAGGTTCGCGCCCATCGTCGCGGCCCAATAATTGTCGAGCCGCTGCAGCTCATCCATGCTGCGATGATACAGCACGCTGCCGATGCTGACCGCCACCACCATGATCGCGGCGGCGAGGATCGCGAACCATGCGGGCATCGTGCCGCCCGCTGCGATCGGCGCGTCGCGTTGCTCGACCAGCGCGGCGGTGAAGCCGACCGCACCGCCGATCAGTGCCAGCACCACGAAATTGCGGATCGTGCGGCGCCCGCGGGCGCGGTCCGCCGCTTCGCCCGGGCCGACGCTCTTACCGGTCATCGCCCATTCCTTGTTCATCATCGAAAATCTCCTCGATCGGCATGGCGAACAGGCGTGCCAGCTTGAAGGCAAGCGGCAGCGACGGATCGTATTTGCCGGTTTCGATTGCGTTCACGGCCTGGCGCGACACGCCCAGCCGTCCGCCGAGTTCTGCCTGGCTCCAGTCGCGCTCGGCACGCAGCACCTTCAGGCGGTTCTTCACGGCGTCCACCGCATCACGACCACAAGACCGTGAAGAGGGTCACGAACACCGTGAACAGCGACGATCCCAGCACGACCCTCTCGTCGGGCTTGCTCGTTCGGTCGGGGCACATCCGTCATCTCCGTCATGCGACGCTGACCCAATGTCAGCTGTCCATGACTAAATGCAAGCGATTCGTGACATTGTCAACTACCCCTGACAAAAAGTCAGCCGGAGGCGACTTTGCCGCGATCCGCACCGCGCGCGGTTGACCCTCTCGCGGCGCTGCGGCAAAGCCCGCCGCGTGACCGACCAACCCCTCAGCTTCCAGGCGATGATCCTCCGGCTCCACAGCTATTGGAGCGAGCATGGCTGCCTGATTCTGCAACCCTATGACATGGAGATGGGGGCGGGGACGTTCCACACCGCGACGACGCTGCGCGCACTCGGCCCCAAGCCGTGGAACGCCGCCTTCGTCCAGCCGTGTCGCCGCCCGACAGACGGGCGCTACGGCGAGAATCCCAACCGGCTGCAGCATTATTATCAGTATCAGGTGATCCTGAAGCCTTCGCCGCCGAACCTGCAGGAGCTGTACCTCGGCAGCTTGGCGGCGATCGGGATCGATCCGCTGCTCCACGACATCCGCTTCGTCGAGGACGATTGGGAATCGCCGACACTCGGCGCCTGGGGGCTGGGCTGGGAAGTGTGGTGTGATGGGATGGAAGTCACCCAATTCACCTATTTCCAGCAAATGGGCGGGTTTGACATGAAGCCGGTCGCGGGGGAACTCACCTACGGCCTCGAACGCCTCGCGCTCTACATCCAGAACAAGGACAGCGTGTACGATCTCGCGTTCAACGACGCGGGCGTGACGTACGGCGAAGTGTTCCACGAAAATGAGGTCGAGATGTCGACCTGGAACTTCGAAGTGGCCGACACCGACAGCCTGTTCGACCAATTCCGCAAACATGTCGCCGAATGCGAGAATTGCCTGAACGCCAAGCTGCCGATCCCGGCGTACGAACAGGCGATCAAGGCAAGCCACGTTTTCAACCTGCTGCAAGCGCGCGGCGTGATCTCGGTCGCGGAGCGGCAAGCCTATATGGGCCGCGTCCGCGATCTCGCGAAGGGCAGCTGCCAGGCGTGGATGGACCGCAACACCGATGCGTGGAAGGCCGAGTATCCGACATGGAGCGCGGCATGATGGGTAGACATCATTCCTCCCCATGCCTGGGAGGATTCTAAGTGACCGACTTTCTTCTCGAACTCCGCTCCGAAGAAATCCCCGCGCGGATGCAGGATCGCGCGCGGGAGGATCTCGCGAAACTGTTCGCTGCCGAAATCGCCAAAGCAGGCCTGGCCGCAGCCGAGACCGTCACCTACGCCACCCCGCGCCGCCTCGCGCTGATCGCGCGCGGTCTGCCGGACCAGACCGCCGCCGTGTCGGAGGAAACCAAGGGCCCCAAAGCCTCGGCCCCGCCGCAAGCGCTCGAAGGTTTCCTGCGCAAGACCGGCCTGACGCGCGAGCAACTCGTCGAGCGCGACGGCGTGCTGTTCGCGATCGTCGACAAGCCCGGCCGCGCCACCGCGGCGGTGCTGGCCGAGGCGATCCCCGCCGTCATCCGCGCCTTCCCCTGGCCCAAGGCGATGCGGTGGGGCGATCAATCCACCACGATGGAATCGCTCCGCTGGGTGCGCCCGTTGCAGGGCATCGTCGCTTTGTTCGGCGATGAGGTCGTGCCGTGCGAGATCGCCGGTATAGCGAGCGGCGCGGCCACCGTCGGCCACCGCTTCCACCATCCCGGCGTCATCACGATCGGCAATGCCGACGATTATGTCGAGAAGCTGCGCGCCTGCCACGTCATCGTCGATCAGGCCGAACGCCGCCAGATCATCGCGCTCGGCGCGACCATGGCCGCGCGCAAGGCCGGGCTGGAGCTGGTGCAGGACGAGGGCCTGCTGACCGAGAATGCCGGCCTCACTGAGTTCCCCGTGCCGCTGCTCGGCCGCTTCGACGCTGCGTTCCTCGACGTGCCGCCCGAAGTGATCCAGCTCACCGCGCGCGTGAACCAGAAATATTTCGTGTGCCGCGATGCCGAGGGCAACCTGGCCAATGCCTTTGTCTGCACCGCCAATATCGATGCGACGGACGGCGGCGCGAAGATCGTCGAGGGCAACCGCAAGGTCCTCGCCGCGCGGCTGTCTGACGCGAAATTCTTCTACGAAACCGACTTGAAGGTGCCGCTCGAGGAGCAGGCCAAGAAGCTCGACCGCATCGTGTTTCATGAGAAGCTCGGCACGGTGGCGGACAAGGTCGACCGCGTCGCGAAGCTGGCGCGGTGGCTGGTCGAGGAGGGGATTGTCGGGGGTTCAAGTCCCTCCGGCGCTACCACGCTCCACCCCGGCGAAGGCCGGGGCCCAGTTGCGGAACCCGATTTGGCTGGGGACGGCGCTGCGCTTTCGGACGCTGCGCGACTGGGCCCCGGCCTCCGCCGGGGTGGAACGGAAGAGCTGGCCGCGCTCGCAGACCGCGCAGCGCGGCTGTGCAAGGCCGATCTCGTCACCGGCATGGTCGGCGAATTCCCCGAACTGCAGGGCCTGATGGGCGGCTATTACGCCGCCGCGCAAGACGAAGACCCCCGCGTCGCCGCGGCGATTCGCGATCACTACAAGCCGGTCGGGCAGGGCGATGATGTGCCGACCGATCCGGTGACGGTGGCGGTGAGTTTGGCGGATAAGCTGGATACAATTGCGGGATTCTTCGGGATTAACGAGAAGCCTACGGGATCAAAGGATCCGTTTGCTTTGCGCCGAGCAGCGTTAGGTGTGATCCGTCTCATTACGATGAATCAGCTGCGAATGGGCTTCCGTCGCACGCTAATACAAGCGCTTACGCAGCACGGAGTATTCTGGTGGAACCGGCTGCTCGCTGGTGCCCGGCGAGTCGACGCTATTTCTGAAGCTAGAATGGAGAGTTTCTTCGCTTTGGCGTCTCAACACGACATCAAAGCGAATGGTCGGCAGGTCGGCAGCTTAGAAGATTCATTAACTGCTCGTCTGTCTGAAGACGAAGTGCCTGGGGCGGCATTCGCGTTCGCCGACATGAAACAACTCGAAATTGTCCCTTTTTTCGGGGAGAGGCTCTCTGTCCAGCAACGCGAAGCGGGCGTCCGCCACGACCTGATCGACGCGGTGTTCGCGCTCGGGGGGAGGACGATCTCGTCCGCCTGCTCGCCCGCGTTCACGCGTTGCAGGCGTTCATCGGGACGCCCGACGGGGCAAATTTGCTCGCCGGGTATAAGCGCGCGGCAAATATTTTGAAGAAGGAGGGGTTCATTGCTCCTCCCCTCCCTGGAAGGGAGGGGCTGGGGGTGGGTCGGCCTGAGGCTGGCGGCGATCTCTCCCCACACCAACCCACCTCCAACCCCTCCCTTCCAGGGAGGGGCGGCGAGATTGCGCTGTCCTACACGCCCGAACCGGCAGAGACTGCGCTCGCCAACGCGCTCGACTCGGCCGAACCCGCCGCTGCCGCCGCGATCGCTGGCGAGGATTTCGAACGCGCGATGGCGGCCCTGGCCACCTTGCGCGGCCCGATCGACCAGTTCTTTGAAAGCGTGATCGTAAACGACCCCGACGCCGACAAGCGCGCCGCCCGGCTGGCGCTGCTCGATCGCGTCCGTAGCGCGGTCCACACCGTTGCCGATTTCTCGAAGATCGAGGGCTAACATCGTCGATGGTGTGACTCTTGTGTGACTTTAAGATCGCCTCCCCAGCGAAATCAGACAGTTAGAGGTATGAAATGACACAGTATGTCTATCGCTTCGGCGGCGGGGTTTCGGATGGGGGCAAGGGTGATCGCAACCTGCTCGGCGGCAAGGGCGCGAATCTGGCGGAGATGGCCTCGATCGGCCTGCCGGTGCCGCCGGGCTTTACCATCTCGACCGAATTCTGCGCGGTCTATTACGACGAAGGCGGGCAATTCCCCGCTGCGCTGAAGGCCGAAGTCGCCACCGGCATCGCGCATATCGAAGGCGTCACCGGCAAGCGCTTCGGCGATGCGAGCGACCCGCTGCTCGTTTCGGTCCGCTCCGGCGCGCGCGCGTCGATGCCGGGCATGATGGACACCGTCCTCAACCTCGGCCTGAACGATGCGACGGTCGAGGGCCTCGCCGCCACCAGCGGCGACGCGCGCTTCGCCTGGGACAGCTATCGCCGCTTCATCCAGATGTATTCGGACGTCGTGCTCGAACTCGATCACGGCAGCTTCGAGGAAGCGCTTGAAATCGCGAAGGAAGATCGCGGCTATTTCCTCGACACCGATCTCACCGCCGCCGACCTGCAGGCGCTCGTCGCCGAATATAAGGCGCTGGTCGAGGCGCAATGGGGCAAGCCCTTCCCGCAGGACGTGCATGACCAGCTGTGGGGCGCGGTCGGTGCAGTGTTCGGCTCATGGCAGTCCGAGCGCGCGAAAGTCTATCGCCGGTTGAACGACATCCCGGCAAGCTGGGGCACTGCGGTCAACGTCCAGGCGATGGTGTTCGGCAACATGGGCGATACCTCGGCCACGGGCGTCGCCTTCACCCGCGATCCCGCGATCGGGACCAAGGCCTATTATGGCGAATTCCTGATCAATGCGCAGGGCGAGGACGTCGTCGCCGGTATCCGCACCCCGCAATATCTCACCACCGCCGCCCGCGAGGCTGCCGGTGCCAAGCCGCTGTCGATGGAAGAGGCGATGCCGGTGGTGTTCGCCGAACTCGCCAAGGTGTTCGACCTGCTGGAAACGCATTACCGCGACATGCAGGACATCGAATTCACCGTGCAGCAGGGCAAGCTCTGGATGCTCCAGACCCGCAGCGGCAAGCGTACCGCCAAGGCCGCGCTGAAGATCGCGGTCGACATGGCGAACGAAGGGCTGATCACCCGCGACGAGGCGGTCGCGCGTGTCGATCCCCAGGCGCTCGATCAATTGCTCCACCCGACGCTCGATCCCAAGGCGGTGCGCGACGTACTGACCAAGGGCCTGCCCGCCTCGCCGGGGGCGGCATCGGGCCTGGCGGTGTTCGACAGCGACACCGCCGAGAGGCGCGCCGCGGCGGGTGAATCGGTGATTCTGATCCGCACCGAAACCTCGCCTGAGGACATTCACGGCATGCACGCGGCGCGCGGCATCCTGACGGCGCGCGGCGGCATGACCAGCCACGCCGCCGTCGTCGCACGCGGCATGGGTCGCCCCTGCGTCTCAGGCGCGGGCAGCATCTCGATCGATGCCAAGGCTGGCGTGATGCGCGTCGCCGGGCGTGAGATCAAGGCGGGCGACATGGTGACGATCGACGGCACCACCGGCGAGGTGATGGCGGGCGAAGTGCCGACGGTGCAGCCCGAACTCTCCGGCGATTTTGCCGCGTTGATGGTCTGGGCGGATGCCGCGCGGCGCCTGAAGGTGCGCGCCAATGCCGAAACGCCCTTGGACGCCAAGACCGCTCGCGATTTCGGGGCGGAGGGCATTGGTCTCTGCCGCACCGAACATATGTTCTTCGATGCCGAGCGCATCACCAACGTCCGCCAGATGATCCTGGCCGAGGATGAGGCCGGTCGCCGCGCCGCGCTCGAAAAGCTGCTGCCCGAACAGCGCAGCGACTTCGTGCAATTGTTCGAAGTGATGGCCGGCTTGCCGGTGACGATCCGCTTGCTCGATCCGCCGCTGCACGAATTCCTGCCGCACCAGGAATCGGAGTTCGCCGATGTCGCCGCGGCGGCGGGGATCGCGATCGACGTGCTCAAGCGCCGCGCGGCCGAGCTGCACGAATTCAACCCGATGCTCGGCCATCGCGGCTGCCGCCTCGGGGTCACCTACCCCGAAATCTACGAGATGCAGGCACGCGCGATCTTCGAGGCGGCGGTCGAGGTCGCGGTCAAGTCGGGCGCGGCGCCGATCCCCGAGGTGATGATCCCGCTGGTCGGCACGCGCCGCGAGCTGGAGCTGATGAAGCAGGTCGTCGACAAGGCCGCGCAAGCCGTCTTCGCCGATAAGGGCCGGGAGATCGAGTATCTCGTCGGCACGATGATCGAACTGCCGCGCGCTTGCCTGATGGCGGGCGAGATCGCCGAGGTCGGCGAGTTTTTCAGCTTCGGCACCAACGATCTGACGCAGACGACGCTCGGCGTCAGCCGCGACGACGCTGCGCGCTTCCTCACCACCTATGTCGAACGCGGCATCTATGCCCGCGATCCGTTCGTCAGCCTCGATGTCGAGGGCGTCGGGCAGTTGATCGAACTGGCGGCGGAGCGGGGCAGGGCGGCGCGTCCGGGCATCAAGCTCGGCATTTGCGGCGAACATGGCGGCGACCCGGCGAGCATCGCCTTCTGTGAAGGGGCAGGGCTCGATTACGTCTCGGCGTCGCCCTATCGCGTGCCGATCGCCCGGCTCGCGGCGGCGCAGGCGGCCTTGGCGGCAAAGCAGCAATGAAACCCTGGGCGCGCTATCTGATTGGCGCGCTCGCCGGGGTTGCGGTCGGGCTGGGCGGGACCGTGTATCTCGTCCGGGGCGCCGCGCTCGGCAACAATGTCGCGATCGGCCCCTGGGCGACGGGGCGCACCTTCGGCTCGGCCAGTGCCGATCCGTACACGCGCGCCGTGGTCGCGGTGAAGGGCCTGCTCGCACTCCCGGCGCAGGAGGCGCGCTATTACACCGCCGCCACCGACAGCGACGGCGCGCCGCTCGACGGACGCTGCCGCTATCTGATCCTGGGCGGAGAACTGCCGGCGGCGTGGTGGAGCATGACCGCCTATGATCCCGCCGGGTACCTGATCGCCAATCCTTCCAACCGCTTCTCGATCGCGAGCAACGCCTTCCAGAGCGGCGGGCGCGGTGGCTGGTCGATCCGGCTCGCCCCGACGCAGCAGCCCGGCGCGTGGTTGCCGAGCGGCGGCGTGGAGCGGCTCGAACTGACGCTGCGCACCTATCTGCCGAGCGACGGCGGGGCGGGCAATCCGAGCGTCGATGTGCTGCCGCATATCAAGCGGGAGGGCTGCTGATGGCGCGCTGGACCGGACCCGCCCTGCTCGGCCTGATCGTCGCGGGCGCGACCTGCTATGCCGGGCTGGTCTTCGCGCCGGACGTGCTGATGGGGGCGGCGATCCGGCGCGTGTCGGAGGGTGGCTTTGGTCGCTTCAGCCACGTCCCGCTCGCCGATGCTAGCAGCCGCCGCATCGTCCGGCCGAGCCCCGATCTGGCTTATTCGTCCTGCCCGTATGACGTGTCGAACGGGCCGCTGCTGATCGACGCGGTGCCGGTCGCCGCGCCCTATTGGTCGCTGTCGATCTTTGATTCGCGCACCGACACGGTGTTCGTCCGCAACGGCGGGCAAGCGCAGGGCAAGCCGTTCCGCGTCGTAGTGGCGCTGGCGGGGCAGGCGGTTCCGGCCGGGTATGAAACGGTCCGCGTCCACGGTGCACGGGGTATCGCGTTGGTGCGGATCCTGGTCGCCGATCGTGCGGCCTTCCCGGCGCTCGACCGCTCCCGCCGCGCCACGGTCTGCCGCGCGGGTTAATCCGCCCGCGTGAACCAGCCCTGGCGCGGAGTTTCCGCTTCGGGCGGTACAGCGGCGGCGGCGCGCAGGGACGCGATTGTCCGCTCCGCCTCGGCATGGTCGGCGCGCACCGCCTCCAAATCGCTATGCAAGTCGCTTGCGCGCTGGTTCGCGGCGCGGAGGCGGTCCTTCGCCTCGGCTTGGAACGCCGTAAAGCGTTCGGACTGCGTGCGCAGCCGTCGCTTCCATTTGGCCGCATTCGGCGCGCTGGCATAGCCCAGCAACCAGCCGCCAATCAGCACGGTGCCCAACAGAACGAACTGTTCCAGTGTTGTGAACGGCATGGCGACGCCCTTGCGGTTTCGGTCGGCGGCAATCCTGCCGTCAACGCCGCGCTGGAGCAAGCGTCCAGAAGGGCTTAGACGCCGTTCTTGAAAGCGTCCGAAATCGAGCAGGCCGCCGGGCCAAGGATGACCACGAACAGCGTCGGCAGGATGAACAGGATCAGCGGGATCGTCATGATCGCGGGCAGGCGCGCAGCCTTTTCCTCGGCGCGCATCATGCGTTCGTTGCGGAATTCGGCCGACAGCACGCGCAGTGCCGAAGCGAGCGGCGTACCGTACTTTTCGGTCTGCACCATCGTCGTCACGACGCCCTTCACGGCGTCGAGCTTCACGCGCTGCGCAAGGTTCTCGAACGCCTGGCGCCGTTCGGAGAGGAAACCCAGTTCGATCGCGGTCAGCGTGAATTCGTCGCCCAGTTCAGGGTACGCCTTGCCCAGTTCGCGCGCCACGCGGTTGAACGCGGCGTCGACGGTCAGTCCCGCTTCGGCACAGATCACCAGCAGATCGAGCGCGTCGGGCAGGCCCTTCTGGATCGCCTGCGATCGCTTGGTGATCTTGTTGTTGAGGTATAGATCAGGCGCCTTGTACGACAGGATGAAGTTGCCGGCGACCAGTCCGTACGCCTTGAACGGCGTCCAGTCCGAGAACATTTCGGTCCCATAGACCAGATACAGCACGAACACGCCCCAGGTCAGCGGGATCACGAGGCGGCCGAAGATGACCGCGACGGCATATTCCTTTGACCGGATACCGGCCTGCATCAGCTTGATCTGCGCGGCCTTGACCTGGCTTTCCTGCAGCACTTTCATGCTGGACAGGAGCGCCTTGATCCGGTCGGTCGTCTCGTTCTTGGTGACCAGCTTCGCGCGGCGCTTGGTCGATGCAGTGATGCCCGCCTTCAACTGTTCGCGCCGATCGTTCAGCGCCTTGACGCGCTTGGTCATCGGGTCGCGCGCGGTCGTAACCGCATAGATCGCGAGCAGCACCATGAAGGCTGCGACCCCGGCGAGCAACGTCGCGACGGTGTAAACATCGACGCCGAGGATGACGGGTCCGGTGGGGGCGTTGGTCATCGCATCAGATCTCGAAATTGACCATCTTGGCCATGATGAACGCGCCGATGCCCATCCACAGCAGCCCACCGGCACCGGCGACCATCAGCCGCTGATCGATGAAGAAGTTCTGCATGTAGCTGCCATTGATCATCCAAATCATGCCGAACACGATGAACGGCAGCGACCCGACGATATAGGCGGAGGCCTTGGATTCGGACGACATCGCCTTGATCTTCAGCTTCATCTGCCCGCGCATGCGCAGCACGGTCGCGAGATTGGCGAGCGTTTCGGCCAGGTTGCCGCCGGTCTCGCGCTGGATCGCACAGGTGATGACGAAGAACTGGAATTCGGGCGTGCCGAGCCGGTCGGCGGTTTCCTGAAGGGCGGCATCCATGGTGCGGCCGATTTTCATCTTGTCGGTGATTGACTTGAACTCGACGCCGACCGGTCCATCGAGCTCCGCACCAACGACGGCAATCGTCTCGGTGATGGGCAGGCCGGAGCGCAGGCCGCGCACCAACAACTCGATCGCGTCAGGAAACTTCGCATTGAACTGCGCGATGCGGCGCTTGATGAAAAAGCCAACCGCCATGTGCGGAATGCCGGCGCCAACTACCACGCCGACCAACAAGGCGAGCAGGATCGGCAATCCGGCGAAGATCAGCATCAACGATACGACCGTAACGAGACCAAGGGTCGCCATGCCGTACTGACCGACCGTCCACGGCTTGCCGGTCATCGCCAGACGCTTCTTCAGCACCGCGGGACGCGGCATGAAGCGCATCGCGGCGGCGTCCATCTTGTTGCTCCGGGCAGCCGCAATCCGCTTCATCTGCGCATCGACGAGCGCGTTGGCCGATTCATTGTGGCGTGCGCGCACCGCGCCCAGACGGCGCGTGCTCGCCTTTGCGGCGTTGGGGCCGCTGAACGCGACGGCCATCAGCACGAGCACGATGAACGCACCCACACCCAGCGAAAGGACCGGTATCAGTTCCACAGGCCTATCTGGCGCTCCGTTTCGTTACGACGGGGTTTACGGCCCCGCCCAGGCGGCTCATTTCTTTTTGGAAGGGCGGGCAATCATCGACTTGAAGTCGAACTTGCCCATCAACGACGTGCCCTTTCCGGCGGGCTTCTTCTTTGCGCCGGGCGTGTTGCTGTCGATCGACTCCGCCGAATTGCCGACCGCCATCAACTTGGTGGCGAGATCGACCAGCGGCGCGATCGTCTTGTTGCCCTTGCCTGCTTCGGCGAACGGCTTGCCCAGCTTGGCCGATTGCGCGGCGAGCTTCTGGTCGAAATTGACCATGAAATCGATGCGGCGTTCGATCGAGCCTTCGAAATCCTTGCGGCTGATTTCCAGCACGGCGGCCGGATGGACGCGGTTGGCAACCACCACGACTTGCGTCTGCGGTGCGTTCGACTTCATCCAGGACAGCAATCGGATCGTGTCGCGCGCAGCGGCGAGGGTGAGTTCCGTCACGATCACCGCGACCTGAATATCGCTGATCAGGTGCGGATGCTGCACCAGCATTCCGCGCGGCAGATCGACCACGGTGCATTCGAACGCGGCGCGCATTTCCTCCTGCAATTGGTAGAAGGCGGCACCGTCTGTCAGCACCGGCGAGTTGATCGGTGCCTCGGCCGATAGCACCGACAGGCGCTCGCTCGATTTCACCATCGCGCGTTCGATGAACAGCCCGTCGATGCGGCTGGGGTTTTCGATCGCATCGGTCAGTCCGCGGCCCGGCTCCAGATCGAGCGACAGCGCGCCCGTGCCGAAATGGACGTCGAGATCGAGCAGCGCGGTCGTCCGCGCGCCTTTCTCGCTCAGCACCCAGGCGACGGACGTGGCGATCGTCGATGCGCCCACGCCGCCACGCGCGCCGATGAAGGCGGTGGAGATGTGCGGACGGTCGGTCCCGGCCTCAACCGCTTTGGGCGCATTGAGGATCGCTTGCGCATTGGTGAAAGCCTCGCGCAGCATGTCGGGGTTGAGCGGCTTGAGCAGATAATCCTGAATGCCGCTGACCACGAGATCGCGGTACAGCCGCACGTCGTTGACCTGGCCCGCCGCAATCACGACCGTTCCCGGCTCGCACACCTCGGCCAGCGCGTTGATGTCGTTCAGCGGGTCGCCGCTTTCCGACAGATCGACGAACAGGATTTGCGGCGAAGCGGAGACCGAGAGCGATTGCACCGCGTTGCGCAGGCCGCCCTTGTTCACCTTTTCCGGCGCCCAGCCCATCTCGACCGCGATCGGGCGCAGCGTTTCCGCGGTGGTTTCGTCGCAGACAAAGGCGGTAAACGGGTCGCGCAGACCGATCCGCCCCGGATTGAAGGGTGCGTTCATCAGTTGCCGCCTTTCGAGCTCTCAGCCTTGACCGTCGCGCCACCGGCCCCGGTCGGCGTTGCCTTGCGATACATATCGATCGCTTTGCCGGATGTTGCGGTGTCGGTAATGCCGTTGCCGGTCTGCCCCCGGACCAGATCGGTCGGGTTGGCGACCATCGCGGCAAGATTGGTATTGATCGCGCAGCCTTGGTTCGATCCGGTATGCCCTTCGAAATCGGGACCACGAACGCGGCTGAAATCGGGGCAGCTCGGGACGCTGGCCTTCATCCGGCTGACCACGACGCGGACCGTGCCAGGAACGACGGGCGCGTTGGTCAGCGGCGCTTCGTCCGACACAAGCAGGCCGTAGCGGGCGACCTCGCGCGCAACATCGTCGCGCACGCCGCTGCCATTCGGGTTGGGATCGTCGATCGCGACTTGATCGCCATAGCCGAGGCGCAGCGAGCCCATCCATCCTGCCAGCCGCTGTTCCTCACCCGGCGCTAGGCCGTTGCCGCTGGTCGCGACGTCGAGCGCATAATCGTTGCGGCTGACGACGGGCTGGTGAACCGATTCGAGCCCGCGATTCTCCGTGCCCGAACCCGGCCCGACGGTGGTGCACGCGCCGATCAGCAGGGCAGGGGCCAGGCCGGTCGCGATCAGAAGTGTACGTTTGTACATGGTCTAGTCCTTGCGGGGCTTAATTGAGGCTGAAACCGGGCGCGGCGGCGCTGCCCTTCTTGGGGGGCACGGCCGGGGCCGGTGCGGCCGAGATCGGTTCTTCGCGGCGCTGCGGCGTTGGCGCGGGTTCAGGCGCAGTCGGGACGACCGGTGCCGGCGACGCCGCGCCGAAGGTCGGCTGCGCCGTGCTGCGCGGGGCGAGCGACGGCTTGGGTCGGTCCCCACCGGTGGTGCCGTTGCTCAACTGGCCGAGGAACACGCGGCCGAGATCGGTCGGCGATTTCAAGCCATCGGTCGGCAGCGCGATGTCGTTCGCATTGGTCGGCTTGACGAGATACGGCGTGATCACGACGACCAGCTCGGTCTCGTTCCGCTGAAACGCGTTCGAGCGGAACAGCGCACCGAGCACGGGTACGTCGCCCAGACCGGGTGCCTTGGTGATCGAATTGTTGTGGCTGTTCGACAGCAGCCCGCCGATCATCATGCTCTGGCCGGAACCGAGTTCGACCGTCGTTTCCACCCGCCGCGTGCTGAGCGCAGGGATGGTCGTCCCGGCGATCGTTACCGCACCGTCCGACGAGAGCTGCGACACTTCCGGGCGGACGCGCATCGAAATGCGTCCATCGGCCAGCACCGTCGGGGTGTAGGAGAGGCTGACGCCATATTGCTTATACTCGACCGACACGGCGCCGAGGCCCTGACTAATCGGGATCGGGATTTCGCCGCCGGCCAGGAACGAACCGGTTTCGCCGGAAATGACGGTGATGTTCGGGTTGGCAAGCGTCGAAACCTCGCCATCGCGCTCGCCCAGATCGAGCGACGATAGCACATCGAGGCCGAAAATTTTGCCCGCCGCGCCAAGCGTCGTGCCGTTGGCAATGCCAGTCAACAAGCTGGTGCCATCGCTCGCCACGGTCCCACCGGTGAACAGCGGACCTTTCGGGGCATATTGCGTCGTCGCGCGTCCCTGCGCCACGCCGAAGTTGAACCCGCCGCTGCTGTTGAAGGTCTGCAGGTTGACGCCGATATTCTTGACGAAGCTGCGGCTGACCTCGGCAATGCGCACCTGCAGATTGACCTGCAGCGGCGTCGCCGTCCCCAAGCGCGAGAGCACCTTGGTGTTCTCGCCGACATAGGCCTGAACCAGTCGCGTGGCTTCGGCGCTGTCTTCCGGTGCCTTCACCGTGCCGGTCAGTAGAACGAGCCCGTTCATCGGAGTCGCGACAATCTTCGCGTCGGGCATCGCCATCGACAGCATCTGCTGGATCGAATCGAAATTGTTGCCGACGCGGACGGTGGCCGAATAAACCACCGCACCCGCCTTGTTCGTGACTGAGACCGTCGTTTCGCCAGCGGTCTTGCCGAAGACATAGAGCTGCGTCGGCGAACGAACTTGCACGTCCGCGATCTTGTCGTCGGCAACGAACACGTCACTCATCGGCCGGGTCAGCGTGACCAGGCGGCCGCGACCGGTGTTGACTTGCAGGACCGAGCTCGAGCTGACGGTCTGGGCCGGGGCCGCGACGGGCACGACCGCAACGCTTGTCGCCACGAGCGCGACGGCAATCGCCCCGCCGAGCGAGATGGACACGCTACGCATCTATTTCTTCCCCCCAACGGCGACTTCCGTCACCGCATTTCCTCGTGCGATATGAACCACCGGACCGGTGTTGACCGCAGCGCCCGGAAAGCCGCCGCCGCCAGCAGCAGGCGCGCCGCCCGGGCCGTTGTCCGAAGCCTTGCCGGGCACGGTGCGGCGCTGAAAGCGCGATACATCCGCACCGGTCGCCATGGTGGATGCGCCCGTCGATGGCGTGCTGGAAATGCGAGTCAGCATTGCCTTCTCGGCCTTGGGATCGTCCGGCATGCTGACGTCGCCACTGGCGATCGCCTGTTCGAGTTCGCTGCTATTGTCGGCGATCGAGCGCAGCGACAGCGACAGCGAGCCGAGCGTCTGAGCGACGGCAATCTGCTCCGCGATCTTCGGCGTCGCCTCGATCGTCACGTTCGAAAAGGTACGGACCACGGCCTTGCCGTCTTCGCCGACGCCATTGTCGGTGCGCTGGTCGGTCGCCAGGACGCGCAGGTTGCGCATGATCGTCTCGGCCGCCTTGAGTGGCGGGCCGTCGCCGCCCCCGGGCACGGTCTGCGTCAGGATCAGGTCGATTCGGTCGCCCGGGAACACGAAGCCGGCGACGCTCGTCTGCGTCTGCACGGGCACCGTCACGGCGCGCATCCCCGGCCCAAGGGCCGCGGCCAGGAACCCACGGTCGCCGGGCTTGACCAGCGAGCCATTGGTGATCGGTTGACCAGCAGTGATCGCGTTGCGCACGACGGTGCCGGCGAGCGACTTCGGATCGAAGCCGGGCTTCTTGATGAAATAGACGTTCTCGACCAGGTCCTTCGGCCACGGCTGATAGCGCAGCGAGGTGGCATCAAGGATCGTGCCCACGGGCAGCGCCTTGGTCGCGACCAGCACTTCGGGGCCCGTTACCTGCGGGGCTGCGGCCGTCGCCGCGACTGCCTGCGGTGCGGCACTGCCCACGATCAGCGAGCGCGCCATGAACGCCGTGATCGCCGCGACGATCAGCGCACCCACCAGCAATATGACCTTGCGACTATCCATTTCAGACCTTTCGGACGCGGGTGATTGAACCCGCGTTAAGCATTCACACCAAAGTGGTTAAAAAGCGGTTCACGCAAAGCGATCAGCGCGGCGATGGCGATCGCCACGCCGTACGGCACCTCGATCTGCCCGGTGCGGTGCCGGGCCGCGCGCTCGATCAGCAGCAGCATCGTGAGCGCACCACCGATCAGCGACATGACAATCAGCATCCACATCAGCGGCACCAGCGGCAGCCACAACGCCAGCGCGCCGATCATCTTGACGTCGCCCCCGCCCATCCAGCCGAACTGAAACGCGGCGACGAACATGCCGAAGACAATGAGCGCGAGGCCGATCTGCATCGCGATGTCGGGCCACAGCGCGAGGCCGGTCGCCCACCACCAGAGCGGTGCCAGGAGCGCGATGGCGGCGTTCTTCCAATTGGCGATTTCGCGTGTGCGTGCGTCCTGAATGCCTGCCGAAACGAGCACGGCCGCCAGGACGACAAGCAAAACTGCGGAAAAGGAAGGCCCACCCATGAGGGAAAAGCCTAGACGTCATGCCTTTCTAAAACGTAACCACACCAGATGGTCTCCCCGCAACTCTATCGCCGCGCTATTCCCGCGGCCGCGCGGATCACGCGCTGGACGGCACGCGACGGCTGGGCCTTGCGGCGCTTCGACTGGCCGGTGCAGCGCCGCGTGCGCGGGCGGATGCTGTTCCTGGGCGGGCGCGGGGATATCTTCGAGAAGTATCTCGAGGCCTTTGCGCACTGGCATGCGCAAGGCTGGTCGATCACCTCGTTCGATTGGCGCGGGCAGGGCGGATCGGGACGCTTGTCGCCCGATCCGCATGTCGGCCATGTCGAGGACTTCAAGCTCTACATCGACGATTTCCGAGACTTTTGGGCGCATTGGGTGACCGAGGGCCCCGGCCCGCATGTCATCCTCAGCCATTCGATGGGCGGGCACCTGGCGTTGCGGGGGCTGGTCGAGGGCGCCGCAGCGCCAGATGCGGCAGTGTTGGTCGCGCCGATGCTGGGGCTGCATAGCCCGCTCGGCTGGATGCTGGGCGAGCGGTTGACGGGCGCGCTGGCGGCGATCGGAAACCCGGCGCGTCGCGCGTGGCGCGGGAATGAAAAACCCGGCGCGACCGAGACGCGGCAAGCGCTGCTGACGCACGACCCCGAGCGCTACGCCGACGAACTTTTCTGGCAATCGTCCAAGGCCGAATTGCTGCTCGGCCCGCCGAGTTGGCGTTGGGTGGCGGAGGCATTCCGGTCGACCCGGATGCTGCGCGAGGATCCGCGCTTGAAGACGCTGTCGGTGCCAATCCTGATGTTGGTTGCCGATTGCGACAAGCTCGTCTCGCCCAAGGCGGCGTATCAGGTGGCGGCAAAGCTGCCCGATGCGCAGACCGTCCGTTTCGGGCGCGAGTTGGCGCATGAAGTGCTGCGCGAAGTGGATGCGGTGCGGGGGCGCGCGATCGGTGAAATCGACGCTTTCCTGTCCGCTCGCGCGCCCGGGAGAGCATGATGACGCGTTACGATATCGCTATTGTCGGGGCGGGCATGGCGGGCGCGAGTTTGGCGGCGGCGGTCGCGCCGCACGCATCGGTCGTGCTGCTCGAGGCGGAGGATCTGCCGGGCTATCATGCGACCGGCCGATCGGCGGCATTCTGGTCCGAAAGCTATGGCGGGCCGGGCGTGCAGCCGCTGACCACCGCATCGGGTCCAGCGCTGCGGGACGGTGGGTTTCTGGAGGACCTTGGCTCGCTCCATATCGGGCGGGCTGAAGACGAGGCGATGATCGCCGCGTTTCTCGCTGAGTTCGCGGGATCTGGCGTCGCGCTGGAGGTCGCTGACCCGCGCGACTTCATCCCTGGCCTGCGCGCAGAATGGACGCTTGGCGTCTTCGAACGGAGCAGCACATACATCGACGTGGCGGGGCTGCACGCGCGACACCTGGCCGATGCGCGGCGCGCCGGGGCGACACTGATGTTGTCCGCGCCGTTGCAGGCGGCGTCGCATGGTGATGATCGCTGGCAGATCACGACTGGCGCGGGAGCGGTTTCGGCAACGATCCTCGTCAATGCAGCAGGTGCCTGGGCGGACGAGGTCGCGCGCCGCGCCGATGTCGCGCCGATCGGCATCACCGCCTATCGCCGTACCGTCGTGCAACTGTTGACCGATCCTGCCCCGCCCGCGGCGATGCCGCATATCGCGGACATTGCGGGCAATTTCTATTTCAAGCCAGAGGCGGGCGGGCGGCTGTGGCTCAGCCCGCATGATGAGACCAAGGTCGATCCGGGTGACGTTCAGCCCGAGGAAATCGATGTCGCGACAGCGATCGACCGGTTTGAGAATGTCGTCGATTGGCGCATCACCAAGCTGGAGCGCCGTTGGGCGGGCTTGCGCAGCTTCGCGCCCGACCGGCTGCCGGTGTACGGCTTCGCGCCCGATTCGCCCGGGTTTTTCTGGTGTGCGGGGCAGGGCGGTTTCGGCATCCAGACCGCGCCCGCCGCCGCAGCCCTCGCCGCGGCGGTGCTCTTGGGTCTGGCTCCCGATGCGAGCGTCGCTGCGATCGATCCGGCACGCTACGCGCCCGGGCGTTTTCGCGCGCTGGCGTAACGCGCGCGCCAGCGCTAACCTCTCGTCACCCAACAACGCGGGAGGTTCGAATGGCACATAAATTCGTGATCGAGCAGAACAAGGCGGGCGAATATGTCGCCAAGTTCAAATACAATAGCGAAGTGATCTTCTGGACCGAAGGCTATTCCAGCAAGGCTGGCGCGAAGAATGCGATCGAGTTGGTTCTGAAGAACGGTCCCGGCGCGCCGGTCGAAGAGGCTTAACGCCGCCGCCCTGCGGCCACCGCGGCATCGCTCGCCAGCGTGTCTGCGCGTTCGTTGTCGGGGTGGCCGGCATGGCCCTTGACCCACACCCATTCGATCCGGTGCGGTTTCGCGGCAGCAAGCAGCGCTTGCCACAGGTCGGCATTCTTGACCGGCTGCTTTGCGGCGGTTTTCCAACCGTTTTTCTGCCAGCCTTTGATCCACTTGGTCAGCCCGTCCATGACGTAGCGGCTGTCGGTCGACAGAATGACGTGGCATGGGCGTTTCAGCGCGTTCAGCCCTTCGATCGCTGCGGTCAGTTCCATGCGATTGTTGGTCGTTAGCGCCTCGCCGCCCGACAGTTCCTTTTCCGTCGCGCCCGACCGGATTAGCGCGCCCCAGCCGCCGGGGCCGGGGTTGCCCTTGCAGGCGCCGTCGGTGGCGATTTCCACCTTGGTCAGTTCGGTCATGATAGCGTTTTCAACTGCGTAGCGAGGTCGGGGTCATAGACTTTGACGCGCCGCCAGAAGGCGAGCGGGTCCTTGCGCGTCACCAGCGCATCGGCGGGCGTATTGAGCCAGTCCCAGGCGCGCGACAGTGTGAAGCGGATGCACGCGCCAACCGCGAGATCGTTGAAGGCGCTGCGTTCCGCGTCGGACAAGGGAAAGCTGCGTTCGTATCCGGCGATCAGCGCATCACCGACCGCGGCATCGAAGGTCTCGCCGGTCGGATCGAACGACCAGGCGGCGTGCGTCACCGCGAGATCATAGACGCGAATGTCGGTGCAGGCGAAGTAGAAATCGATCAGACCGCCGACCGTGTCGCCGCGCATCAGCACGTTGTCCGGGAACAGATCGGCGTGGATCGTCGAGCGGGGGATGGGATCGCGTTCCCACGTTGCGGCCAGATCGGCGAGCGCGAACGTAAGGTCGTGGTGCAGGCCCGGCGCGATCGCGTCTAGATCGTTGCCGCATCGATTCAGCAGCGGTTGCCACGTCGCAAAGCCCATCGAATTGGCGCGTTCGAGCGGGAAATCGGCAAGCGCCGCGTGCATCTCCCCCAAAGCCGTACCCGCTGCCAGCGCCTGCGCCGCCGAGGGGTGGGTGACCGAAACGCCGGGCAGGAACTGGATCAGGCAGGCCGGGCGCCCCTCCAGCATCTGGATTGCGACGCCCGCGCGGTCCTTGATCGCGGGCGGGACGGGGCAGCCGCGTTCGGCGAGATGATCGAGCAGCGCCATGAAATAGGGCAGATCGTCGCCCTCGACGCGCTTCTCATACAGCGTCAGGATGAAGCGGCCCTTGGTCGTGTCGACCAGGTAATTGGTGTTCTCCACCCCCTCGGCAATGCCCTTTGCCGAGACGAGATCGCCGACATCGTAGCGCGCGAGGAAACCGGCCAGCACCTCGGCCGAGACGGGCGTGTACACGGCCATCGCTCAGGCGGCGATTTCGAGCCCGCGGGGCAGCTTGAACGCGATCGTCTCGCGCTTAGTCTCGACTTCCTGCTCGGTGATGTCGAAGCGTTCGGCGAGGCGATCGACCAGCTCGCGCACCAGCACCTCAGGCGCGGAGGCCCCTGCGGTGATGCCAAGCGTGGTCACACCGTTAAGAAAACTCCAGTCGAGTTCCTCGGCACGCTGGATCAGGCAGGCCCGCGTTCCTTCGCGCTCGGCGACTTCGACCAGCCGCACCGAATTGGACGAATTGGGTGCGCCGATCACCAGCAGCGCCTCGCACGCGTGCGCGATAGCCTTGACCGCGCTCTGGCGGTTCGAGGTGGCGTAGCAAATGTCTTCACCGCGCGGCCCCTGAATTGTCGGAAAACGGCGCTTGAGGGCGGCAACAACGTCGGCTGTGTCATCCATCGACAGGGTGGTCTGTGTGAGGAAAGCGAGGTTGTCGGGGTCAGCCGGAGCGAAGGACTCGGCGTCCTCGACCGTTTCGACCAGCGACATGGCGCCTTCGGGTACCTGGCCGAAGGTGCCGATCACCTCGGGATGGCCCATATGACCAACGAAGACGATGTGCCGTCCCGCCTCGACATGCCGCTCCGCCTCGCGATGGACCTTGGACACCAGCGGACAGGTGGCGTCGAAAAAGGCTAGGCCGCGCTCGGTCGCTTTATCGGGCACGGCCTTGGGCACGCCGTGCGCGGAGAAGACCACCGGCACGCCATCGGGCACTTCATCCAATTCCTCGACGAACACCGCGCCCTTGTCGCGCAGCATGTCCACGACGAAGCGGTTGTGGACGATTTCGTGGCGCACATAGACTGGCGCGCCGAATTTCGCGATGGCGAGTTCCACGATCTGGATCGCCCGATCGACACCGGCGCAAAAACCGCGCGGGGCGGCGATGATAAGGGCGAGGGGCGGCTTTTCAGGGGTGGGCATCACGCTGACCGCTCTACGCGATTGCTTGCGTGCGCGAAAGCCGCTTCCTATGGTGCGGCCGCGTATGCGCGATAAATCCTAAAGCCGGGTGGCTTCGTGTGCGTGATAGAGCCCTTTTGCATGACAAGGTACGTAACCCCGTGACAGTCCGGACATCGACCATCGCCGCTTCGGCATTTCTGCTGGCGGCATCTTCCCTGCTGGGTGCGTGCAAGACCACGGGCGACCTTGACGAGAGCGGCGGCATCACCGCCGTGCGCACCGCGTGCCCGACCGTGGCAATTCCGGCCTCGACCGGCGACATCACGCTGTTCGACCCGGCGACCAGCCATGACGCGAGCGCGCTCGACGTGACGGCGGTGCTGACCAAGCTGCGCTCGACCTGCACCAATTCGGGAGACGACATTCTGACGACCGTGACCTTCTCGGTCGAAGGGCGTCGCACGCGGACCGAGGGCGCACGCGACGTGACCTTGCCGTATTTCGTCACGGTCGTGCAGGGCGGCAGCGCCGTCATCGCCAAGCGGATCGGGCGTGCAACGCTGCATTTCGAGCCTGGCCAGGCGCGTGCCAGCGTGCAGGGCACCGGCAGCGCTACCGTATCGCGCGCTGCCGCGACGCTGTCGCCCGAAGTACGCAAGGTACTGACCGAAAAGCGCAAGGCGGGCGATCAGGAAGCGGCGGTCGATCCGCTCTCGCGCCCCGAAATCCGCGCTGCTGTGCTGCGTTCCACCTTCGAGGCGCTGGTCGGTTTCCAGCTGACCGCCGACCAGCTGAAATATAACGCTACGCGCTAATGCGGCGTTGACTCGCTTGCTGCACCGCGTCAAACCTCCGGGCGTCGATGCGGGGCAACTCGCATAGGCACGCGCGGGAGAGTGTTCCGGGGAACCGGAACCGCCGAAGGAGCAACCGCCCCGGAATCTCTCAGGCTACCGGACCGCGCGGGCTAACGACACTCTGGAAAGCGCACCCGCTCGCTGAGCGGGGGCCACCGAAGGGGTAAGCCGAGTGCGCTCGGTCAAAGCTCTCAGGTTCCCGTGACAGAGGGGGCGGCGATGCAGGCACGTGAAGAGCGTGATGCCGCGCCGTGAACCTCACCACGGAAGGCCTTTGCATGAGCGACACCGAAATTCTTAATGCAGAAGCCGACGAAATCGCGATCGAGAGGTTGCCGCTCGACGCGTGGCACCGCGCGCGCGGTGGGCGGATGGTCGAATTCGCCGGCTATCATATGCCTGTCCAATACGAAGGCATCATGGCCGAGCATCTGTGGGTGCGCGAATCGGCTGGGCTTTTCGACGTCAGCCATATGGGGCAATTGGTGTTTCGCGCCGAGGGCCGGGTCGATGTCGTCGCCGCGCTCGAGGCGTTGCTTCCCGCCGATATTGCCGGGCTGGGCGAGGGCAAGCAGCGCTATTCGCTGCTGCTCGCCGAAAATGGCGGCATTCTCGACGATTTGATGGTGACGCGCCTGCCGCTGGTGCATCCGTTTGCCGCGCTCGAAGAGGAAGGCGTCACGGAGCCGACGGGCTGGTCGCCGCTCGATGGCGACACGCCCGATCTCGACAGCCCGCAATTCTATATGGTCGTTAACGGCGCGACCAAGATCGACGACATCGCGCATCTGCTCGAATTCCTGCCCGACGGGATCGCGATCAACCATCTGGAAGATCAGGCCTTGCTCGCGTTGCAAGGGCCGAAGGCGATCGATGCGATGGCGCGGCTGGTGCCGGGCGTGGCCGGTTTGGTGTTTATGACCGCAGGTGCGTTCGAGTGGAACGGCGTGCCGCTGTGGATCAGCCGGTCGGGCTATACCGGCGAGGATGGTTTCGAGATTTCGGTCGCGGCCGAGCATGTCGAAGCGCTTGCCGATGCGCTGACTGCGCAGCCGGAGGTGAAGCCGATCGGCCTTGGCGCGCGCGATTCGCTGCGGCTTGAGGCGGGCTTGCCGCTGTACGGTCACGATCTTGACCCCGAGACGACGCCGGTACAGGCCGATCTCGGCTTCGCTCTGTCGAAGCGCCGCCGCGAGGCGGGCGACTTCATGGGCGCGACGCCGATTCTGGCCGAACGCGCTGCGGGTGCCGAGCGTAAGCGCGTCGGTTTGCTGATCGAGGGCCGCCAGCCGGTGCGCGAGGGCGCTGGCGTCGTCGATGCGGCCGGTGTCGAGATCGGTCGCGTCACTAGCGGCGGCTTCGCGCCGAGCGTCGGTGCCGCGATCGCCATGGCGTATGTGCCGACCGCGCTCGCCACGCCTGGTACCACAATCCAGCTTTCGCAGCGCGGCAAGGTCCACAGCGCGACCGTCACCGCGATGCCGTTCATCCCCCACCGTTACGTCCGTGCAGGAGGCGCACAATGAGCCGTTATTTCACCGAAGATCATGAATGGGTCGATGTCGATGGTGACATCGGCATCGTTGGCATTTCCGAATATGCGCAGGAGCAGCTTGGCGACATCGTGTTCGTCGACGTGCCCGAAGAAGGCAAGGAACTGGCCAAGGGCGACGAAGCCGCCGTGGTCGAATTGGTCAAGGCTGCGTCGGACGTCTATTCGCCGGTGTCGGGCACCGTGATCGAGGCCAATGCGTCGCTCGGCGACACGCCTGGGCTGGTCAATGAAGATCCCGAGGGCGACGGCTGGTTCTACAAGCTGACGCTGTCCGATCCGGACGAGCTCAACGAGCTGATGGACGAGATCGCGTACCAGGCGTTCGTCGCGAAGCTTTAGCGTTCTTGCTCCCCTCCCGCTTGCGGGAGGGGTTGGGGGAGGGGCTGTTTCGAAAACCGGCTACCGACCCTTCAACATTCCCTCCCCCAGCCCCTCCCGCAAGCGGGAGGGCGGAGATTTTCGAAATGCGCTACCTACCCCTGACCCAGCCCGACCGCGACGCCATGCTTGGCGTGATCGGTGTCGCCACGATCGACGACCTGTTCATCGATGTGCCGGAGACCGCGCGGCTCGACGGCCCGATCCATGATTTGCCGATGCACGCCAGCGAAATGGCGGTCGAACGCCATATGACCAAGCTCGCACGGCAGAATTTGACGGCAGGGGAGGCACCCTTCTTCCTCGGCTGCGGCGCGTACAAGCATCACGTGCCGGCCTCGGTCGATCATCTGATCCAGCGCGGCGAGTTCTTGACCGCCTACACGCCGTATCAGCCGGAGATCGCGCAAGGGACCCTGCAGATGCTGTTCGAGTTCCAGACGCAAGTCGCGCGGCTGCTCGGCACCGATGTGGCGAATGCGTCGATGTACGACGGCTCGACCGCTTGCTGGGAAGCGATCGGCATGGCGCGGCGCATCACCAAGCGCGGCAAGGCGATCCTGTCCTCGGGCCTGCACCCGCATTACGTCTCGGTCGCCAAGACGATGGCGAAGTTTACCGGGGATGCGCTGCAAACTTCGGTCCCGACGCTTGGGCCCGACACCGATCTCGACGCGCTGATTGCCGCGATCGACAAGGATACGTCGTGCGTCGTGGTGCAATATCCCGACATTCTCGGCCGCATCGCGGACCTCAAGCCGCTGGCCGATGCCTGCCACGCGCAAAAGGCGTTGCTGATCGCGGTGGTGACCGAGCCGGTCGCTTTGGGTGCGATCAAATCCCCGGGCGAGATGGATGCCGATATCGTGGTGGGCGAGGGGCAATCGCTCGGCGTCGGGCTGCAATTCGGCGGGCCGTATGTTGGCCTGTTCGGCTGCAAGGAGAAGTATGTCCGCCAGATGCCGGGGCGCCTGTGCGGCGAGACGCTCGACGCCGATGGCCGCCGCGGCTTCGTGCTCACGCTAAGCACGCGCGAGCAGCATATCCGGCGCGAGAAGGCGACGTCGAACATCTGCACCAACTCGGGGCTGTGTGCGCTCGCCTTCTCGATCCACATGACGTTGCTGGGTGAGGCGGGGTTGCGCAAGCTTGCGGCGGTCAACCATGCCGGTGCGGTTGCGGCGGCGGAGCGGCTGGCGCAGGTGCCCGGCGTCGAGCTGGTCACGACGAGTTTCTTCAACGAATTCACGCTGAAACTGTCGCAGGAAGCACGGCCCGTCGTGCGCACCTTGGCCGACCGCGGCATTCTCGCCGGCGTGTCGCTCGGGCGGCTGTATCCGGGCGAGGATGCTCTCGCCAACGGCCTCGTCGTGGCGGTCACCGAAACCACCTCGGCGGAGGATGTCGAAACCCTTGCCACCGCGCTTCAGGAGATTCTGGCATGAGCATCAATGCAAGCGGATGGCGCCCCGAAGCGCCGATTTCGGGTGGTAAGGCTGCTCCGACGACGACCGGCAACAAGGCGTTGATGCTGGAGGAAGCGCTGATCTTCGAGATTGGCGACTCGAGCACCACCGGCGTCGATATCGCCGAGCCAGTCGCGGCAAACGCCCGGTTGGGCGCGCTCGCCCGCACCGCGCCGATCGGCTTGCCCGGTCTCTCCGAGCCCGAGACGGTGCGCCATTACACCCGCCTGTCGCGCCAGAATTACGGGATCGACCTGGGCTTCTTCCCGCTCGGTTCCTGCACGATGAAGCATAACCCCCGTCTCAACGAAAAGATGGCGCGGTTGCCGGGCTTTGCCGACATCCACCCGTTGCAGCCGGTCGACACGGTGCAGGGTGCGCTCGGCGTCATCAACGAACTGGCGGTGTGGCTGATCAAGCTGACCGGGATGCACGGCGTCGCGATGAGCCCGAAGGCGGGCGCGCATGGCGAATTGTGCGGGATGTTGTGCATCAAGGCAGCGCTCGATGCGCGCGGTGAGGGGCATCGCAAGGTCGTGCTCGTGCCCGAAAGCGCGCACGGCACTAACCCGGCGACGGCGGCGTTCGCGGGCTTCACCGTCGAGGATATCCCCGCGACCGCGGAAGGCCGCGTCGATCTGGCGGCGCTGACGGCACGGCTCGGGCCGGATGTGGCGGCGGTGATGATCACCAACCCCAACACCTGCGGCCTGTTCGAACGCGACATGAAGGCGATCTCGGACGCGGTCCATGCGGCGGGCGGCTATGTCTATTGCGACGGCGCAAACTTCAACGCGATCGTCGGGCGCGTGCGGCCGGGTGACCTCGGCGTCGACGCGATGCACATCAACTTGCACAAGACCTTCTCGACTCCGCACGGCGGTGGCGGGCCGGGGTCGGGTCCGGTGGTGCTTTCCGAGGCGCTGTCGCCGTTCGGCCCGCTGCCGTTCACCGCGCGGATGGCCGACGGGCATATCGCGCTGGTCGAAGAGGAAACGGCTGGAGACGAGCATCCGCACACGTTCGGGCGGATGACCGCGTTCCACGGCCAGATGGGCATGTTCACCCGCGCGCTGACCTATATCCTCAGCCACGGTGCGGACGGTTTGCGGCAGGTGTCGGAAGACGCGGTGCTTAACGCGAACTACATCCTGCGCTCGCTCGAGGGCACGCTCGATGCGCCATTCGCGCACTCCGGGCCGTGCATGCACGAGGCGTTGTTCTCCGACGACAATCTCGCCGAGGGCTTCTCGACGATCGACGTGGCGAAGGGGCTGATCGACGAGGGCTTCCACCCGATGACCATGTACTTCCCGTTGGTGGTGCATGGCGCGATGCTGATCGAACCGACCGAGACCGAATTGAAGGCGGCGCTCGACCAGTTCATCGTCGCGCTGCGCTCGGTGGCCGAGCGCGCCAAGGCGGGCGATGTCAGCCTGAAATCCGCGCCACACTTCGCACCGCGCAGCCGCCTCGACGAGACGCTGGCGGCGCGCAAGCCGGTGCTGGTCTGGAAAGACCCGGAACTGGCGCAAGCCGCCGAATGATCCTCGCTTGATCCCCGGTGTCGCAGCACGATACAGCGGCACCGGGATCAGGGGGAGATGACCATGCACGCACAAGTCGCGCAGCCGCACGGATGGATGCAGGTCCTCTTTCCGCTGGCGATTTTCTGCGTCGTCATGGCGATCCGCGCACCGCGGCTGATGCGGTTGCGGCCGCTCAACCCCGATCGGCTGTGGATGATCCCGGCGCTCTATTGCGGCATCGTCGCGTCGATCTTCGTGCAGCGCCCGCCGACGCTGCTCGGCTGGGGCGTCGCCGCGCTCGGGCTCGTGATCGGTGCGGCGCTCGGGTGGCAGCGCGGCAAGACGATGCGGATCGAGCGCGACCCGGCAACGGGGCAGTTGATGCAGAAGGGATCTATCTGGGCGATCGTGTTCATCGCCATCCTGTTCGCGCTCAAGACGATTTCGCAGGCCGAGGGTGGGGCGATGCACCTCGACATCAATCTGTTGATCGACGGCTTGGCGGCGCTGTCGCTCGGCGTGTTCAGCGCGCAGCGGCTCGAGATGTACCTGCGCGCGACGCGGTTGCTGAAGGCCGCGTGAGCGGGCGCGGCTGAGCGTGGTCGATCCGGCGCCCTGGATCGCGAGCGAGGCGGCGGGCCTGCGCAAACATGCCCCCGCGACGCTGCGCAATCGGATGGTGATTGCGGACGTTTTGCGCGAGGCGCTGCCGCGCTCCGGGACCGTGCTGGAGATCGCCAGTGGATCGGGCGAACACGCGGCCTATTTCGCGGGTGAGCTTCCGGCGCTGGAGTGGCAGCCGAGCGACCCAGATCCGTCCGCGCTGCTTTCAATCGCCGCGTGGTGCGAGGGGAGCGCCAATGTCGCGCCGCCGATAGCGCTCGATGCCGCCGCGCCGGAGTGGCCGATCGCCCGCGCGGATGCGGTGCTGTGCATCAACATGGTGCATATCAGCCCGTGGGATGCGACGCTCGGCTTGATGGCGGGGGCGGCGCGGGTGCTCGATGCCGGCGCGCTGCTGATGCTCTACGGCCCGTTCCTGCAGGACGGCCTGCCGACCGCGCCAAGCAATCTCGCGTTCGACGAATCGCTGCGTTCGCGCGATCCAGCTTGGGGAATTCGCTCGGTCGAAGCGGTGGCGGATGCGGCGCAGGGTTTTGCGCTTGAGCGGACGTTCGAGATGCCCGCCAACAACCTGATGCTGCTGTTCCGCCGCGCCTAGGCCATCACCGCCTGAGTCGTTTCGGTCTGGCGGCGGACATGTTCGCGCCAGACGATATACAGCCCGCTGCCGACGATGATCGGCGCACCGATCCAGGTCGCGGGGCCGGGCAGGGTGTCGAACACCAGCCAGCCGAACAGCGTCGCCCAGATCAACGAGGAATAATCCATCGGCACGACTACGGAAACCGGGCCAAGCCCGAGCGCCGAGGTCATCGCGAGCTGCGCCGCGCCGCCGAGCAGGCCGACGCCGATCAGGAACGACCAGGTCTCGGCCGGATGCGCTTTCGCCACAAAGATATAGATCAGCCCGAGCGGCACCACCGACAGTGTCGAGAACCAGAAGACCGTGGTCATCGCCGCCTCGGTCTTGCCGATCTGCCGCAGCAGGATCGACACGCCAGCGGTGAGGAAAGCGGCGATCAGCCCGGTCACCGAGCCCCAGATCGGAAAGCCCCCGCCGCCCGGCTGCGCAACGATCACCACCCCGGCGAACCCGACCAGCACGGCAAGCCAGCGATGCCATCCGGTTGGCTCGCCCAGCACCAGCGCGCCCAAAATCGTGGCAAAGATCGGCATGGTGAAGCCGATCGTCGTCGCCTCGGCGAGCGGCAGCGCCAGGATCGTCATGAAGGTGAAGGCCATCGCGGTCAGGCCCAGCGCCGCGCGCAGCAGATGCGCTGGCATCCGCGTCGTCGCGACCGAGCGCCAGCCCGGGCCCGCCAGCACGATGCCGCCGACCAGCACCGCCGCGCCGAATTGCCGCCAGAACAGGATCTCGCCCAGCGCCGCGCCGTGCCCCTCGGCCAATTTGATGCAGGTGTTCATGCCGGCAAACAGGCCGACCGACATCAGGCGCAGTCCCACCGCTGCGAGAATACGATCGGGCGACTCGGAAGGTGAATGAACAGCCAAGCCCAAGCAAATGCCGTCGCGCGAGGCTAGACGCAATCCCGACCGCGAGGCCGCACCTCTTCAACGCCGGCGGCATCGCTCCGGCGCGCGATGCGGCGACGGTGCCGGGCGCGCTGCGCTCCCCGATCCTCGGGAGGCGATATGAATTTCCACTTTGACGGTACGAACCAGAACGACGCGAAGGTCCATGAGGAAAGTCCTCTCAGCTTTGGTGCCCAATGCGGCACCAGAAAAGCATATCGCGCGATTCATCCTACCGCGCTCGCGGCTGCATCCGTTTTGGATTTTTCAGACGTGTCAAAATCTGCAATATGTGCTACGAACATATAGTGAACTAATAGAAAACGGAGTAGAAACTCTGCAGCTCGATGTTATTGTTAGCGGCGAACTAGCGTGCTTCCGCCGACCTGAATTTTCGGCTGATCTCGTTACTTACGACGTCATCTCCCCCCCGGTCGCGGCACGTGTCCTCGATATAGTATTCAGCGACCCACAGTATCGCTGGGATGTTGAGCGAGTCATCGTTTTACGGCCGATCGTGCACCGGTGGATTGATTTGCGCCAATATGGCGGCAAGACGCACAGGGTCCTTGCGTTGAAGGATGTCTCCTATCGCTTGTCCGCCAGACTTCGCCATCAGGTGACCGGCGAACCCGTTGCAAACGAGTCGCTTAGGTCACGATTGGTTAGCTCTAGCGAGCGTCAGGTGCATCTCGGGCTTAAGGAGTTGGCGGGTACGTTGCGCGTGGTCGCCGACGAGCATCGTGCCGCGCCGGCCTGTCCGGGCACGCACGATTTGGGATGGATGCTATTAAACCTGCGCTACGGAGCCAATCTCAAGCCGCGCTACTTTCGGGCAATTATGCGGGATGGCGTAATCGATCTCGCTGCGCTTTCGAGTGATTCGATCGCGAGCTGACTCACGCTCAATGCAGCTTTTGCTGGCGTCCGCCGATGTCGTCGGGCTATCCGCTCGGCCATGATCAAACGCGCACTCCCCGTCACTCGTGAAGCCGACTTCTCGGCCTGGTATCAATCCGTCATTTCGGAGGCCGATCTGGCCGAGGAATCAGGCGTGCGCGGCTGCATGGTGATCCGGCCGTGGGGGTACGGGATCTGGGAGCGAATCCAGCGCCTGCTCGACGATCGTATCAAGGCGACGGGGCATGAGAATTGCTATTTTCCGCTCTTCATCCCGCTTTCCTATTTCGAGAAGGAGGCGGATCACGTCGAGGGCTTCGCCAAGGAAATGGCGGTCGTCACCCATCACCGGCTGGTGAGCGATGGCAAGGGTGGGCTGGTGCCCGATCCGGCCGCGAAGCTGGAGGAGCCGCTCGTCGTGCGGCCGACCTCCGAGACGGTGATCGGCGCGGCCTTCGCGCGCTGGGTGCAATCGTGGCGTGATCTGCCGGTGCTGATCAACCAATGGGCTAACGTGGTGCGTTGGGAGATGCGCACGCGCATGTTCCTGCGCACGTCCGAGTTCCTGTGGCAGGAAGGGCATACCGCCCACGCGACTCCCGAAGAAGCGCGGGACGAGACGCTCAAGATGCTGGAGGTCTATCGCAGCTTCGCCGAGGATTGCCTCGCTCTGCCGGTGGTGGCAGGAGAAAAGCCGGAGAATGAGCGCTTCCCCGGCGCAGTCGCGACCTACAGCATCGAGGCGATGATGCAGGACGGAAAAGCGCTGCAGGCGGGGACCAGCCACTTCCTGGGCACCAATTTCGCGCAGGCACAGGACATCAAGTTCCAGAATTCGGAAGGGGTGTTCGAATTTGCGAACACGACCAGCTGGGGCGTGTCGACGCGGATGATCGGCGGCGTCATCATGGTGCATGGCGATGACGACGGCCTGCGCGTGCCGCCGGTGATCGCGCCGTGGCAAGTGGTGATCGTGCCGATGCTCCGCGACAACCCCGAGGATGCCGAGATCGTCGCGTATTGCAAAAGCCTGCAGGCGGAGCTGGCGGCACAGTCGGCGCTTGGGGAGCCGGTGCGGGCGCTGCTCGACCTCAAATTCGGGAAGGCCGCGACCAAGCGGTGGAGCTGGGTCAAGAAAGGCGCGCCGATCGTGATCGAGGTCGGCGGGCGCGACGTGGCAGGCGGGAACGTGTCCGTGATCCGGCGCGACCGGCTGTACCGTGAGGATGGCAAGCTCGACAGCGCGGTTATCGCCCGCGGAGATTTCGTATCGACCGTTTCCGCGATGCTCGGGGACATTCAAACTTCGCTCCACACCGAGGCGCGGACGCGGTTGAACGCGAACATCACGCCGGCCATCGACTTCGCGACGGTCGAGCGGCACTTTGCCGAGGGGGTGAAGAACCCCGGCTGGCTCGAAGTGCAATGGGCGAAACCGACCGGCGCGGCGTTGGACAAAGTGGTCGAGCGGCTGAAGGCACTGAAGCTGACGCTGCGCAACGCGCCGATCGAGCAGGCTGCCGTGGATGGCCCGTGCGTCTTTACCGGCGATCCGGCGGTGGAGCGCGTACTGGTCGGGCGGAGTTATTAGTCCATCGGAGCGCGCGTAAAGTCACACCAAAGTCACGCCATCGGCGCTACGATGCCGGTCTCGACTCCCCCGGAAAGTCGTGCCTGAAAAAGGCCTGTGATCGGACGTTTCAAAGAGGCCCCCACGCCGCCAGTACGATGCCGATAGCCAGCCTATCATCGGTCGCTGTTTGTAGGACAGCGCGTTAACTGCGCGGCGACACGGGTTCTTTACCGTGCGGACGTAATGTGCCGAGATGAATATGCTCGATCGAATGTCGGCTAAGTCCATTTTGTTCGGCGCGGGCGCGCTGGGCGTGGTGCTGGGTATCGGGAGTGTCGTGACGTCGCCGCAAGGGCGTGCTGCCGTTGCGACCAAAGCGAGCACCGTGGCGGTCGCGACCGGCTTGAAACGCGCGCGTAAACCCCAGCCGGGCGATGATTGGGGCGGCTGTAATGCGGCACGCGCAGCAGGAACGGCGCCGATCTATCGTGGTGAGCCCGGTTACCGCGCCGATATGGATGGCGATAACGACGGCATCGCGTGCGAGCCCGATCGACTCTAACCCCATCCGTTCCGGCGGGGCGGGCGAATGCTAGACCGCTATCGAGTGTTCCGTAGCGCGGTCGGTGACGGTGGCGGCGAGCGGGTGACCGAGCCAGTCGGTACCGACGAGTTCCTGATAGAGCGGCTCGCAGATTTGCCGTAGCTCGGCTTCGTCGCGGGCCGTCACGCGATTGCGCCATTCGCCGACCATCGCCGCCGCATTGCGCACCAGATGCTCGACCTTTCCTTCCGGCGGGATAACGACCTCGCCGCCCGTTGCGTGCGTAACCGCATCGCGCATCTTGGGTGAATAGGCAATGCCAAGCGCTTGCGTTACGCGCGCCATCTCCCCGTGCGGATCGGCGCAGAAATCCTCGTGCGACAGGAGCACCGCCGAGTCCGGAAAGCGCCGCCGCGTTTCGAGCGCATGCCGATTGACGACCCTCCATAGCAGCCCGGCCTGTGCGGCCTGCGTCGTGGCCATGGCGCGCTCCTCGCGGGAGCAGGAACCCTGCGCGACCAGATCATCCAGCCAGACCGCCGCATCCCATTGCACCCGCTGCAGCGAGGCGAGAAACGCGCCGGGGTGACGGACGGTGAACAGCACCCGAAAATCATGCCGCTCGATCAAATATTGCGCGGACAGTGAAAGATATGGGCATTTGATGACGATCCGGCGCGGCCGACGGAGCCGCGCCGCGACATATTCGCGCAGCATCGGCGTACCTTTGAGCCAGCGTGCCAGGTTCGGGGTTTCGTCGCTGCGGGTTTGCCACTTGGTATTCTGGCCGGCAATGTAATCGTCGATAACCTGACGCCAGGGGCTGCCCGGGCGGTCGGCGGACGCATACCAGCGATCCACGCAGGCGATTCCGCTGAGCGGGCTGAACGGTTCGAAAAGTTGAGCAGTGCGCGGGTCGGCGCTCAATAAATCGCCCAGCAAAGTCGTTCCACTGCGATGCGTGCCGCATACCGCGATACGGCGGTCAGCAACCAGACCGCCGGCTCCAGTAGCAGCGGATACGAATCGATCGAATTGGGCGGACTGCAACAACATCATATGAGGCATACTCATCCTTTGGGATGATGTCACCTCAATCGTTTTAATATAATGTATCAGGACCGTAACGGACCGATTGATCCGGTAAACCGTGCGTTAAATACATTATAGTCATTGCTGGCTAAAATGTTTCGTTATCGTAACGTAAATGAAGCTCTTATTGTTTCGGATCCGGAACATCTACTTGGCTGGCTGGTCCGGTCGTATCACTTTGAGTGCGCGCCCTTTGCCGCGGTCGCGCCGACATGGGTTTCGCCGCGGGCATTGGCCAGGCGGACCTGACGGTGGCGTTCAGCGGCCGCCGCGCGCTTGGTGGCGTCGCTGGTGGCGGTGCAGGCGGGGCAGGCGACGCCTTCTTCGAACAGCGGTGATGCGCGGTCCTCCGGGCTGACCGGCATCCGGCAACCGCGACACAGTTCGTGCGTGCCGGGCGCAAGGCCGTGGCCGACCGCGACGCGTTCGTCGAACACAAAGCATTCGCCGTGCCAGCGGCTTTGCTCAGGCGGCACCTCTTCCAGATATTTCAGGATGCCGCCTTCGAGGTGGAAGACGTCCGTGAGGCCCTCGGCCTTCAAAAACGCGGTCGATTTCTCGCAGCGGATGCCGCCGGTGCAGAACATCGCGATCTTCTTGCCCTCCAACTCGGCGCGGTGCGCGCGGGCCCAGGCGGGAAAATCGCTAAAGGCGTTGGTCTGCGGGTCGATCGCGCGTTCAAAGCTGCCGACTTTCACTTCATACGCGTTGCGCGTGTCGATCACGATCGTATCGGGATCGTCGATCAGCGCGTTCCAGTCGGCAGGTGCGACATAGGTGCCGACGCCGCCCAGCGGATCGATCTCGGGTTCGCCCATCGTCACGATCTCGCGTTTGAGCCGAACCTTTAGGCGGTGGAACGGCATGGTCGCGGCATGGCTGTATTTTACCGCAATGTCGGCGCAGTCGGGCAGGGTGCGGATATGCGCGATGACGGTGCTGATGCCGTCTTCGGGGCCGGCAATCGTGCCGTTAATGCCCTCGCGGGCGAGCAGGAGGGTGCCCTTCACCCCGTTTTCGGCGCACAGGTCGAGCAGCGGCTGGCGAAGCGCGGCAGGATCGGGGAAGCGCGCGAAGCGGTAGAGCGCAGCGACGTGAATCATCCGAGGGCCGCCCAGCGCTCCGCGAAGAGCGCTTGCTCGGCGGGGGTGAGGTGCAGGCCGAGCTTCGTGCGGCGTTCGAGCACATCGGCGGGGGTGCGCGCCCATTCGCGCGTGCGTAGCCAGCGTGCCTCGACCTCGGTCAGGCCGCCGCCCAGATCCGCGCCCATCGCGGCTTCGCTATCGACGCCCTCCAGCATCTCGGCGAGCATCGTCCCATAGGCGTGCGCCATCCGCTCGGACCGTGCCTCCCCCAGAAAGGGCCATGTCGCGCGGACGTGCGCAATGAAGCTGTGGAGGTCGGCGATCGCGCCGCCGGGGAAAACGCGCGCACGTGTCACCGGATGCGAAGCAAAGCCCATCGGAGCGCTCAGCTTCTCCAGCGCTTCCTCAGCCAGGTGCCGTGCCGTCGTGATCTTGCCGCCAAAAACCGACAGCAGGGTGGGGCCGTTGGTATCCAGTTCCAGCACGTAATCGCGCGTCACTTCCTTGGCCTCGCTCGCCCCGTCGTCATAGAGCGGGCGCACGCCCGACCAGGTCGAGGTGACGTCGGCGGGGGTGATCTGCTTGATGAAGTGGCGGTTCACCGCCTCGCACAGATAGGCGATCTCGCCCGCGTCGATCTGCGCATCCTCGGGCGCATCGACGGGGATGTCGGTCGTGCCAATCTCGGTGAAGGCCCCTTGATAGGGGATGGCGAAGACGATGCGGCGGTCGGGTTGCTGCAGGATATAGGCGTGGTCGCCGTCGAACAGTTTGGGCACGACGATATGGCTGCCTTTGACCAGCCGCACGCCCGATGCGGCGTTCACGCCGAGCCGTCCGAGCAATTGATGCACCCAGGGCCCGGCGGCATTGACCATCGCGCGGGCCTCGGCGGTGCGGCCGTCGGACAGCGTTGCGCGCCAGACATCGCCCTCGCGCCGCGCGGACTCGAGCGCAGTGCCGACCACGATGTCGGCACCGTTGAGCGCCGCGTCCAGCGCGTTGAGCACCGTCAGGCGCGAATCATCCACAAAAGCGTCGGAATAGACGAAGCCGCGCGATCCGCCCTTGAGCGGCGCGCTGAACGCCGTGTCGGTCTTGCGCAGGCCCCGCGAGCGGGGGAGGGACATCTTGCCGCCCAGGAAATCGTAAAGATACAGACCGATCCGGAGCATCCACCACGGCCGCACGGCATTTTCGTGTGGCAGGACGAATTGCAGCGGGTGGATGATGTGCGGCGCTGCCTTGACCAGGCGCTCGCGTTCCCGAAGCGCCTCGGCAACGAGTTTGAAGTCGTAATATTCGAGATAGCGCAGGCCGCCGTGGATCAGCTTGGTCGAGGCGGACGAGGTGTGCGCGGCGAGATCGTCGCGCTCGACGAGCAGGACTTTGAGGTCGAGCAGCGCCGCCTCGCGCGCGATCGCGCAACCGTTGATACCGCCGCCGACGATGAGCAGGTCATATGTCATCGCTGTCACCTAGCGGGGCGGGTAGGGCATGTCACCCGCCAGTTGACCTCGTCCGAGTCGCACTGTATGCGCACCCGACCTGTCAGGGGGCTTGCTCCCGGATGAGTGCCTGAACATTGCTGGATGCATTCCAGGGCCCGGGAGGTGTTATGTCTCCGTCGGTCCCTTTTTGTATTTCGAGCTTTCGGCTCCAGCAAAGTAACCAATTTCTCAAGGTGAAGAGATTCATGCCGACGATCAACCAGCTGGTCCGCAAGGGCCGCGAACAGCAGAAGGCCAAGAACAAGGTCCCTGCGATGGAAGCGAACCCGCAAAAGCGCGGCGTTTGCACCCGCGTCTATACGACGACCCCGAAGAAGCCGAACTCCGCACTGCGCAAGGTGGCCAAGGTCCGCCTGACCAACAGCCGCGAAGTCATCAGCTACATCCCGGGTGAGGGTCACAACCTGCAGGAGCACTCGGTCGTGCTGATCCGCGGCGGTCGCGTTCGCGATCTTCCCGGCGTGCGCTACCACGTGCTGCGCGGCGTGCTTGATACGCAGGGTGTCAAGGACCGTCGCCAGTCGCGGTCGAAGTACGGCGCCAAGCGTCCCAAGTAATTAGCCAGAGTAAGCCCCGAACGCGTTTCGGACCCGCTGAAGAACGAAGGAATTTGAAATGGCACGTCGTCGTCGCCCAGAAAAGCGTATCATCCTCCCCGATCCTAAATACGGTGATGAGGTCCTCTCGAAGTTCATGAACTCGGTGATGCTGGACGGTAAGAAGTCCGTCGCGGAACTGATCGTGTACGGCGCGATGGAAACCGTCGAGCAGCGTGCGAAGAAGGACCCCGTCGCGGTGTTCCATGACGCGCTTACCAACGTGAAGCCCGGCATCGAAGTCCGCAGCCGCCGCGTCGGTGGTGCGACCTATCAGGTCCCGGTCGAAGTGCGCCCGGAGCGCGCTCAGGCCCTGGCGATCCGTTGGTTGATCGCCGCTGCGCGTGCGCGGTCGGAGAACACTATGTCGGCACGCCTGTCGGGTGAGCTGATGGACGCCGCCAACAACCGCGGCAACGCGGTGAAGAAGCGCGAAGATACGCACCGCATGGCGGAAGCCAACCGCGCGTTCTCGCACTACCGCTGGTAGGCTGGAACTCGCTGCAATCGTACCCTATATCGTGGGGAGCTGGACCATCCGGCTCCCCACATCGCTAAGGAAGCACTGACATGGCCCGCAGCCATCCGCTCGAACGCTATCGCAACATCGGCATCATGGCGCACATCGACGCCGGCAAGACGACGACGACCGAGCGTATTCTTTACTACACCGGCAAGTCCTACAAGATCGGCGAAGTGCATGAAGGCACCGCGACGATGGATTGGATGGAGCAGGAGCAGGAGCGCGGGATCACGATCACGTCGGCTGCTACCACGTGCTTCTGGAACGACCACCGCATCAACATCATCGATACCCCCGGCCACGTCGACTTCACGATCGAAGTCGAGCGTTCGCTGCGCGTGCTCGACGGTGCGATCACCTGCTTCGACGGCGTGGCCGGCGTTGAGCCGCAGTCGGAGACGGTGTGGCGTCAGGCGGATAAGTACAAGGTTCCGCGGATGTGCTTCGTCAACAAGCTCGACCGTACCGGCGCCGACTTCTATTTCTGCGTCAACTCGATCGTCGAGCGCCTCGGCGCGCGTCCGGCCGTGCTGTATCTCCCGATCGGCATCGAGAGCGAGTTCAAGGGCCTGGTCGATCTGGTCGAGAACCGCGCGATCATCTGGCTCGAAGAATCGCTGGGTGCGAAGTTCGAATATCGCGAGATCCCCGCTGACCTGGTCGAGAAGGCGGCGAAGTATCGCAGCGACCTGATCGAAATGGCCGTCGAGCAGGACGACGAGCTGATGGAGGCGTATCTCGAGGGCACCGAGCCGACCACCGAGCAGTTGAAGGCGCTGATCCGCAAGGGCACGCTGAACTCCTCGTTCGTGCCGGTGCTGTGCGGTTCGGCGTTCAAGAACAAGGGCGTCCAGCCGCTGCTCGACGCAGTGATCGATTATCTGCCGTCGCCGCTCGACGTGCCGGCGATTGAAGGCCTGAAGCTTGACGGCGTGACGCCGGACAGCCGCGCTGCCAGCGACACCGCGCCATTCTCGGCGCTGGCGTTCAAGATCATGAACGATCCGTTCGTCGGTACGCTGACCTTCGCCCGCATCTATTCGGGCAAGCTTGAGACGGCGTCGTCGGTGACCAACTCGGTCAAGGACAAGAAGGAAAAGGTCGGCCGTATGCTGTTGATGCATGCGAACGACCGTGAGGACATCCAGGTTGCCTATGCGGGTGACATCGTGGCGCTCGCCGGTCTGAAGGACACGACGACGGGTGATACGTTGTGCTCACAGAGCGATCCGATCATTCTCGAGCGGATGGAATTCCCGGAGCCGGTTATCGAAGTCTCGGTGGAACCGAAGACGAAGGCCGACCAGGAAAAGATGGGCGTCGCGCTTAACCGTCTTGCACGCGAAGATCCGTCGTTCCGCGTTTCGACCGACCACGAATCGGGTCAGACCCTGCTGAAGGGCATGGGCGAGCTTCACCTCGAGATCATGGTCGATCGTATGCGCCGTGAGTTCAAGGTCGAGGCCAATGTCGGTGCGCCGCAGGTGGCGTATCGCGAATATCTCGCCAAGCCGGTCGAGCTGACCTACACCCACAAGAAGCAGTCGGGTGGTTCGGGCCAGTTCGCAGAAGTCCGCGTCAAGCTGACGCCGGGCGAGCGCGGTTCCGGTTTCGTCTTCATCAATTCGGTGAAGGGCGGTAACGTCCCGAAGGAATATATTCCTTCGGTCGAAAAGGGTATGCGCGAGACCGCGATGACCGGTTCGATGATCGGCTTCCCGATTATCGATTTCTCGGTGGAGCTGACTGACGGCAAGTATCACGACGTCGACTCGAGCGCGCTGGCGTTCGAAATCTGCGCCCGTGGGTGTATGCGTGAAGCCGCGCAGAAGGCCGGGATCAAGCTGCTCGAGCCGATCATGAAGGTCGAGGTCGTGACGCCCGAGGATTATCTCGGCGACGTGATCGGCGATCTGAACAGCCGTCGTGGCCAGATTCAGGGCACCGACAGCCGTGGCAACGCGCAGACGGTCGAAGCGGTCGTGCCGCTGGCCAACATGTTCGGCTACGTCAACCAACTGCGTTCGTTCACGCAGGGGCGGGCGCAGTACAGCATGCAGTTCTCGCATTACGACGAAGTGCCGTCGAACGTGGCGGACGAGGTGAAGGCGAAGCTCGCCTGAGGCGTATCACGCTAAGGGCTGGCGTTATCTGAAATAGGTCGTTAAGGGCGCGCCTTCGCGTGGAGCCCGGAAGGCCGCGAACCGAATCAATCAAGGTAGGATATCATGGCGAAAGCAAAGTTTGAGCGGACCAAGCCGCATCTCAACATCGGCACGATCGGCCATGTCGATCATGGCAAGACGTCGCTGACGGCTGCGATCACCAAGGTGCTCGCCGAGACCGGTGGCGCGACCTTCACGTCGTACGACAACATCGACAAGGCGCCGGAAGAGCGCGAGCGCGGCATCACCATCTCGACCGCACACGTCGAGTATGAGACGACCGCACGCCACTATGCGCACGTCGATTGCCCGGGTCACGCCGACTATGTGAAGAACATGATCACCGGCGCAGCGCAGATGGACGGCGCGATCCTGGTCGTGTCGGCAACCGACGGCCCGATGCCGCAGACCCGCGAGCACATCCTGCTCGCCCGTCAGGTCGGCGTGCCGACGATGGTCGTGTTCATGAACAAGGTCGACCTGGTCGACGATCCCGAGATCCTCGAGCTCGTCGAGCTGGAAATCCGCGAACTGCTCTCGTCGTACGACTTCGACGGCGACAACATCCCGGTCATCCAGGGTTCGGCCGTTTGCGCGCTGAACGACACCAACCCGGAAATCGGCAAGGCAGCCGTGCTGAAGCTGATGGAAGCGGTCGACACCTATCTGCCGCAGCCCGAGCGTCCGCTCGACAAGCCGTTCATGATGCCGATCGAAGACGTGTTTTCGATTTCGGGTCGCGGCACCGTCGTCACCGGCCGCGTCGAGACCGGCGTCGTCAAGGTTGGCGAAGAAGTCGAGATCGTCGGCATCAACGACACCCGCAAGACCACCGTCACGGGCGTCGAAATGTTCCGCAAGCTGCTCGACCAGGGCCAGGCCGGCGACAACATCGGCGCGCTGATCCGCGGCGTCGGCCGTGAAGAGGTCGAGCGTGGTCAGGTTCTCTGCAAGCCCGGCTCGATCAAGCCGCACACCGACTTCGCGTCGGAAGTGTACGTGCTGTCGAAGGACGAAGGTGGCCGTCACACGCCGTTCTTCGCCAACTATCGTCCGCAGTTCTATTTCCGCACGACCGACGTGACCGGCACCGTCGAGCTGCCTGAGGGCACCGAGATGGTCATGCCCGGCGATAACATCGCGCTCGGCGTCAAGCTGATCGCACCGATCGCCATGGACGTCGGCCAGCGTTTCACCATCCGTGAGGGTGGCCGTACGGTGGGTTCGGGTATCGTCAGCGGTATCTCGAACTAAGCATCTAAAAAAATAGTGCCGCCCCGGTCGCCGAAAGGCAGCCGGGGCGGTTGCTATTTGTGAGAGGCTCGGTTAGTGGCCCGCCTCTGATTTAGTTTTAACAGCAAGAGCCCCGAAGCCGTATCGTTTACGGGGCCCGCTCTTTCGCATCGGTAGGGACTATGGACAGCAATATCCGCATTCGTCTTAAGGCGTTCGATCATCGTGTGCTCGATCAGGCGACCGGCGACATCGCCGACACCGCACGTCGCACCGGCGCGCTGATCCGTGGTCCGATCCCGTTGCCGACGCGCATCGAAAAGTTCACCGTGAACCGCGGTCCGCACATCGACAAGAAGTCGCGCGAGCAGTTCGAGGTCCGCACCTACAAGCGCATGCTCGACATCGTGCAGCCGACCCCGCAGACGGTCGACGCGCTGATGAAGCTCGACCTCGCCGCAGGCGTTGACGTGGAAATCAAGCTCGCGTAAGAGCGCGCCTCCACAGAGATTCGGTGCCGCTTCGGCGGCGCCAGATAGACGGGATACCGCCAAGTTCGCTTGGGTCTGCGTCCCCCGACACGCTCCACCGCTAACGCGGGGAGCACCAGCCCGGGTCGGGGCCGCAGTATAAAATAAAACAGGGCTAGTACGCACCCTTCGGAATGGTCCGAGGGGTGCCTCTGCATTGAATGGAGCATTGATCATGCGCACTGGCGTGATCGCGAAAAAGATGGGGATGACCCGCTGGTTCCAGGACGACGGGCGCCACGTGCCCGTGACCGTTCTGGCACTCGAAAATCTGCAAGTTGTGGCCGTTCGCGAGGCCGATCGTGATGGGTATGTCGCAGTCCAGCTGGGCGCGGGTACCGCAAAAGCAAAGAACGTCGCCAAGCCGCAGCGTGGCCATTTCGGCAAGGCCGAAGTCGAGCCCAAGGCGAAGCTGGCCGAATTCCGCGTGAGCGAAGATGCGCTGCTCGAAGTCGGCGCGACCATCTCGGCCGACCATTATGTCGCTGGCCAGATCGTCGATATCCAGGGCGTGACCCAGGGTAAGGGCTTCCAGGGCGGCATGAAGCGTTGGGGCTTCGGCGGTCTGCGCGCGACGCACGGCGTTTCGGTCTCGCACCGCTCGCTCGGTTCGACCGGTCAACGCCAGGATCCGGGCAAGGTCTTCAAGAACAAGAAGATGGCCGGGCACATGGGCGACAAGAACCGCACCCAGCAGAATCTCGAAATCGTTTCGACCGACGTCGAGCGCGGCCTCATCTTCGTCAAGGGCTCGGTCCCTGGCTCGAAGGGTGGCTGGCTGCTCGTCAAGGACTCGGTCAAGGTCGCGCGTCACGCCGATGCGCCGTACCCCGCTGGTCTGAAGCAGGTCGCGAACAACAACGACACCGCTCCCGCGAACACGCCTGCTGATGAAGCAGCGACCGTGGATGCGACCGACGGCCAGGAGGGCTGATCATGAAGGTTACATCTCAGTCTTTCGATGGTGCGACCGGCACGGACGTCGAGCTCAACGACGAGGTCTTCGGCCTCGATCCACGTGCCGATATCCTGCACCGCGTCGTAACCTGGCAGCTCGAAAAGCGTCGTGCGACCGCACGTGGCACGCGTGAGCGCGCCGACGTTGCCCGCACCGGCAAGAAGTTCGGCAACCAGAAGGGCGGCGGTACCGCCCGTCACGGCGATCGCCGTGCGCCGGTGTTCATCGGTGGTGGTAAGGCGCACGGCGCCCGCGTCCGCGACTTCAACCCGTCGCTGAACAAGAAGGTTCGCGCGCTCGGTCTGAAGATGGCGCTGTCGAGCCATGCACAGGCCGGCACGCTGATCGTCATGGACAGCCTCACGGTTGCCGAGAACAAGACCAAGACGCTGCTGGCGGATTGGGCGAAGCTCGGCGCAGGCAAGACCGCACTCGTCATCGATGGCGACGCAGTCGACACCAGCTTCGCGCTTGCCGCGGGCAACGTGCACACGATCAACGTGCTGCCGGCCGCTGGTGCCAATGTTTACGATATCCTGAAGCACGACACGCTGGTTCTGACCCGCGCTGCCGTCGACATGCTGGAGGCGCGCTTCAATGGCTAAGCAGAAAGCCGCGATCGACGCGCGTCATTATGACGTGATCGTCGCACCGCACATCACCGAAAAGGCGACCTTGCTCAGCGAGCATAACGCCGTCGTGTTCAAGGTCACCAACGACGCGACCAAGCCGCAGATCAAGGCTGCGGTCGAGGCGCTGTTCGACGTGACCGTGTTGGGCGTCAACACGATCGTCCAGAAGGGCAAGACGAAGCGCTGGAAGGGCGCTCCGTACACCCGTTCCGACATCAAGAAGGCGATCGTGACGTTGAAGGACGGCCAGTCCATCGACGTGACGACGGGGATCTGATCCGATGGCATTGAAGCATTATAACCCGACCAGCCCGGCACGCCGCGGTCTGATCCTGATCGACCGGTCCGGTCTGCACAAGGGCGGCCCCGTCAAGGCGCTGACTGAAGGCAAGCGCAAGACCGGTGGCCGCAACAACAAGGGCCATGTGACCTCGCGCGGCATCGCCGGTGGTCACAAGCAGCGCTATCGCATCATCGACTTCAAGCGTCGGTTGTGGGGCGTCGAGGGCACGGTCGAGCGGATCGAATACGATCCCAACCGCACCGCGTTCATCGCGCTGATCAACTATGGCAAGACGGCCGAAGGCAAGGACAACGTCGCCTATATCGTCGCGCCGCAGCGTCTCGCGGTTGGTGACAAGGTCATCGCCGACAAGAAGACCGACGTGAAGCCGGGCAACGCGATGGAACTGGGCCAGATGCCGGTCGGCACGATCGTCCACAACGTCGAGATGAAGCCGGGCAAGGGTGGCCAGATCGCCCGTTCGGCTGGCACCTATGTGCAGATCGTCGGCCGCGACAAGGGCATGGTGATGGTCCGCCTGAATTCGGGTGAGCAGCGCTACATCCATGCGAACTGCATGGCGACGGTCGGTGCCGTGTCGAACCCCGACAATGGCAACACCAACCTCGCCAAGGCCGGTCGCAACCGTTGGTTGGGCATCCGCCCGCTGACCCGCGGCGTTGCCAAGAACCCGGTCGACCATCCGCACGGCGGTGGTGAAGGCCGGACCTCGGGCGGCCGTCATCCGGTTACCCCGTGGGGCAAGCCGACCAAGGGTGCGCGCACCCGCCACAACAAGGCGACGGACAAGATGATTATCCGTTCGCGTCATTCGACGAAGAGGAAGGGCTAAGATGGCTCGCTCAGTCTGGAAGGGTCCGTTCGTGGACCTTCATCTGCTCAAGAAGGCAGAAACCGCGCAGGAAACCAATGCGCGCGGTGCGATCAAGACCTGGTCGCGTCGTTCGACGATCCTGCCGCAATTCGTCGGCCTCACGTTCAGCGTCTATAACGGCCGCAAGTTCGTGCCGGTTTCGGTGAACGAGGACATGGTGGGCATGAAGCTCGGCGAGTTCGCACCCACCCGCTATTTCCCTGGCCACGCCGCGGACAAGAAGGGCAAGCGCTAATGTCGAAGGCTAAATCCCCCCGCAAGGTCGGCGAGAAGGAAGCCCTCTCGGTCGGCACGCAGATCCGTGGTTCCGCGCAGAAGCTCGGCCTGGTTGCAGCGCTCATCCGCAACAAACCGGTCGGCGATGCGATGAACATCCTGCAATTCTCGACCAAGGGCATGGCGGTTGAAGCGCGCAAGGTGCTGGCATCGGCCATCGCCAACGCCGAGAACAACCATAACCTCGACGTCGATGCACTGGTCGTCGCCGAAGCATCGGTCGGCAAGTCGATCGTGATGAAGCGTTTCGCAACGCGTGGTCGTGGCAAGTCGACCCGCATCCTGAAGCCGTTCAGCCGCCTGCGCATCGTCGTTCGCGAAGTGGAAGAAGAAGCGTAATGGGCCAGAAATCGAACCCCATCGGTCTGCGCCTGCAGATCAACCGCACCTGGGACAGCCGCTGGTACGCTGAAGGCGCCGATTACGGCCGTCTTCTGCTCGAAGATCTCAAGATGCGCGCGTTCATCCTGAAGACGCTGCCGCAGGCCGCGATCTCCAAGGTGGTGATCGATCGTCCGGCCAAGCTGTGCCGCGTGTCGATCTTCGCAGCACGCCCCGGCGTCATCATCGGCAAGAAGGGTGCGGACATCGAAAAGCTGCGCCGTCAGCTCGGCAAGATGACCAGCTCGGACGTGAGCCTGAACATCGTCGAAATCCGCAAGCCGGAAGTCGATGCCAAGCTCGTCGCACAGGGCATTGCCGATCAGCTCGAGCGTCGTATCGCTTTCCGTCGCGCTATGAAGCGTGCGGTGCAGTCGGCGATGCGCCTGGGCGCAGAGGGCATCCGCATCAACTGCGGCGGTCGTCTGGGCGGTGCCGAAATCGCGCGCTCGGAATGGTATCGCGAAGGTCGCGTGCCGCTCCACACGCTGCGCGCCAACGTCGATTATGCCGAAGCGCAGGCGCACACCGCATATGGCGTGTGCGGCGTGAAGGTGTGGATCTTCAAGGGCGAAATCCTGGGTCATGACCCGATGGCGACCGACCGGCTGATGATGGAAGCGCAGACTTCCGGCGTCCGGCCTGATCCGCGCCGCTAAGGAATAGATCATGCTGCAACCGAAAAAGACCAAGTTTCGCAAGGCCTTCAAGGGCCGCATCCACGGCGACGCCAAGGGTGGCACCACGCTCAACTTCGGGTCGTACGGCCTGAAGGCGATGGAGCCGGACCGGATCACCGCACGCCAGATCGAAGCGGCCCGCCGCGCGATCACGCGTCACATCAAGCGCCAAGGGCGTTTGTGGATCCGCGTTTTCCCGGACGTTCCCGTCTCGGGCAAGCCCGCCGAAGTCCGCATGGGTAAGGGCAAGGGTTCGCCGGAATATTGGGCAGCCCGCGTCAAGCCGGGCCGGATTCTGTTCGAACTGGACGGCGTTCCGGGTGACATCGCCGCGATGGCGTTCAGCCGTGCAGCGATGAAGCTGCCGATCAAGGTGAAGGTCGTTGCCCGTCTCGGCGACACCTCGCATCTGGGAGTTGCATAAGATGGCCAAGATCGACACGCGTCGTTCCGACCTGGTCGCCAAGACCGAGGATCAACTGACCGAGGAGCTCGGCAACCTGAAGCGCGAGGCGTTCAACCTCCGTTTCCAGGCCGCGACCAACCAGCTCGAAAAGCCGAGCCGGGTTCGCGAAGTCCGTCGTGACATCGCCCGGATCAAAACCCTTCAGACCGCTCGCGCTCGCGACGCGGCTGCGAAGTAAGGATTTAGACATGCCAAAGCGCGTGCTGACGGGGCTGATTGTCTCCGACAAGGGCGACAAGACGGTGGTCGTGAACGTGGAGCGTAAGGTAAAGCACCCGCTCTACGGCAAGATCATCCGCCGTACGAAGAAGTATCATGCCCATGATGAGGGCAATGAATACAAGCAGGGCGAAACCGTGCGGATCGAAGAGACCGCACCGATCTCCAAGCTGAAGACCTGGAAGGTCGTCGATCGGGTTAACACCCATGCGACGCCCGAGCGGGTCGACGTCGACGCGTAACGCGTCGGTTCATTGAGGCGGCACCGGTCGGAATCGGTGTCAGAGAAGAGAAGGAAGCGGATCCATGATCCAGATGCAATCCAATCTCGACGTCGCAGATAACAGCGGCGCGAAGCGGGTAATGTGCATCAAGGTGCTTGGGGGTTCCAAGCGTCGTGTTGCAGGCGTCGGCGACATCATCGTCGTCAGCGTGAAGGAAGCCGCACCCCGCGGCCGCGTGAAGAAGGGCGACGTGCACCGTGCCGTCATCGTGCGTACGGCGAAGGACATTCGCCGCGCCGATGGCACCGTGATCCGCTTCGATTCGAACGCAGCCGTGCTGGTCAACAAGAACGAAGAGCCGATCGGCACGCGTATCTTTGGCCCAGTGGTGCGTGAGCTCCGCGGCAAAAAGCACATGAAGATCATCTCGCTCGCGCCGGAGGTGCTGTAATGGCTTCCGCTAAGATCAAGAAAGGTGACCGCGTCATCGTCCTGTCGGGCAAGGACAAGGGCAAGACCGGCGAAGTCACGATGGCACTGCCCAAGGCCGACAAGGTCGTTGTGTCGGGCGTCAACATCGCCGTTCGTCACGTGAAGCCAAGCCAGGGTGACCCGCAGGGTGGCCTGAAGCGCGCCGAAGCGCCGCTGCACATTTCGAAGGTCGCGCACGTAACCGCGGACGGCAAGCCGACCCGCGTTCGTTTCGAGACCAAGGACGGCAAGAAAGTCCGTGTTGCGGTCAAGACCGGAGACAAGATCGATGGCTGATGCAGCTTACAAGCCCCGCATGAAGGGCATCTATGACGACAAGATCGTCAAGGCGATGACCGACAAGTTCGGCTACAAGAACGCCATGGAAGTTCCGCGGATCGAGAAGATCGTGCTGAACATGGGCGTTGGCGAAGCCACGCAGGACAAGAAGAAGGTCGACCAGGCAGCCCAGGAAATGGAGCTGATCGCCGGCCAGAAGCCCGTCGTCACGAAGGCGAAGAAGTCGATCGCGCAGTTCAAGCTGCGTGAGGGAATGCCGATCGGCGTGAAGGTTACCCTTCGTCGTGAGCGCATGTACGAATTCCTCGACCGCTTCATCACGATCGCGCTGCCGCGCGTTCGCGACTTCCGCGGGCTGAACCCCAAGTCGTTCGACGGCCGTGGCAACTATGCCTGCGGCCTGAAGGAGCAGCTGGTTTTCCCGGAAATCAGCTACGACAAGATCGACAAGATCCGCGGCATGGACGTGATCGTCACGACGACGGCGCGGACTGACGACGAAGCGCGCGAGCTGCTCCGTCTGTTCGGCTTCCCGTTCCCGATCGAAAACGCTGATAGCGAAAAGAAGGCGGCATAAGATGGCGAAGGTAAGTTCTGTCAATAAGAACGAGCGTCGCAAGATGCTGGTCAAGAAGTATGCGCCCAAGTACGCGGCGCTTAAGGCGATCGCTGCCGATCAGTCGTTGAGCGACGGCGAGCGGATCGAGGCCCGTCTCAAGATGGCCGAGATTCCCCGCAACGGGAACCCGACGCGCATCCGCAACCGCTGCGAGCTGACGGGTCGTCCGCGCGCTTATTATCGCAAGTTCCGTCTCTGCCGTGTTCAGCTGCGCGATCTGGCCAACAAGGGCCTCATCCCGGGCGTCACGAAGTCGAGCTGGTAAGGATCAACAGATGGCATTGACCGATCCCCTGGGTGATATGCTCACCCGCATCCGCAACGGCCAGCGCGCGCGCAAGGACTCCGTCCTGACGCCGGGCTCGAAGCTGCGGACCCGTGTGCTCGACGTGCTGCAGCGCGAAGGCTACATTCGTGGCTACAGCGAAGAGCAGATGGGCCCGACGGCCGGCATCCGCATCGAGCTGAAGTATTTCGAGGGCCAGCCTGCGATCAAGCATGTCGCGCGCGTGTCGAAGCCCGGCCGTCGCGTCTACTCGGCATCGACCGAGCTGCCGCGGGTCATGAATGGCCTCGGCATCACGATCGTCTCCACGCCACGCGGCGTCCTGTCCGACGCCGAAGCGCGTGAACAGAATGTTGGCGGCGAAGTCCTCGCGGAGGTGTTCTGATATGAGCCGCATCGGTAAAAAGCCGGTCGCGATCCCCAGCGGTGTGACCGCGACGATCGAAGGCCAGCAGCTCAGCGTGAAGGGGCCCAAGGGCACCCTCGCGATGCCGCTGCGCGAAGAGATCAGCTATGTTCTCGAAGACGGCGGCATCGCCGTTAACCCTGCAAACGACACCAAGCGTGCGCGGGCCTTCTGGGGGATGCAGCGGACTTTGGTGCAGAACCTGATCACCGGCGTGTCGGACGGCTTCACCAAGAAGCTGCTGATCAACGGCGTGGGTTATCGCGCCGCGGTGCAGGGCAAGACGCTGAACCTCAAACTCGGCTACAGCCACGACGTCAACATCGACGTGCCGGAAGGGATCGACGTAAAGACCCCCGACAACACGACGGTCGAGATCTCGGGCACCGACAAGCAGAAGGTCGGCCAGCTGGCCGCTGAAATCCGTCGCTGGCGCAAGCCCGAGCCGTACAAGGGCAAGGGTATCAAGTACGACGGCGAGTTCATCTTCCGCAAGGAAGGGAAAAAGAAGTAATGTCGACCAAGGGTATGTCTCTCTTCGAGAAGCGGCGCCGCCGCAACCGCACCGCGCTCCGCGCGCGTGGATCGGGCCGTCCGCGGCTGTCGGTCCACCGCTCGGGCCGCCACATCTATGCGCAGATCATCGACGATGCGCAGGGCGTGACGATCGCTTCTGCTTCGACGCTGGAAAAGGACGTGCGCGACACGTCCGGTGCCAACATCGACGCGGCGACCGCCGTCGGCACCCGCATCGCCGAAGCCTGCAAGGCTGCTGGCGTCACGCAGGTCGTGTTCGATCGCGGTGGCTTCCTGTTCCACGGTCGCGTCAAGGCGTTGGCGACTGCCGCGCGTGAAGCCGGATTGGAGTTCTAATTATGGCTGACGACAACATCCCAACCGAAGCTTCGGCAGCACCCGAAGGCGCTCCGGCAGCTGATGCACGCGGTCCCCGCGGCGGTCGTGGCCGTGGTGGCCCCGGCGGCGGTCAGAATCGTGGCGGCCGTGACAACCGCGGCGGTCGCGACAATCGCGGTCGTGGTGGCCCCGGCGCCGATGACGGCGGCGAAGAGCTGATCGAGAAGTTGGTTCACATCAACCGCGTCTCGAAGACGGTCAAGGGCGGTAAGCGCTTCGGCTTCGCAGCACTCGTCGTCGTTGGCGATGGCAAGGGCCGCGTCGGCTTCGGTCACGGCAAGGCACGCGAAGTGCCGGAAGCGATCAGCAAGGCAACGGCTGCTGCCAAGAAGGCAATGGTCCGCGTTCCGCTGAAGGATGGCCGCACGCTGCATCATGACGGCCGCGGGCACTTCGGTGCCGGTCTCGTCACCGTGCGTTCGGCCCCGCAGGGGACCGGCATCATCGCGGGCGGTCCGATGCGCGCCGTGTTCGAATCGCTCGGCGTTGCCGACGTGGTGACCAAGTCGGTCGGCACGTCCAACCCGTACAACATGATCCGTGCGACCTTCGAAGCGCTGACCAGCCAGGTCTCGCCGAAGTCGGTTGCGCAGCGTCGTGGCAAGAAGATCGCCGATCTGCTCGGCCGTGGTGGCTCGGAAGCGCCCCAGGCTGAAGCCGCAGCGATCGTGGAGTAAAGACCGATGGCAACCATCAAAATCACGCAGACCGGTTCGCCGATCCGCCGCGAGAAGGACCAGCGCGCAACGCTGATCGGCCTCGGCCTCAACAAGATGCACCGCACGCGCGAGCTGCAGGACACGCCCGAAGTTCGCGGCATGATCCGTAAGGTCGCGCACATGGTGAAGATCGAGGCGTAAGCTTCTGGGTTCCGCTCCGTGCGGAATACTAGTGACAAACACGGGGCAGGGGGCTAACGGCCCCCTTCCTCATTTTATCCAGCGCGACAAAAGCGAAAGCGAGTGCACACATGAAACTCAATGATATCCGTGACAACGCCGGTGCGCGTAAGTCGAAAATGCGCGTCGGCCGTGGTATCGGTTCGGGCAAGGGCAAGACCGGCGGACGCGGCCAGAAGGGCCAGAAGAGCCGCGAGGGCGTTTCCATCGCCGGCTTCGAAGGCGGCCAGATGCCGCTCCACATGCGTCTGCCGAAGCGTGGCTTCAACAACATCTTCGCCAAGGACTATGCTGAGGTGAATCTCGGCGCGATCCAGGCTGCGGTTGACGCAGGCAAGATCGAAGCCAATGCGTCGCTCGACCATGCTGCGCTGAAGGCCGCTGGCCTGGCACGCGGTGGCAAGGACGGCGTCCGTCTGCTGGGCAAGGGCGAGCTGACCACCGTGCTGAAGTTCACCGTCGCTGGCGCATCGAAGGGTGCGATCGAGGCGGTCGAAAAGGCTGGCGGTTCGGTCGACGTGATCCACGTCGTTCCCGCGGCTGAAAAGGCTGCCGCCAAGAAGGGCGTCAAGTATCGCGAGCGCAAGGCGCACAAGGAATTGTTCAAGGCGTAAGCCGGACGACAGGCAGCCTTATCGTACCACCGTCACCCCGGCCTTGTGCCGGGGTCCACCGCGTCGCAAATCCTGCGGCCGAAGGTTTCAGGCGACGGTGGACCCCGGCACAAGGCGGGGTAACGGTTAGGATTTTGGCTCGGTATGACCGCTAGCCATTAGACAAGCCCGTTCGGGCCCCTATATGAGCGGCGGGGCGGTCAAACGCTTTCCGCCGTTTTTTGTTTCCTGACACCGTAGTTACCGGGACGACACGCAGTATGGCATCCGCAGCCGATCAGATGGCCTCCAGCATCAGCCTGTCGAAATTCGCGCAGGCGACCGACCTCAAGAAGCGGTTGTGGTTCACGATCGGCGCGCTGATCGTTTTCCGCTTGCTGAGCTATGTGCCGCTGCCGGGGATCGACCCGACCGCGCTGACCGCGCTGGCGCAGCGCACCACGGGCGGTGTGCTCGATTTCTTCAATGCCTTCTCGGGTGGCTCGCTCAAGCGCGCGAGCCTGATCGCCCTCGGCGTGACGCCGTATATTACCGCATCGATCGTGGTGCAGCTCGCGACCTCGCTGTCGCCGACCCTCGCCGCAATCAAGAAGGAAGGCGAGAGCGGGCGCAAGCGGCTCAACCAATATACGCGCTACGGCACCGTCGCGCTGACCGTGATCCAGGGCTATTTCCTCGCGCTCGGTTTCCAGAGCCAGGGCGTGGTCGTGCAGCCCGGCGTGTTGTTCGTCATCGGGGCTGTCATCAGCCTGGTCGGCGGCACCATGTTCCTGATGTGGATCGGTGAGCAGATCACCAGCCGTGGCATCGGCAACGGCATGTCGCTGATCATCATGGCGGGCATCGTCGCGAATCTGCCGACGACACTCTACAATCTGGCGCAGACCGCGCGCACCGGCGGCGGCAGCGTCACCGGTTTCACCGTGGTGCTGATCGCGGTGGCGGTGGCTGGCCTGATCCTGTTCATCTGCTTCATGGAACGCGCTCAGCGCCGTATCCTGATCCAGTATCCCAAGCGCCAAACGCAACGCGGGATGCAGGCCGATCGCAGCCATTTGCCGCTGAAGATCAACACCGCCGGCGTGATCCCGCCGATCTTCGCCTCGTCGCTGCTGCTGATGCCGCTGACGATCACGCAGTTCGCCGGCACCAATGTGTCGGGCAACAGCTATTGGGGTTCGGCGATCATCTGGCTCAACCAGTATCTGCAGCACGGCAGTATCGCGTACATGACGCTGTACGGCGCCGGGATCATCTTCTTCTCGTTCTTCTACACCGCCGTCGTGTTCAATCCGGAAGAGACCGCCGACAATCTCAAGCGCTATGGCGGGTTCATTCCCGGCATCCGCCCGGGCAAGAACACCGAGAACTATTTCGATTACGTGCTGACGCGCATCACCGTGATCGGCGCGGGCTATCTGGCGATCATCTGCCTGCTGCCGGAATATCTTGTCTCGGCGCTGTCGATCCCGTTTTATCTCGGCGGTACGAGCTTGCTGATCGTGGTGAACGTGACGATGGACACCGTGACGCAGATCCAGTCGCACTTGCTGGCGCACCAATATGGTGATCTGATCAAGAAGGCGAAGTTGAAGGGCGGGCGTCTCCGTTAAGCGGGACGCGACCAGCCAAACGGGAGTGGCGGCTTGAACATCATCTTGTTGGGACCGCCGGGTGCGGGCAAAGGCACCCAGGCGAGCCGCCTGGAAGCGGATCGCGGGATGATCCAGCTTTCGACCGGCGACATGCTGCGCGCGGCGGTCAAGTCGGGCAGCCCGGTCGGGCTTCAGGCAAAGGCGGTGATGGACGCGGGCGAGCTCGTCTCGGACGAGATCGTGTCGGGGATCATCGGCGAGAAGCTGGGTACGCTCGCATCCGATCAGGGTGTCATCTTCGATGGATACCCACGCACCGCAGCACAGGCCGAACAGCTCGACGCCATCTTGGCCAGCCACGGCCGTACGCTGGATCATGTGATCGAGCTTGAGGTCAACGAGGACAAGCTCGTCGCGCGCATCGTTGGCCGCTTCACCTGCGCGAATTGCGGTGCCGGCTATCACGACGTGTTCAAGCAGACCAAGGTCGCCGACACGTGCGACGTGTGCGGCAGCCATGAGTTCAAGCGCCGCCCGGACGACAATGAGGAAACCGTGCGCACGCGGATGGCCGAATATCGCGCCAAGACCGAGCCGATCATTCCGATCTACGCCGCGCGCGGGCTGCTTGCTCGCGTCGATGGCATGGGCGAGATTGACGCGGTGACAGCGGCGATCGAGGCGATCCTCGACGCCGGCTGATCGCCGCGCGCTGACCTGGCGCGACTTTCTCACATTATGACAGTTTCTTCATGGGTGCGTCATCGCGCCGTGGGCCGGGGCCGCGCATAAGCGGCGTCGGTCGACGCATGTATGCGTGGCCTTGAGTTTACGAGATCGGCACTCGCACTCCCGGGGGTGCCGTTGGCCGGCGGAAGGCTTGCTTTCCGTCGGCCTCATTCTTGTTTAGGCTTGGAGGGGAAACCACCCGGAATGCCGCCTGTGACCCGCAAGATCCTGATCGTCGAAGACGACGCCTCGACCGCCGCCTATCTTGCCAAGGGGCTGGGCGAAGCTGGCTACTCGGTCGAAACAAGCGGCGACGGGCGCGATGGGCTGTTCCTGGCGAGCGAAGGCATTTTCGACCTGATCATCGCGGACCGGATGCTGCCCGGGCTCAATGGCCTGGCGATGCTCGGTGCGATTCGTGCGGCAGGCGTGAAGACCCCGACGCTGATCCTCTCCGCGCTCGGCACGGTCGATGACCGGATCGACGGATTGAATGCCGGCGCCGACGATTATCTGGTGAAGCCATTTTCCTTTGCCGAGTTGACCGCGCGCATCGACGCGATCTTTCGCCGCGTCGATCGCGCGGCGGCGGAGGGCCAGGCGACGCGGCTCTCGGTCGGCGATCTGGAGATTGATCTGCTCGCCCGCACCGTCGCGCGCGGCGGGCGCCCGATTCAGCTCGGCGCGCGCGAATTCAACCTGCTGGAATACCTCGCGCGCCACGCCGGGCAGGTGGTGACGCGCACGATGATGCTGGAGAAGATCTGGAATTACCATTTCGACCCCGGCTCCAACGTCGTCGACGTGCATATCGGGCGGTTGCGTCGCAAGCTCGAGGAAGGTTTTGCTGCGCCGATCCTGCATACCGTGCGCGGGGCTGGATACCGGCTCTCGATCGAAGTCTGACCGGACGAGGTGGCGCGGCGCCTGACCTTCACGACGCGGATTGCGCTGCTGGCGATCGCGCTGGCTTTGACCTCCAACCTCGTACTCGTGGCGTTCGTGTGGAAGCTCGTCCATGACGATGCGATCGCAGCACTCCGGCGCGATACGATTGCGGAATTGGATGCGCTGGTCGCGGTGTACCACACCGGTGGGCTGGCTGCCCTCAACCAGACCATTGCCGATCGGCGTACCCCGGCCGACCCCGCGCGAATCCTGGCGGTGATCGCGCCCGACGGACGGCGTGTGGCCGGCGGCGGGCCGGATTTCGCGCATGTGTCGGCGCTCCAGCCCACGCTGTTCGAAATCGGGCGCATGAGCGATTGGCAGCTCTGGTCGGAACGCGAGGCGGGATATTCCGTGCGGCGGATCGATTCATACCGCCTGGTGAGCGGGCGGCTGCTGGACGACTGGGAACAGGAACAGCGCGGGATCGAACATGCCTTGCTCGCGGCGATGGCGCTGTCGCTCGCGCTGGGTGTCGGCGGCGGGTTGGTGGTGACGCGTTATGTTGGGCGGCGGCTCAACAGCGTCGCCGATGTCATCGAAGGGGTGGCAAGTGGCGATCTGTCGCGGCGCGTGACGAGTGCGGCGAGCGGCGGCGACGCGTTCGACCGGTTGGCGACGCGGCTCAACGCGATGCTCGACAAGACCGAGCGGCTGATGACGGAATTGCGGATCGTCACCGACGGCCTGGCGCACGATCTGCGCTCCCCGCTCGCACGGTTGCGGGCAAAGGCGGAGGCAGCGGTGCTGCAGGCCGAACCAGCCCAGCGCGAGGCGGCGATGGGCGGGCTACTGATCGAGACCGATCTGGTGATGCGGATGCTGTCTACTATGATCGAAATCACCCGCGCCGAATTGGTCCCGCGCGACCGGTTGGCCCCGATCGACCCGGCGGCGCTGATGGACGAAATCGCCGAGCTGTATGCGCCAGTGGTGGAGGATGCGGGGATGCGCTTCGCGGCGGTGATCGACCGTGGCGTGCCGCGGCTGGTGCTCCACCGGGAATTGTTGACGCAGGCACTGGCCAATCTGATCGACAATGCGCTGCGCCATGCCGGGCGGGGCGGGGAGGTTACACTTCGACTCGCCCTTGCCGACGGGGAGGCGCGTTTCCAGGTCGAGGATCGTGGGCCCGGTATCGCCGAAGCCGATCGCGCGCAGGCGTTGCGTCGTTTCGGTCGCCTGGACGCGGCGCGGAGCCTGCCGGGGGCGGGGCTCGGCATGGCGCTGGTCGAGGCAGTTGCGCGGCTGCACGGGGGGCGCGTGGAGCTTGGCGACAATGCGCCGGGCCTTGTGGCGGCGGTTGTGGTGCCGGTTCTGCCGTAACCGCACGGTCACCTCGCTTGACACTGCACGAATCCCGGCCTAACGCGGCCTCATTCCGAAACACCGGTCTCCGGCGGCGCTGTTTGCGCTCGCCGGTGTTGTGCGTGTTACACGGTAGGCAACGCGATGAGATGGGGTTTGCAGCCATGCAGCCCCGTGGAGCAGGAGAAAAAAGTTCATGGCACGTATCGCCGGGGTCAACATCCCGACCAACAAGCGCGTCGTTATCGCGCTCACCTACATCCACGGTATTGGCAACGCCAAGGCCAAGGAAATCGTCACCAAGCTGAACATCCCGATGACGGCGCGTGTGCAGGACCTGACCGATCAGGAAGTGCTTCACATCCGTGAGACGATCGACGCCGACTACACCGTCGAGGGTGATCTTCGCCGCAGCGTGGCGATGAACATCAAGCGTTTGATGGATCTCGCCTGCTATCGGGGTCTGCGCCATCGCAAGGGCCTCCCCGTCCGTGGCCAGCGCACTCACACCAATGCGCGCACTCGCAAGGGCAAGGCAAAGCCGATCGCCGGTAAGAAGAAGTGAGCTTGAGCCGCGGATGACCGCGGCTCGCTCCCTGCAGCAAGGTTAGGACAAGACAATGGCACGTGAACCGCAACGCATTAAGCGGCGTGAGCGCAAGAATATCACCTCGGGCGTCGCCCATGTGAACGCAAGCTTCAACAACACCATGATCACGATCACCGATGCCCAGGGCAACGCGATCTCGTGGTCGTCGGCCGGCGCAATGGGCTTCAAGGGCTCGCGCAAGTCGACCCCGTATGCGGCGCAGGTCGCAGCGGAAGACGCGGGCAAGAAGGCTGCCGAACACGGCGTCCGTACGCTCGAGGTCGAAGTGAAGGGCCCGGGTTCGGGGCGTGAATCGGCGCTGCGCGCACTGCAGGCAGTCGGTTTCCAGATCACGTCGATCCGTGACGTGACGTCGATCCCGCACAACGGTGTGCGCCCGTCGAAGCGTCGCCGCGTCTGATTTCGTCTCGGCCGTGCGCGGTTGATCGCGCTGCACGGTTTTCGAGTCCAAACATGGCCGGGATTGCCCGATCTCGGCCCAAAACCAAGGGATAGCCCATGTCCGTCAATGCAAAGAACTGGCAGGAACTGAAGAAGCCGTCCGGCCTCGAAAAGAAGCCCGGCGGAGACGGCAAGCGCAAGGCAACCTTCGTCGCCGAGCCGCTGGAGCGTGGGTTCGGCCTGACGCTCGGCAACGCCCTGCGTCGCGTGTTGCTGTCGTCGCTCCAGGGTGCGGCCGTCACCTCGATCAAGATCGAAAACGTGCTGCACGAATTCTCGTCGCTCGCCGGTGTGCGTGAAGACGTGACCGACATCGTGCTGAACGTGAAGCAAATCGCGCTGCGGATGCAGGGCGAGGGGCCGAAGCGGCTCCAGCTCTCGGCAACCGGTCCTGGCCCGGTCAAGGCCGGCGACATTGCGGTTTCGGGCGACATCGAAGTGATGAACCCGGCGCTGGTGCTGTGCCACCTCGACGAAGGCGCGACGCTGAACATGGAATTCACCGCCGACGTCGGCAAGGGCTATGTCGCTGCCGTCGCCAACCGTCCGGCCGATGCGCCGATCGGCCTGATCCCGGTCGACGCGCTGTATTCGCCGGTTAAGCAGGTCAGCTACAAGGTCGAGAACACCCGCGTCGGGCAGGAACTCGATTACGACAAGCTGACGCTGACGATCGAAACCGACGGCACGATTACTCCGGAGGAAGCCGTGGGCTATGCCGGTCGTATTCTGCAGGACCAGCTCGCGCTGTTCGTCGGCTTTGACGATTCGAGCGTGCAGCGTTCGGCGCCGATCGGCCATGCGGCACCGGCTTCGACCGGTGGCGAAGTGTCGGGCGACACGCAGCAGATCAACCGTTACCTGCTCAAGAAGGTCGACGAGCTCGAACTGTCGGTCCGCAGCGCCAACTGCCTCAAGAACGACAACATCATCTACATCGGCGATCTGGTCCAGAAGACCGAAGCCGAGATGCTGCGTACGCCGAACTTCGGCCGCAAGTCGCTCAACGAGATCAAGGAAGTGCTTTCGAGCATGGGTCTCCGACTGGGTATGGAAATCCCCGGCTGGCCGCCTGAAAACATTGAAGAAATGGCCAAGAAGCTCGAACAAGAGATCATGGGGTAAAACCCGTTACGGGTGGCACTTTCGGCACTTTCGACATTCCAGGGTTTGGGCGGTGGCCCGTTTCGCACCGCCCGGTACGGGGTACCTCACACGGCCCCATAACGAACGAAGGACACTATCATGCGTCATCGCGTAGGCGGTCGTAAACTGCAGCGTACCTCGGCACACCGCATTGCGTTGTTCCGCAACATGTCCGCTGCCCTCATCAAGCACGAGCAGATCACCACCACCGTCGCCAAGGCGAAGGAACTGCGCCCGTACGTCGAAAAGCTGATCACGCTGGCGAAGAAGGGTGGTCTGTCCAACCGTCGCCTGGCGCACGCCCGGCTGCTCGACGATGCGCAGCTGGTGAAGCTGTTCGATGTGCTGGCCGCGCGCTATGCCGATCGCAACGGCGGCTACACCCGCATCATCAAGGCGGGCATCCGCGCATCGGACGCGTCGCCGATGGCGATCATCGAGTTCGTCGATCGTGACGTCAGCGCCAAGGGCCAGGATTCGGGCCCGGTGATGACCGACGGCGAGTATGACGAAGCGGCATAAGCCGACCGAAGTTTGGATTTGAAGAAGGAGCCGTACCCGACCCAGGGTGCGGCTCCTTCGTCGTTTCAGGCGCCGCCGTCGCGCCAGATCAGTAGGCGCTGGCCATCATGCAGGCCAGCGATCCGCACCGCAGTGCCGACCGCTACGTCGAGCGGCTGGTCGAACGGATAATATTGCGCGCCCCAATGCGATTGAGCATTCGGGCCAGGACGGTTCTCATAGCTGCCCTCAGCATCGAGCTGCAGTCTGATCCACTGGATGACGCCGCCAATCGGCCCGCCCGAGGTGGTGAGCGTGATCGCCGACCGGTGTGGCTCACGCGCAGGCTTGGCGGTGAAATCGAACGAAAGCAGCGGCTGCGCGTCGCTGTGCAGGACGAGCGTCGTGTCCGCCACCGCGACGGTCCGCGGCACTTGTGCCAGCGCGTTGAAGCCGCTGAGATCGAACCCCTCGACATGCGCGACATCGCGCTCCTCGATCGCCGACCACGTTCCCAGCGCCACCATCACGTCGCCACCGGCCGGGATCATCTGGCCACCCGGGGCGAGCAGGCGCGCCGACGCATCGCCCAGCGTCTTCAGCACGCCCTCCGCCAGCAGATTGTTCGACACGATTTCGGAGACGATCACGTCGGCGCGTCCCTCCAGATCGGCTTCGACATCGAGTTTGGTGGAATTTCCGGTCACGACCCGGATCCGATTAGCATAACCGTTGGCGGCGACGATGCGCGTCGCAGTATCGGCGATCGCGGGGTTCTCCTCGCACGCCACGACGCGGCCGGCACCCGCGCGCGCCGCCATCATCGACAGCAGCCCGCTGCCCGCGCCAATATCCAGAACGTGCGTGCCCGGCGTCACGGCACGGCGGATCGCCGCATCGAAGGTGGCGTTGCGCGCGGCATCGCGCAGCATGGTGAAATGCCAGCGCGGGACGGTGCTGCCGATCAATTGCTGCGTACGGGCGGCCACCTCGACATCGTCGGGAGCGTGTTCGCGCGCCTGTAGCGCCAGTGGATAGACGCGATTGCGCAAGCCGATCTTTGCTGCAAGCCCGGCCAGAGCGGCCAGCTTGCGCCCGTCGCGCCCTGCGGCCGCCACCATCGGCTCGAAGCCCGCGCGCGCAACAGCATTAAGATGGTCCCCGTCGTTCATTTCGCCCCCAAAACTCTTTCCTGCGGCAGCGCATCTGCTATCTGGCGCCATGACCCAACCGACCGACTCCATCCTGATCGTCGATTTCGGCAGCCAGGTAACCCAATTGATCGCGCGCCGCGTCCGTGAAAGCGGGGTGTATAGCGAGATTGCGCCGTTCACCACCGCCGATGCCGCCTTCGCCCGCATGGCGCCGAAGGGTGTGATCCTGTCGGGCAGCCCCGCCTCGGTGCTCGACGAAGGGTCCCCGCGCATTCCGCAGGTGATCCTGGATAGCGGCGTGCCGATCCTTGGTATCTGCTACGGTCAGCAGGTGTTGATGCACCAGCTCGGCGGATCGGTGACGTTGGGCGAAAGCGGCGAATTCGGTCATGCCGTCGTCGAAGTGACCGACACATGCGCGCTGTTCGACGGCGTGTGGCGGACCGGCGAGAGCCACCAGGTGTGGATGAGTCATGGAGACAAGGTAACGGCGCTCGCCCCTGGTTTCCGCCCGGTCGCGGTCAGCCCGGGATCGCCGATTGCGGTCGTGGCAGATGACGAGCGCAAATATTATGCGACGCAATTCCACATGGAAGTCGCGCACACGCCCGACGGCGCGAAACTGGTCGCCAATTTCGCGCGGCATGTCTGCGGCCTGACCGGCGATTGGACGATGGCGGAATTCCGCGCTGCCAAGATAGCGGAAATCCGCAAGCAGGTGGGCAAGGGCAGGGTGATTTGCGGCCTGTCCGGCGGGGTCGATTCTGCGGTGGCGGCGGTGCTGATCCATGAGGCGATCGGCGATCAGCTCACCTGCGTGTTCGTCGATGGCGGGATCCTGCGGGCAGGAGAGGCCGAGCAGGTCGTCAGCCTGTTCCGCGGGCATTACAACATTCCGTTGGTGCATGTGGATGCGCAGGACCTGTTCATGGACGGGCTGGCCGGGGTCACCGACCCCGAGGCGAAGCGCAAGTTCATCGGCAAGACCTTCATCGATATCTTCGAGGCGGAGGCCAAGAAGATCGGCGGGGCCGATTTCCTGGCGCAGGGGACGCTGTATCCCGACGTGATCGAGAGCGTCAGCTTCACCGGCGGGCCGTCGGTGACGATCAAGAGCCATCATAATGTCGGCGGCCTGCCCGAGCGCATGAACATGCAATTGGTCGAGCCGCTGCGCGAGTTGTTCAAGGACGAAGTCCGTGCGCTGGGCCGCGAACTCGGCCTGAGCGAAGCGTTCGTCGGGCGGCATCCGTTCCCCGGCCCGGGCCTGGCGATCCGTATTCCGGGCGAGGTTACCAAGGAGCGTTGCGACATCCTGCGCAAGGCGGATGCGATCTATCTCGAGGAAATCCGCGCCGCGGGCCTTTACGATACGATCTGGCAGGCGTTCGCAGTGCTACTGCCGGTCCGCAGCGTCGGCGTGATGGGCGACGGTCGGACGTACGACAATGTGCTCGCCCTGCGCGCGGTGACCTCGACGGACGGCATGACGGCCGAGGCGTTCCAATTCCCCGGCGATTTCCTGCCGCGCGTTGCGACGCGGATCGTAAATGAGGTCAAGGGCATCAACCGAGTGACCTACGACTACACCAGCAAGCCGCCCGGCACGATCGAGTGGGAATGATTCGGAGCTTTTGAGCTCCGCTGGCGGAGCGTGAGCCGGTTTGGGTCACCCTTCAGTTTCCCGGACCGGCCCCATCTACCGTGTTTGCGACCCCGCCGTTATCCGCGCGCAGCCCAGGTAGGCTGCCGTACCGCGAAAATGGCTCCTCTCGCCGCCGCCCGAGCCGTTCAGCGCCTCGGGTCGGACGTGCGAGCAGGCGATCAGAATCCAACCTTCACGCCCATATAGAATGACCGTCCGATCGGATCGTACAACGCCACGTCGGTTCCGTTCTGCGAACTCGCGATAAACGGCAGCCCCTTGTCCAACAGGTTGTTGACCCCGGCGCGTAGTTCGAACCCCTTGCCGACGCGGGCCGATGCGAACAGGTCGAACAGGGAATAAGCAGCCACGCCGACCTGTGCGGTGGCAGGCGTCAGCACCGCGCTGATGTCCTTCATCGGCCCCTGATAGCGCCAGCGCAGTCCGGCCCCGAAGCTGTCAGAGCGATAGCCAAGGGTAGTCAGGCTCTTCCAGCGCGGCGTCGCGCGCGGAGGGACCGATCCCGTACCGGCGCCGCCATTGCTGACTCCGGTATAATCGACGAACGCGGTGTTAGGCAGCAATTGGACCTTGTACCCGCGCGTCCACCCGATCGCGGTATCGGCATAGACCTTGCCGGATGCCCCGGCGATGCGCACCGGCAAGCCGACATGCGCCTGGATCTCCACCCCGTCGGTCTTCAGCCCACCCAGGTTCAGATAGGGGGTCGCAACCGTAACGATCTGGCCCGTCGCATCGCGCTGGATCAACTGGCAGTAGGCGTTGGCGTTGGAATATGTCGGGTTGGTGCCGTCGAGGTTGAAGCACTTCGACAACACCGTCAGGCCTGGGACCGAGGAGATCACGTTCTTGATGTTGATGTTGTAATAATCGACCGAGAGCGAGAAATCGCGGAACAGGCCGGTCTTGATCGGCGAATTGAGCACTAGGCCGAAATTGAAGGTGTTGGCCTTTTCCGGCGTCAGGGCGCGGTTGCCGGTGATCGTCTGGCCGGTCGCAGTCGTCGGGAAGGTGTAGCTGCCGATAGCGGCGGCGGGCACCCCTTGCGCGACGCACAGGGTGCTGACTTGCGTGCCGTTCGCGCCGGTGCGCGCGGTCGAGCGGACGTCGCACGGATCGCCGAGCGATCCCGGCGGCGTGCCGATCACCAATTGCGCACCGGAGGCGGGCGCGAACAATTCACCGATATTGGGCGCGCGCACGGCCCGCTGATAGCTGCCGCGGAACAGCAGCGCATCGATCGGCCGCCACCGGGCATCGCCTTCGAAGCTGGTTACGGTGCCGCTGGTCGAATAATCGGACACGCGCACCGCGCCGCCGACGCCGAGTTCGCGGAAAAACGGCTTGTCTGCGATCAGCGGAATGTCGATCTGTGCGGCGGCTTCCTTCACGCTGATCGCCCCGCTGGCGGGGGCCGAGGCGATGATCGATTCAAGGTTCTGCGCCGCCAGATCGCTGTCGGGAACATAGCTGTAGGTGTTGCGGCGGTAATCGGCGACTAGCGCAATCTGGGCCGGGCCAGCTCCCAGGTCGAACAGCTTGCCGTTGATCTGCGCCTGGACTTGCGTTTGCGAGACCTTCTCGCGCGAGAAGGCGGTCTTGGTAATGTAGGTCGCGCAGGCGGCGGACAGGCCACGTGCATTAGCGTCGCCGAAGGGATTGAAGCCGCCGGCGCACAACGAAGCGCCGCCATCGGCTGCATTCAGCAGGGTTTGCACGCGGCTCTTCACTACGGCGTTGCCGGTTTCCTGATTATGGACCGATTGATCGTAGGAAGCGAAAACGTCGAACGTCCATCCGGTCGCAATGCCGCCGCGCAAGCCGGCCAGATATTGCTGCACCGTATATTGCTCACTGAAGTTTTTATACGGGACGCCGACATAGCGGCCGTTGAACGTAAAGCTGGCGGTCGGATTCGGTCGCGACGCAAGGATCGTGCGCAGGTCGTTCGGGATAAAGGGGTTGGTGACGGGCACGGTGACCGGCACGCCGAACTGCGTGAGGCTGCCGCCGCTGGCCGTCTTCACCGTCAGGTCGACATACATGAACTGGCCGTAGGCGGTGATGCCCGGCGTGATTTCATAATCCGCCTTCACGAACGCAGTTTTGCGATCCAAGCCATTGTAAAAATCGATTTGCTGGCCGACGGGCATCCGCACGTTGTTACCCACCAGAAGATAGCCGGAGGTGTCGGTCGGCCCACGGTAATTGCGTGCGCCGGTCTGTACGAACAGCGAGCCGTCATTGTTGAAGCCAAGGTTGAGCAGCGGGTTGACGGCCGCGGTATTGCCATACTGGCTGAAGACCGCCTGTACGACGGCCGCGTTCGGGGCGTTGGTCGCGCTGGGGACGAAGGTGCCGGTGCCGATGAACGAGGACGGTGTCTTGTCGGTGAAGAAGGAGCGGCTGCTGCCGTTGACCGGGTTCTGCTTGGCGTAGCTGAACGCGGCGAGCGCATGACCGCGATCGTCGGCGAAGCTCGAGCCGAACGCCAGCGACCCGTTGAAGCGATAGGCATCGCCGCGATCGCTGATCGTGTTCATCAAATCGATGCGAACGCCCTCGAGCTTGCGAACCGTCTTGAAATTGACCACGCCCGACATCGCGTCCGAACCGTACACCGCCGACGCGCCGCCGGTGATGACGTCGATTCCCTCGATGATTGCGTCCGGCAGGATGTTGATGTCGACATTGCCGTTGATGTCGGAGGAGGGCAGGCGGCGCCCATCAAGCAGGACGAGGTTACGGTTCGTGCCGAGACCGTGCAGGTTGATCGATGCGCGCCCGCCCGTGCCTTGCCCGCCGGTGCCGGCATTGCCGCCGGTGGTGAAGCTCGGGATCTGGTTGAGCGCGTCCTGGAGCGATACGACGCCGGCTTCCTTGATCGCAGACGCGCTGACGCTCACGATCGGGCTGACCGAGGTGTTGTTGGGACGCTGGATCAGCGACCCGGTAACGACGATGTCGGCACCGTCGGTGCTCTGGGTCGATGCGCCCTTGTCCTGATCCGATGTCGCCATAGTGCCCGCCTGAGTGGGGGCTGGGTCAGTTGCCTGCGCCAGTGCAGGCGATGCGGCGATGCCAAGTGCGAACACCGATGCGGCGGCTGCAAGCGCGGCGCGCGAAGCCGAATGCGCCAGATCGCGGCGAGCCCGTGCGTTCGTGATCATATCCATCCTCCCTCTTGAAAAATGCCCGCCCGTTTGACTGGCGTGGCGTAGTCTTGTGTTGTGGCTCAGTGTGTCTTGTCGCCGATCTGGGCGTCGATGAAGTCGATGGCGGTGCGCAGCGCGAGCTTGCTGGCATCGCGCGTTGCCTCAGGTGTCTTGCCGATCCAGCTATGATCCACGCCGGGGATGACGATCTTGCGCACCGACACGCCGTTTGCGCGCAGCGCGGCATCGAACAACTCGGTCTGTGTTTCCGGCACGGTGTGGTCGTCGCTGCCGTGCATCAGCAGCACCGGCGGATCGCTGCGATCGACATAGGTGACGGGCGAGGCGAAGGCGCGTTGCGCGGCGGTGCAATCCCCGGCGGGGCAGCCGAGGAACAGATCGTCGGCGCTGGGCCCCGGTGGCGTGTTGGGCGGCGGCGTGGTCCGCTTGGCCATCGCGGCAAAATCATAGATGCCGAACCAGCCGACCACCGCCTGCACGCAATCCGATGCCTGATCGCTGCCCACCGCAGTCGAGGCGACGGTTTCGACATTGCCGGCCTTGGGCACGATCCGCGCGCCGGGTTCCAGCGCCGCGACGTTGCAACTGACCCCCGCCAGCGCCGCAAGATGCCCGCCGGCCGATTGTCCCCAGATCGCCGCGCGCTTGGGATCGATATTGTAGTCCGCCGCGTGGGCGCGCAGCCAGCGGATGCCCGCCTTCACGTCTTGAATCGCGGCGGGAAACGGCGCCTCGCGCGAAAAACGGTACGAAACGCTGGCGACGACATAGCCCTTGGCCGCCAGCGCCGCGAGCACCTTCGGCCAATCGACATAAGCGGCGCTGCGGCGTGGGCCGCCCGCCATCCAGCCGCCGCCATGAACATAGACGACCAACGGGCGCGGCCCCGCCGCAGTAAAGCGGGCCGGGGGCAGGAACAGGTCGAGCTTGAGCGGGCGATAGCCGGGGATCGTCTGATAGGTGAGATCGGGATAGCCAGTCACGCCATCGGCGAACTCCACCCTGGTACTGGCGAACGAGTCGGCACCGACCGCCTGCACCGCTGGCCCGATAGTGGTCGCGTCCGCGATGGTGGCGCCGTTGCTTTGCGCGGTGTTGTTTTGCGCGGCGGCCGTGGCGGAAAGCCCGATCAGCATCGCGCAGGTTGTTGCGGCGAGTTGCTTGCCCATGTCATCCCCTCAAACCAACGCTCTGCGGCGCTTGTCTCTTTGTCGGATCGCGCTATTCCGCTCCGCGTTGACATTTGATGTACGAAATGGTTCGTACCAAGTCAATCGGCTCCAAGAAGCCGGTGTCGGGAGGGTGTAGGGTGCGCGCATACGGAAAGCCGGATGACGGAAAGCCGGGCGATGGGCGGGGTGACGGGACTGTGGCGGACCAGACTCTGCAGCCGATTCTGACGGGCCTGATCGGTATCGACATTCAGGGGTCGCGCTCACCCGCGATGCACGAGCGCGAGGCGGCCGCGCAGGGGCTGTCACTGCACTATCGGTTGCTCGATCTGGGCGTGGCCCCGGACAGCGACCGCGATCTGGCCGCGACGCTCGAGCTGGTGCGCGCGGGCGGCTATGCCGGGGTGAACGTGACGCATCCCTTCAAGCAACGCGTGATGCCACTGCTCGACGCGCTGAGCGACGAGGCGCAGGCGATCGGCGCGGTCAACACCGTGGTGTTTCGCGATGGGCGCAGCACCGGGCACAACACCGATTCCTATGGTTTCGCCGAAGGGTTCGAACGGCAGTTGAAGGGCGTGGCTTTGGACCGCGTGGTGCAGGTCGGTGCGGGCGGGGCCGGGGCGGCGACCGCAATGGCGATGGTTAAGCTCGGGTGTCGCGCGCTGGTCATCGTCGATCCGCAGGCCGATCGTGCCGCCGATCTGGTCGCGCGGTTGCCGGGCGATGTCGCCCGCGTCGCGACGCGGGACCTTGCCGCCGAACTGGCGCGCGCCGACGGGCTGATCAACGCAACGCCGATCGGTATGGACGGGCATCCGGGGATGCCGGTCGATGCGGCCCTGCTGCATCCCGGCCTGTGGGTTGCCGATGTCGTGTATTTCCCGCTGGAAACCGCTTTGCTGCGCGCCGCGCGGGCGCTGGGCTGCCGCACGGCGCATGGCGGCGACATGGCGGTGTTTCAGGCAGCGCGCGCGTTCGATCTGTTTACCGGGCGTCACGCCGACCGCGCGCGCATGGCGGCGCGGTTCTGATTTTTGCCGCTATGGCAGGCCTGGACCGGGACGCCGCCAGCAGCGCGGTGACCGGCAGGAGAGGATGGGGAATGCAGCAGATGGACACCGCGATGACCCAGGCACCGAGCCGCGCACGCTTTGGCATGTTGGGGCTGATCGCGACGGGAACGCTGGTCAATTATCTCGACCGGACGATTTTGGGCATCGCTGCGCCGTCGCTGACCAAGGATCTGGCGATCGACGCGGCGGTGATGGGCGTGGTCTTTTCGGCCTTTTCATGGAGCTATGCCGCGTCGCAAATTCCCGGCGGGCTGTTCCTCGATCGCTTTGGCACGCGCGTCACCTACGCGCTGTCGGTCGGTTTCTGGTCGTTGTTCACCTTGCTGCACGCGCTGGTCGGCGGGCTGACCTCTTTGCTTGGCCTGCGACTGGCGCTCGGCATTGCCGAGGCGCCATGCTTCCCGGCCAACAGCCGCGTCGTCGCGACCTGGTTTCCGCAATCCGAGCGCGCCTTTGCGACCGGGGTCTACACCGTCGGCGAGTATATCGGGCTCGCCTTTCTCAGCCCGGCGCTGTTCTGGCTGCTGGCACATTACGGCTGGCGCTCCTTGTTTCTCGTGTGCGGCGTGGTGGGGCTGGCGTTCGCGTTGGTGTGGATCGCGCGTTATCGCGAGCCGGGTGAGCACGCCCGCGTCAACGCCGCTGAACTGGCGCTGATCAAGGCGGGTGGTGGCTTGGCCGGAGGAAGCGCCAAGGGTGCGCCGATCGATTGGAGCAAGGCCGGGCAGTTGCTGCGATATCGCCGGATGTGGGGTATTTGTATCGGCCAATTCGCGGGCAATTCCACGCTCGTCTTCTTCCTGACCTGGTTCCCGACCTATCTCGCGACCGAGCGGCACATGGCGTTCCTGAAGATCGGTTTCTACGCCGTGCTACCCTTCATCGCCGCGTCGATCGGCGTACTGTTCGGCGGATGGTGGTCCGATACGATGCTGCGGCGGGGCAAGTCCGCCAATGTCGCACGCAAGCTGCCGATCATCACGGGACTGCTGCTCGCCTCGACCATCATCGCCGCCAATTTCGTCGAATTGGACATGGCGGTGATCACGATCCTTTCGGTGGCGTTCTTCGCGCAAGGCATGGCAGCGCTGGGGTGGACGCTGGTGTCGGACATCGCGCCGGCCGGGATGCTGGGGCTGACCGGGGGCATCTTCAATCTGGCGGCGAATCTTGCGGGCATCGTCACGCCGCTGGTGATCGGCGTGATCGTCGCGACGACCGGATCGTTTTTCTATGCACTGGCCTTTGTCGGCGGGCTCGCTCTGATCGGGGCAGCATCGTACATTTTCCTGGTCGGTGACGTGAGGCGCATCGCGCTGTGATGTGGCTCGCGGCGTTGCTCGCGCTGGGCGCGCCTGACCCGGCATGTGGTCCTGGCGAGACGCTCGCGTTCGTGTGCGGGGCGGAGCATCCCGAAGACGTGGTTGCGATCCCCGATACCCGCTGGATCATCGCAAGCGGCTTTGCGCCGGGGGCCGGGCTGAAGCTGGTCGACGGCGCGGCAAAGGTCGCGACACCGGCCTATGACGGACGCGCGGATCAGGTCGATCCCGATCACCGCACCTATCCCGATTGTCCCGGCCCGGTCGATCCGGCGCTGTTCAACGCGCGCGGGCTTAGCCTGCGCAAGGTCGCGGCGGGGCGCTACACGCTCCACGTCGTCAATCATGGCGGGCGGGAATTGATCGAGGTGTTCGACGTCCACCTCGCGGCCGGCCGCCCGGAACTGCGCTGGCGTGGCTGTCGGCTGATGCCCGCCGGGCAGGTCGGCAATGCCGTCGCGACCTTTGCCGACGGGACTGTGCTGGTGACGGTGCTCACAAGCCCGGGCACCACGATCACGGATTTTGTGCGGGGCGAGCGGACCGGCGCGGTGTGGCGATGGGCACCTGGTGCGACCGGCTTCACCGAGCTTCCGGGCACGCGCCTGCCCGGCAATAACGGGCTGGAGAGCGACCCCGACCAGCGCCATTTCTACGTCGTCGCCTTCGGGTGGCACGCCGTGTCGGTCTATGACCGTCGCCATCCCGTAGCGCCCGTCCGCACGATCGTCATGCCCGGCTTCATGCCGGATAACATCCATTGGAGCGCGGGGCGGCTGATCGCGGCGGGGATGCGGCTGGATGAACCAGCGTGCGGGGGCTTGCGGCGGATCGTCAGCGGCGCGGCCGACAAGATGCTGTGCCATCGCGGCTATGCCGTCGGCGCAGTCGATCCGGTGGCGGGCAAAGTCACCATTCTGGCTGCAGGTGAGCCGGAGCCTGGCTTCAACGGGGTCTCCGCCGCCGCGATCGTCGGGGATACGCTGTGGCTGGGATCGTATCAGGCGAACCGGCTGGCGTGGCGCTCGCTACCGGCGCGCTAATGCTCGATCAGGCCGGACGGCAGGCCGCGAGTACGACGTCCACCACTTGTTCGCGCCGCCGCTCGACCGCGTCGGGCGAGACCATGTCGCGGCGGAAAATCTCCGAAAAGGTATAGCGGTTCGACACGTTGTAGAAGCACAGCGCGCTGATCGTCATGTGCAGGTCGACCGGATCGAGGTCGTCGCGAAAAACGCCTTCCGCGCGGCCTTTGGCGATGATTTCACCCAGTCCGCTGATCACGCTTTCATTGCGGCGCTTGATCCCGGCGACATCGCGGATGAAGGCACCGTGGTGGATATTCTCGTTCATCACGAGCCGGACGAACTCGGGATGATCGTGATGATAATCGAACGTCACCCGGACATTGGTCTTGAGCGCCTCTTCCGCGCCCATCGTCTCGATCGGCAGGGCGCTCTCGGTCTCGCGGATGCGGGTATAGGCCTCCTCCAGCACCGCGCGATACAGGCCCTCCTTGCTGGCGAAATGATAATAGATCATGCGCTTGCTGGTGTTGGTCCGTTCGGCGATTTCGTCGATGCGCGCGCCGCTCAGCCCCTTGTCGGCAAATTCGGCGAGCGCGACCGCCAGAATGTTGGCCTTGGTCGCTTCCGAATCTGCGGCACGCGTGCCGCGCGGCTCTTTGGTCGTAGCGATGACGCGGTCCCTTGCCAGACGATCTGCAACCTCGCGTAAAGCTTTGGCGCGTTCCGTTCAATATCGCTGCATCAGTCGCGCGGCGCGCCGGGGCGGGTGGGGAGCGGCGTGCGCGTCACCGGATGCGCCTGCAGCCAGGCGAGCGCCGCGACATCGAGCGGGCGCACCGCGATCGTATCGCCGAAAACCATTTCCCGCCGGTTGCTGGTGGACCAGGCCGGCCAGTCCGCACCGGGTCGCCCGTCGCGGGCAAAGGCGATGAGGTGGTCCATCATCGTGGTGGCGAGGGTCCGGTCATACGCCGTCCAGTCGCGCGTGCGGCGCAGGCGGTTGTAAACGTCCAGCGTCCCCAACCAGTATGGGATGTCGCCAGTGTGATAGGCACCGACCGTCGCCGGATCGTGATCGCTGAACCGCACCCCCGGCGTGTAGGGATGTTTGCGCGTGAAGCTGTCGAGATAGGCCGCCTGCCCGAGCGTCGCCTGATCGCGTGCGCATTGCTGACCGGCCAGCACGAACCCGCCGAGATGCGCGACCCGACGCGCCGCCGCATTGGCCTCGGCATCGCTCGTCGCGGGGAAGCGTTGCAGAAACGCGGGGGCGTCAGGGCCGAAAGCAGCCTGCGCCGCTGCACGATAGTCCGCGAGCGTTGTCACGCGTCCGAACGGGCTCATCAGGATGTCGATGTCATCGGTGTTCGAACCGGCGATGATCGGCACGCGGTTGATGCGCCCGGCCGCCAACAGATCCGCCTTTTGCGCAGGCAGTACGAAGCCGTCGACGATCGGGCCGCCGATGCGGACCCCGGCGACATTCGCGCCGAGCTGACTCTCGCTCTGAATCGCGAGGATGCGGTCGGCGGGCAGTGCGCGCAGGGCCGCCAGCGACGTCGCCTTCAGGCGCTGCTGCACCGCGACGCCGATCGCTTCGCCCTCGGCCAGCGTCGGCATGGTGTCGTGATAGTTGCACCAGCTCGTCATCGCCGCGCCGCGGAACAGCCCTGCGGCCTGTGGCGAGAAGAGCAGGGCGGCGACCGACAGCGCACCGGCGGACTGCCCGATGATGATCACCTTGTCGGGGTCACCGCCGAACGCCGCGATATTGGCCTTGATCCAGCGCAGCGCCGCAATCTGGTCCATCAGCGCATAATTGCCCGAATGCCCGCCTTGTTCGCGGCTGAGATCGGGATGCGCCAGGAACCCGAAGGCACCGAGCCGGTAATTGAAATTGACGAACACCGCGCCGCGCCGCGCGATTTCCGTGCCGCCATAATTAGGCATTCCGGCCGACCCGATCGTGAAGCCGCCGCCATAGAGGAACACGATCACCGGCCGCTTTTGCGCCGATGAAGCGGCGGGCGCCCAGATGTTCAGCGTCAGACAGTCTTCGGATACCGCCTCTTCGCCGAAATAATGGTTGATGCCGTGCGGGCGCAGCACCTGCACGCATTCGGGTCCTGTGCGATCGGCGTTGCGGATTCCGCTCCAGCCGACCGGGCGCGGTGCCGCCCAACGCAGATCACCGACCGGCGGCGCGGCGTAGGGGATGCCGAGATAGGCGCGGACCTGGGAATCGACCGCCGTGCCGGCTACCTTGCCTGCGGTGGTCTCGATCGGATCGCCGGGGATCGGTTGCATGGCCGCAACTGATGACGAATCCTGCGCTGGGGCTGCAACGCCGCACGCTGCCAAAGCCGATGCCAGCAGCACCCGTGCGATCGCCTTCATCCATCCTCCTCGTCGGGTCGCAACGAGCCTCTTGCCGACTTCGATCCCGACGGGCACATTGTGTACGAAACGGTTCGTGATCGTCAAGCGGCGGCACGGGCCGGGGATATAGCCGGTTGGGAGACGGACCGATGAAAAGCCAGACGACACGGCGCGCGTTCTTCGGGGCGGTCGCATCTACGGTAGTGCCGTTCGCCTTGCCTGCCTCGGCATTAGGTGCCTCTTCGTCGACCGTCGCCGGTCCGCCCGACGAGGCAACGCCGCGCGTCGAGTTCGCCTTTTCCGCTCACGTCCTGCTCGAGCCCACACGCGAGATCGGGCGGACGCCCTACGGCATCCGCCGCCGTATCCCGATCATCGGCGGCACGTTCGAGGGGCCGCGCATCCGCGGGCGCGTCATCCCCGGCGGAGCCGACTGGCAGTTGCAGCGCGCCGACGATTACACCGTGATCGAGGCCGATTACATGATCGAGACCGATGACCGCACGCAAATCCACGTTCGCAATCGCGGCCTGACCAACACGCGCGTCGCGGGTGCCAAGGCGCGCTATCTACGTACCGTGCCCGAGTTCGAAGCGCCGAGCGGGCCGCACGACTGGCTCAACCAGTCGATCTTCGTGGGCAGTCTGCAGGGCATTTCGGGCGGAGCACCCGCCGTGCTCGTCCACGTCTTCCGCCTCGCCTGATCCTCCGAACGATTGGAACATCCGTTGCGCAGCTCCATCGCCACCGTCTCTGTCAGCGGAACGCTTGAACAGAAACTCACCGCCATTGCGGCGGCGGGATACGATTCGGTCGAGATTTTCGAGACCGATTTGCTGTCCTGCGCGGCGTCACCGCGGGAGATTGCGCGGCAGCTCGACGATCTCGGCCTGACATGCGCGCTGTATCAGCCGTTCCGCGACTTTGAAGGGATGCCGGGGGCGTTGCGGCAGCGCGCGCTCGACCGTGCCGAGCGCAAGTTCGACGTGATGGCAGAGCTTGGTACCGACCGCATCCTGGTCTGTTCGAACTGTTCGCCCCATTCGGATGGTGACCGTGCCCGCATCATCGACGATTTCCGCGCGCTGGGCGAACGCGCCGCGGCGCGTGGCGTGCTGGTGGGGTATGAAGCGCTGGCCTGGGGGCGGCATGTGTATGACCATCGCCAGGTGTGGGACATCGTCAAGGCGGTCGATCATCCTGCGATCGGGATATTGCTCGACAGTTTCCATTCGCTCTCGCGCAACATCCCCAATGCCAGCTTGGCCGAAATCGACCCGGGCAAGATCGTCTTCGTGCAGCTCGCCGATGCGCCCTTGCTGTCGATGGACTTGCTGTTCTGGAGCCGTCACTTCCGGTGTATGCCGGGGCAGGGCGATCTCGATGTCGCGGGGTTCGTCGCCGAACTGCTCAAGCTGGGGTATGACGGCCCGCTCTCGCTCGAAATCTTCAACGACCGGTTCCGGGCCGGATCGACCGCGCTGGTCGCGCAGGATGGCTTGCGCTCGCTGGTCGCGGTGCACGATCAGGCGACGCGGCTGATCGGCCAGCGCTCCGCCTTGCCGGCGGCCGCGCCGATCAGCGGGATCGAGTTCATCGAATTTGCGGCATCCGATGACGAAGCCGCACGGCTTGAGCCAATGCTGGCGGGCCTCGGTTTCGCCAAGGTCGGGCAGCATCGCACGCTGCAGGTCGACCGGTGGCAGCAAGGCGGGATCAATCTGGTGGTCAATCGCGAGCCACGCGGCTTCGCGCATTCCTATGGCGTGATGCACGGTGCTGCGATCTGCGCGCTCGGCCTGACCGTGCCCAATCCCGATGCGACATTGCGCCGCGCGCGCGCACTCAACATCGCGCGCTATGACGAGGCGACCCAGCGTGACGGGAGCGGGATGCCAGCGCTGCGCGGCGTCGGCGGCAGCCTGATCTATCTGTTGCGCGATGCCGGGACCGAACGCATCTGGTCTGACGAATTCCGCACGATCCCTGGTGACAGCCAGGACGCTGGGCTGATGCGGGTCGATCATGTCGCGGCATCGGTCGATATCGATGAGTTCCTGTCGTGGCAGCTTTATTGGACCGCACTGTTCGACGTGGCGAAACAGGTCGAGCTCGACATTCCCGATCCTGCCGGGCTGGTGCAGAGCCGCGCGATCGAGGGATCGGACGGGGCGTTCCGGGTGACGATGAATGCGTCGGGCGGCCGCGGCACATTGTCGTCGCGCTTCATCGGCAATGTTTTCGGGGCGGGGTTCCAGCATATCGCCTTCACCACCAGCGATATCTTCGCGACTGCGCGGAGGCTGGCCGAAAACGGCGTCGAACTGTTGGCGATTCCCGGCAATTACTATGACGATGTGGTTGCGCGCTTTGCGCTCGACGCGGAGTTGGTCGCGCAGATGGCCGCCCACAACATCCTGTACGACCGCGACGAGGCCGGTAACGAATATTGGCAGCTCTACACCCGCGCTTTTGACAAGCGCTTCTTTTTCGAGATCATAGAGCGACGCGGAGCGTATGCCGGGTATGGCGCGGCGAACGCGCCGATCCGACTAGGCGCGCAAAGCCGGTATCGGATAGACAGGTTCGCATGAGTGATGACCCGCAAGAGCTGATCGACCAAGCGCCAATGTCGGCGTTTCAGGTGCGCGTCGTGGCAATCATGATCGGCTTGAATGCCCTTGACGGGTTCGACGTCCTTTCGATCAGTTTCGCGTCACCGGGCATCGCGAAGGCGTGGGGCATCGATCGTGCAGCACTGGGGCTGGTGCTGTCGATGGAATTGATCGGGATGGCGGCCGGATCATTGCTTCTGGGGCGTGCGGCCGACCGGATCGGACGGCGGTCGACGATTCTTGCATGTTTGAGTGTGATGGCGGTGGGGATGCTCGGCGCTTCCTTTGCGAGCGGGGTCGTTATCCTATCGGCATGGCGGCTGCTGACCGGCCTTGGCATTGGCGGGATGCTCGCGGCGACCAATGCCGCCGTCAGCGAAGTATCGAGCGCGGCGCGGCGCAAGCTGTGCGTGGTGCTAATGGCGGCAGGATATCCAGTCGGGACGATTGTCGGCGGATCGATCTCGGCGGTTTTGCTGCGCACGTTCGACTGGCCGGCGATCTTTCATTTCGGTGCGCTGGCCACCCTTTGCTTTGTCCCGATCGTATTCTTCGGTGCGCCTGAGTCGATCACCTTCCTGCTGCACAAGCGCCCGCCGGACGCGTTGAAGCGGATCAACGACACCCTCCGCAAGATGCGACATCCGCCGATCTCGACACTGCCGCCCGAGGCCCTCGAACACCGCAGCGAATCCGTGTTTGCCTTGTTTGCGCCGGAGCGCCTGCGGGTGACGGCGTTACTGACAATCGCGTATCTGGCGCACATCATGACCTTTTATTTCATCCTGAAATGGATCCCGAAGATCGTGGTGGATATGGGCTTCGTGCCGGCTGCAGCTGCTGGCGTGCTGGTCTGGGCGAGCGTTGGCGGGCTGTTGGGGTCGGTGCTTCTCGGTCTTTTGACCGGGCGCATCGGGCTCCTGAAGCTTACGATCGGCGCGATGCTGTGTTCGATCGTTCTGGTTGTGGCGTTCGGGCAAGGACAGCACAGCTTGCACAACCTCTCGATGATCGCCGCCGCGGCCGGCTTTTTCACCAATGCGGGCGTGGTCGGTCTTTATGCTCTGACCGCTTTGGCCTTTCCGACCTCGTTACGTGGCACGGCAACCGGGTTCATTATCGGCATCGGCCGGGGAGGCTCTGCCATGGCGCCAGCCCTTGCGGGGTTGCTGTTCGCGGGCGGGTTGGGAGTGGCACAGGTCGCCGCTTTGATGGCGTTAGGATCGCTGGTTGGGGCCATCGCGTTGATCGGGTTGCGCGGACGCGTTCAAGCCTGACGCCCGACTTTCCGCCGGGGCAGCACTTCGACCTGATCCGGCTGCACGAACATTTGCCGCTCGGCGCGCGTGACGCGCCGTGCGATTGATGCCGAGATCGATGGAGTGTGGCAGACGCTTCGCGCGGCGGGTGCGGCTGCGTATCCTCGCGGCGCCGGTGCGCTCGGCGATCAGCGAATTCGTACCGTTTCTGCAAGTGCAACCAGAACGGGTCGTGCCGGCCCGCGCGCAGGATGCGACAATGCTGTCGAGCGCGCGCCCGGCGCGGTGGTTACGCCTGAGCTTTACGGAAACCGCGGTTCCGGCCGATTATCTGACCCTTGCGGAGGTGGGAGCATTTTTGAAGTCGTAACCCGTCGGCCTATGCCAGGCGTGCCGGGCCTTGCAGCGGGCTTGGCCCACCCGCCGCCAAGCCACTCCGATCAGCTCTCGATAAAGGCCAGCAGATCGGGGTTGATCACGTCGGCGTGCGTGGTCAGCATTCCGTGCGGATAGCCTTCGTAGATCTTCAGCGTCGCATTCTGCAGTAACTTGGCCTGCAGCAGGGCTGCGCCCTTATACGGCACGATCTGATCATCGTCGCCCTGCAGGACCAGCGTGGGGACGGAGATCGCCTTGAGATCCTCGGTCTGATCGGTCTCGGAAAAGGCTTTGATGCCGAGGTAATGGGCGAGCGCGCTGCCCATCATTCCCTGGCGCCACCAATTCTGGACGATCGCATCAGACTTCGTCTCACTGGGTCGGTTAAAGCCGTAAAAGGCACCTGCCGCGAGGTCGTGGAAGAAAACGGCGCGATTGTCTGCCAGTGCCTTGCGCAGCCCGTCGAACACTTCCATCGGCGTGCCTTCCGGATTGGCATCCCCCACCAGCATGATCGGAGGGACGGCGGCCACCAGCACCGCCTTTGCGACGCGGCCCTGCGGCTCGCCATATTTCGCGACATACCGCGCGACTTGGCCGCCACCGGTCGAATGGCCGATATGCACTGCGTTCCGCAGGTCGAGATGTTCGACAACGGCGGAGGCATCCGCTGCGTAATGGTCCATGTCGTGGCCGGTATCGATCTGTGACGAACGACCGTGACCGCGCCGGTCATGTGCGACCACACGATACCCCTTATCCAGGAAGAAGAGCATCTGCGTGTCCCAATCGTCCGACGATAAAGGCCAGCCATGATGGAAGACGATCGGCTGGGCATCCTTTGGGCCCCAATCCTTGAAATAGATTTCTGCGCCGTCGGTGGTCGTCAGATAGGCCATATCGTCCTCCTTTGCCCGGATGCACGAAGCGTGCGTCCGATACGATGCGATGGGAATTGGCAGTCCGCGGAGCCGCCCCCGCATGATGTCATACCGAGGACAGTGCGCCAACCGGCTTGTCAGGAGGCAGGCGAGCGCGCATCTTCCCTCGCGGGGATGGGGGAGTTGAGACATGGCCGGACGGGCAAGGGCACCGCGGTGGTTCTGGGGCGTGGCGGCGCTTATCCTGGCGTGGGGCGCGGTCGGCGTCTTCATGTTCTACACCGATCGAACGATGGACGAGGCGGCGGTGGCGCGGCTCAGCGCCTATGATCGCGCGCTGCGCGCCAGCCAGCCGTTCTGGCAAGTCTGGGCGTACGGGGTCGCGGTTTGGACGGGGCTGATCGGTGGCGTGGCCTTAGTCGTGCGGTCACGCCATGCGCATCCGATATTCGTCGTATCGCTGGTCGCGGTCGTGGTCGTGTTTGGCTGGGCCTTCGTCGCGACCGATCTGATCGCGGTGAAGGGAGCCTGGACCGCCACCGCCTTCCCGATTTTCATCGCGGCGGTGGCGGTATTTCGGATCTGGTTCGCCGATCATGCGCAAAAGCGCGGGTGGATTGGCTGAGCGGTCAGCCCTGCCACTGGAACACATCGTCGAGCGGTTTGCCGAACACTTGCGCGATACGAAACGCGGCCTCCAGCGTCGGCGAATACTTGCCCGCTTCTATCGCGGCGATCGTCTGGCGTGTGACGCCGATCCGCTCACCGAGTTCGGCCTGCGTCATCTCGCCTGCCATGAAGCGCAGCGTGCGGATCTGGTTGGTAATCAATGGCTGGGCCATTCTCAGGCACCCATCCGATAGCCGGCGATCTGCACGCCGTAATGGACGATCTCCGCGATGATGATCGCGCCCACGATTCCGTAGGCCATACCGATCTTGCCTACGCCGAGATGCATACTGGCCACGACGCACAGCACCAGCGTGAGCAACACCGGATAAGCGACCGCGTAGGCGCGGCGCGAGATCGTGCGGTCGCGCTCGTCGCGGCCCGCGCTTGCGTCCTTTGGCGCAAGGATCGCGGTGACGATCGCCGCCGTGGCTACCAGAATGGCCTGTAGGACGACCGCGCCCACGAAACCAAGCGCATAGGTCAGCCCGGAATAGCGCCCGCGCGTCACCGCCATGAAACCGAAGAAGCCGCCCCAGATCGCAATCGTGGTGATGACGGAAATCCACGCGATCTTCTCCCGGTACGGCATTTCACGTCCCCATGTTCGACTCGATGAACACAATGTATGGAAAACATAACATTGAGTCAATCAGTGCAAACATGGCGGTGGTTCGGCGCTGGCGGCTCCGATGCGAACTCGCTATGCCGCCGCCCATGTCCACGACCTTCACGCTCGACACCGCCACTAGCCGTGCCAATCCGACCCCCGCTCCGATGAAGCGGCTGACGGTCCCTGCGATCCGCAAGCAGAAGGGTGGCGACCCGCTGGTGATGCTCACGGCCTATACCGTGCGGACCGCACAGTTGCTCGACCCGCATTGCGACATGCTGCTGGTCGGCGACAGTCTGGGGCAGGTGGTCTACGGCCTGCCGTCGACGGTGCCGGTGACGCTCGAGATGATGGCGGCGCACGGCGCGGCAGTCGTGCGTGGCAGCTATCATTCGGTCGTGGTGATCGACATGCCGTTCGGCAGTTATGAGGCGAGCCCGGAAAAAGCGTTCGAAAGCGCGGCCTATCTGCTCAAGCAGACCGGCGCGGCAGCGGTGAAGCTGGAAGGCGGAATCGCGATGGCGCCGACCGTCAAATTCCTGTCGGAACGCGGCATCCCGGTGATGGGGCACGTCGGCCTCACCCCCCAGGCGGTCAATACGCTGGGCGGGTACGGTGCGCGCGGGCGCAGCAAGGCGGAGGCGGCCAAGATCGTCGCCGATGCGGTGGCGATTGCCGATGCCGGGGCTTTTGCGATCGTGATCGAAGGCGTGGTCGAGCCGATCGCGATCGAAATCACGCGCGTGGTGGCGTGCCCGACGATCGGCATCGGTGCCTCCGCACAATGTGACGGGCAAGTGCTGGTGGCGGAGGATATGCTCGGCCTGTTCGAACGCACGCCGCGCTTCGTGAAGAAGTTCGACGATCTGGCGGGCCGCATTTCCGCCGCGGTCGCCAGCTACGCCGACGATGTGCGGACGCGTACGTTTCCGGGAATCGAGCAGATTTACGTACCGAAGGACTGAAAACGCGGCGTTTTTTGAACGCTTTTGTTTGGCGCAAGCCGGCGCTAAGGTCCGCGCCTTCCACACCCTTTCCCGATGGAGTTCTCCCCTTGGCTGTCCCGCCGAATACCGATGCTGCGTTTCTGCGCGAAGTCGATGAGGAACTGCGCCGCGATCAGCTCGCCACGGCGTGGCGCAGCTATGGCAAGGTGGCGATCGGCGTCGTCGTGCTCGCCTTGCTGGCGTTCGGCGGATGGCTGTTGTGGCACTCGCACCAATTGGAAACTGCGGGCGAAGAAGGCGAGACGCTGTCCAAGGCTTATGAAGACATTGGCGGCGCACATCCCGACGCGGCGCAGGGTAAGCTCAACACGCTCGCCGGATCGAGCGTCGGCGGATATCGGGCGCTTGCGTTGATGAGCCAGGCCGACATCCTGCTGCAGAAGCAGGATCTGCGCGGTGCCGCAGCCAAATTTGCGCAAGTCGCGACCGATGCGTCGCTGGGGCAACCGTTCCGCGATATCGCCTTGATCCGCCAGACCAGCGCCGAATTCGATACGCTGAAGCCCGAGGTCGTCGTTGGCCGCCTGCGCGGCATCGCGGTGAAGGGCAATCCGTGGTTCGGCAGCGCAGGTGAGTTGGTCGCGATTTCCTATCTGCGGATGGGCCGTCGCGATCTGGCAGGCACGCTGTTCGGACAGATTGCGCGCGAGCCGGATATTTCGGAAACCCTGCGGCAACGTGCGGTTCAGATGGCGGGCGTATTGGGCGTGGATGCCGTTACCCAGGCGAAGGACCAGAAATCGCAATGAAGATGACCAACCGTTTTCTGATCGTCGCCGTCGGCGCGGTGGCGCTGAGTGGCTGCGCGACGTTCAAGGGCAAGAAGAAGACCCCCGTACTGGGTCAGCGAATCGCGATCCTGGCTGGCGAGAACGACGTGCGCGCCGACAAGACGATCGCTGGCGTCGAAGTGCTTGTGCCGCCGCCTGCAGCGAACGATAGCTGGGCACAGCCCGGCGGCAACGCAGCCAAGTCGCTGGGTAACTTGGCACTGGGCACCAACCTCTCGCGCGCCTGGAGCGCGTCGATCGACGGCGGCAGCAATCGGCAACGGCTCGGTGCAGCCCCGGTGGTCGCCGACGGTCGGCTGTATGTGATCGACGTCAATGCGACCGTCCACGCTTTCTCGGCCACTACCGGTGGCGCGGTGTGGAGCACCAATATCGCCGTCACGGACAAGAAGTCGCGCAGCGCGCGTTTCGGCGGCGGGGTAAGCTTCGAGGACGGCAAGATTTTCGCGACCGACGGCCTCGGTGATGTCGTCGCGCTCGACGCCGCGACCGGCAAGGTGGCGTGGCGCGCCAAGCCGGGTGCGCCGCTACGCGGAGCTCCGTCGGTCGCCAATGGCGAAGTCTATGTGCTTAGCCAGGATAACCAGCTCTACGCGCTGTCGCAGGCGGATGGCAGCGTACAATGGACGCAGTCGGGTTCGATCGAGACGCAGGGCGTGTTCGGCGTCGCCGCGCCTGCAGTGAGCCAGGGCACGGTGGTCGCGGGGTTCTCCTCGGGCGAACTCAACGCCTATCGCTACGAGAACGGCCGCACACTGTGGCAGGACGCGCTTTCGCGTTCGACCATTTCGACTTCGGTTTCCTCGCTTGCCGACATCGATGCAGACCCGGTGATCGACCGCGGGATCGTCTTCGCGGTCGGGCAGGGTGGCCGCATGGTCGCGCTCGAAATCGTCTCGGGCCAGCGCCTGTGGGAACAGAACTTTGCCGGGATTTCGACTCCGTGGGTCGCCGGTGAGTGGGTCTTTATCGTCACCGACGATGCGCGGCTCGTCTGCTTGGCGCGCGCCACCGGTAAGGTGCGGTGGATCAGCCAGTTGCGCCGCTACAAGAGCGAGAAGACCAAGAAGGACGGCACGATCAAGGATTCGAAAAAGTCGAATCCGGTCACCTGGCTCGGTCCGGTTCTGGCGGGCAATCGTCTGATCCTGACCAATTCGGAAGGGCAGATCGCCTCGGCGTCGGTCGATACCGGCAAGGTGACCAGCGTGATCAACACCAAAACCGCGTTCACCTTGCCCCCGGTGGTGGCGAATTCGACGCTCTACGTGCTGGATCAGAAGGGCCGCGTGACCGCCTATAAGTGATGGGCCCCGAGGCGGGGTGACGAAGGCGTGCGTTTCCCGTAAGGGGGCGCATGTCCAAACTCCCCGTGGTCGCGATTATCGGCCGGCCGAACGTCGGCAAATCCACCCTGTTCAACCGTCTCGTCGGCAAGAAGCTCGCGCTGGTCGATGACCGCCCCGGCGTGACGCGTGACCGGCGCGAGGGTTCCGCGACGCTGGTCGGCCTCAATTTCCGCGTAATCGACACCGCCGGGTATGAGGATGAGGATGCCGCCTCGCTGCCGGGGCGGATGCGGCAGCAGACGGAAGCGGCAGTAGCGCAAGCCGATGTCGCACTGTTCCTGATCGATTCGCGCGTCGGCCTCGTCCCGCTGGACGAGGAAATCGCGCGTTGGCTGCGCGGATCGACCACGCCGATAATCCTCGTCGCCAACAAGGCCGAGGGTAAGGCCGGTGCCGATGGTATCCTCGAATCGCTGTCGCTCGGCTTTGGCGATCCAGTCGAGCTGTCGGCCGAACATGGCGAGGGGCTGGTCGAACTGTTCGACGCGCTGCTGCCCTATATCGAGCCCGAGAAGGACGAAGCGGGCGAGGACATCCCCAATGCCGACGAGGATGAGGAATACAGCCCCGAAGCGCCGCTGAAGCTTGCGATCATCGGGCGGCCGAATGCGGGCAAATCGACGCTGATCAATCGCATCCTCGGCGAGGAGCGGCTGATCACCGGGCCGGAGGCAGGGATCACGCGCGATTCGATCGCGGTCGACTGGATCTGGCACGATCCCGAACGCGAGCCGGGCGAGAATGCGCGCAAGGTGCGGCTGATCGACACCGCCGGGATGCGCAAGCGCGCCAACGTGCAGGACAAATTGGAGAAGCTGTCGGTCGCCGATGCGCTGCACGCGATCGATTTTGCCGAGGTCGTCGTGCTGCTGCTCGATGCCACGCGCGGGCTGGAATCACAGGATTTGCGGATCGCCGATGCCGCGTTGCAGGAAGGCCGCGCGTTGATCGTCGCGATCAACAAATGGGATATCGCCGAAAACGGATCGAGCCTGTTCAACGGCATCAAGGCAGCGCTCGAAGAGGGCCTCAGCCAGATCAAGGGTATGCCCGTGCTGACCGTCTCGGGCGCCACTGGCAAGGGCATCGACACGCTGTTGAAGGTGGCGTTCGAGACGCGCGATGCGTGGTCGCGCCGCGTCGGGACGGGCGAACTCAATCGCTGGTTCGAACGCGCGGTCGAGGCCAATCCGCCACCCGCGCCCGGCGGCAAGCGGATCAAGCTGCGCTATCTCACCCAAGCCAAGACGCGACCACCCGGCTTTGTCTTGTTCGGTACGCGGGTCGATCAGTTGCCGACCAGTTATCAGCGATACCTGATCAACGGCATTCGTCGCGATCTCGGGTTCGGGGCGGTTCCGGTGCGCCTCACGCTACGCGCGCCGAAGAACCCGTTCGATCGCTGATAGATCGTCCGCGCCGGAGCGACTTCTCCGCAAATTACAGCAGAATAACGGTTGCGCGCGTCTGATGTTTATTGTGCGCGTCAACCGCTCGTTTACTTGCGCGCGCTAAACCCGCTCATACTTTCGGGCGATAGGGCCCGAGGCGGGAGAAATCCGTGTCGCTCGACGATAGAGACTTGATCGACTGGAACGTGTTCACCCGGGCGCGGGCGGAGCTTGGTGCCGGGTTCGTGCGCATTCTCGGCTATTTTCGCGAAGATGGCGTGAAGTCGGTCGCAGCGATCGAGGCCGCAATGCGCGCGCAGAACGCCGCTGGCATGGTTATCCCCGCGCATACCCTGAAGGGCGAGGCGCGCCAGTTCGGGGCTGAGCCGCTCGGCGCGCTCGCGGAACGAATCGAGACGATCGCCCGCGATTGCGTCGAGAGTCGCGATACGCCGGAGGAAGCCCTGGCCGATATCGTCGCGCTGCGGCCGTTGTTCGAGAAGACTCTGACCATGCTGGAGCGTGAATCGAACCCGCTGGTGGAGCGCCGTCCGGCCTTTGGTCGCCGCGCGATCTGAGCGCGTCAGGTACGCAGGCGCTCGATCGCCTGTGCCAGCGCGACGTACAATTTGCCCATGTCCGACGACAGGATCGTCACCCCCAGCGGCGACCCGTCGCGTTGCGACAGGATCTGCCGCAACATCGCTTCGAAATCATGGATGTAGCGATTGACCTGATCGCGGAAGGCGGGGTCGTCCTCGTGCAGCCGTGCGATTTCGCGCGCATCCCCGGCATCGAGCAAGCGCACCGCGCGGCGCGTGAAGACGCCGCGATCGCCCTTGAGATAGGCAGACCACGCGCTGTCGGAAACGTCCGTCGAGAAGGCTTTGACGATATCTATGGAGGCCGAATTGAGCGCTTCGATCAGAAGCGACACGCGGCGGGCTAGCGTGTCCTGATCGGCGTTCTCGCGTTCGATCCGTGCGTCTTCCAGGCGCGATTCGACGATGGCCGTCGAGTTGGCGATCGCCTGCATTTGCCGAGCGAGACGGTCAGACGCGCGACCAGCGGCATCGACGGCGGCATCGGCCGCAGCGGCAATGCCGGCGATCTCCTGCCTGACCGCGCCGGTCACCGCACGCTCGACGGCGGCGGCGCTTTGTTGTTCGAGCGCCTGCGCGGCTTCGGGGATGACGGTCGCGAGCGTTTCGCGTGCGCGCTCGGCGGCGGCGCTGGCGGTGTCGCGGACGCGCAGCAGCGCCTCGACTAGGCGCGGGGCGGCCTCTTCGGCGAAACGGTGCGTTCGGCCGATCGTTTCCTCGACCATCTCGCCCAGGGCATCCGCCTTGCTCTTGCCGTCGCTCAGCGTGTCGAGCAGCGTTTCGGCAAGCGTGCTCACCGTATCGCGCTGCGTGGCGACGACCTCGGCGATCGCTTCGATCGCGTCGTGGGTGCTTTCCGCCGCCGTCACCAGCGCCAGGAGCTCGGGCCGGGCCGCGCCGACGATCTTGCGGCTGGAGGCAATCCGGTCATCGAGCCGGTTGAGCGCCTCGGGCAGCGTTTCGTCGATTTCGCGTGCGGCCGAATCGAGCGCGAGCAACAGCCGTTCGGTTGTGCCGATCGCGGTCGTTGCCATCGTGTCGCCGGTCTTGAGCGCCTCGGTCATCGCATCGGCCGATCCGCCGAGCGCGCTGATCGACGCGGCGAGGGCTTGCGCCCGTTCGACGCCAAGTGCGTGGAAAGTGTCGAAAGTGCCACTCACGCGGGCGATTCCCGAGTCGATCTGACCGACGATCGTTTCGCTGGTATCGCGTTGTTCGGCGAGACGGGCGGCGACCCGGTCGATCAGCGTTTCGATCTCCGCGATGCGCGCGGCGAGGCCCTCGACGCTGTCGCGGGCGGCGCTATCGAGTGCGGCCTGGTGCGTGCCGATCATCGCCAGCATCGCGTCGCCCTGCGCTGCGATGCCCTTGCGCGCTTCGTCGACCGCATCGGCGGTGCGGCCGAGCAAGCCGTCGACCGCGTTCGACATCTCGCCGGTGACCTGTTCGAGCCGCGCCCCGGCGGTTTCGCTGGTCGCCTCCATCCGCGTGATGTGTGCGGCGAGCTTCTGCGCGGCGCCGTTCGCCACCGCGTCGGCCTCGCGACCCCGTTCGGAGAGGGCGGTGAGCTGCGCATCGAGCGCGGCGGCATGCTCGCTCGCGGTGACGCCGGTGGTCTTGAGCAAGTGTGCGAGCGCTTCGGTCTCGCCATGCGCGCGCGGCAGCAGCGCGAGCAGCACCTGCAAGCGGGTATGCGCCGCGTCGGCCGCCTCGGCGAGCGCGCTGGCGTGCGAATCGGCTGCGGCGACCTGTTCCGTCAGGCCCGATCCGACCGTCGCGAGCCGCAGCACTGCGCCGTCGCCCAATGCCATCAGCGCGGTGGTCTGTTCGGCAAGATTGGCGCGGTTGGTCTCGATGCTGTTCGACAAAGCGGCGACGGTCCGTTCCAGGCTCGCCGCTTCGGCGCGCATGGCCTGGGCGGTATGCCCGAAGCGCTTGGCCTCCGCGCTGCTGGTGCGCAGCGCGAGCAGCAGCAGAATTCCGATCAGAGCAGGCGGCACGCACAAAGCGGCGACGAAACTGGCAAGGGCAGGGGGGGCGAGCGTGCCCAGGCTGTCGCGGCACAGCCACAGCATCCCGCCGACCCAGCCCAGCGCGACCAGGCCGCCAAGCGCCGCAAGCCAAGGACCTGCGCCCCGGCCGACAGGCGCTTCCTGTTCGGCGAGTTCGGTCAGGTCGATTGGTTCTTCATAAAGGGGCTCGTACACTGGCGTGGCTTCCGCCTCCGGCAGCGGCGCGTTCGCCCGCGCATCGCCGGTTGGGGCGGCACCATGCGGCCGCAGGTCTATGATACGCGAACCCCCGTTCATCCGCATCGTTTACCACGAAAGCCGCACACGCAAAGCGAATTGCGAAACCGAACTTTAAGGCGTTGCCCGCTATAAAGAGGGTATGGCCTATGATCCCGGTGCAATCGATGCGACTTTGGCGGCGGCGGTCGGCGACGAGCCGGCGTTGATCGCGGAACTGCGCGAAGCGTTTCTCGACAGCGTGAAACGTGGCCTCGCCGTACTCGAGGCTGCCGAGGGTGATGCGGCTTGGCGCGCGGCGGCGTTCCGGCTGCGCGGGCTGGCCGCTAGCTTCGGCGCAGTCCGGCTCATGGCGATCGCCACCGAAGCCGCCGAGAGCGACGCGCAGGACGCGGGGCTGCTGCGGCGACTGCGTCGCGCGGTGGAACGGCTCTAGCCCGAACGGGCTTTGCCTTGCGGGCACTTAGCCCCTAACAGCCCAGCAATGCTGGCTGGACTGATTTTCGCAACCGAAGATGCCGATGACCGCGCGGGCGTGCTCGCCGCGACGCTGCCGTTCGGTGGGCTGACGCTGATCGAGTTTCAGGCGCGGCTGCTGGCGGCGGCGGGAGCCACGCAAATCGTGCTGGTGGTGGCGCGGATGACACCCGAATTGCTCGGCGCGATCAGCCGCATTGGACGGCGCGGCGTGGTGGTCGATGCGGTGCGGACGGCGGTCGAGGCGGTGGAGAAACTGCACCCGCTGGCGCATGTGCTGGTGGTGGCCGACGGCGTGGTGACGACCGGAGACATCGTTCAGTCGCTTGCGGCCGCACCGGAGGACGTGTTGCTCGTCACCGATCCGGACGATGCGCGGTACGAACGCGTTGCGGCCAATGCCGCCTGGGCGGGGCTCGCTTTGTTGGACGGCAAGCGGGTTGCCGAAGTGGCCGCGATGCCGCGCGATTATGACTTTCAATCGACGCTGCTCCGCGTTGCAGCGCAAGCGGGCGCGGATCAAGTGAGGCTCGATTCGCACATGGCAGCGGGCCACGGGATCGAACGGAGCGCGGTTGCGCTGGCGCAACGTGGCAACAGCACGGTTGCGGCGCTGGTCGCGCGGCCGCTGCGCTGGGCCGATCGCTTCTTGTTCGCGCCGCTGGTGCGCTTCGCCCTCCCGCCGCTGATGGGCCGCGTGGTGCCGACGATCGCGCCGCTTGCTGCGGCGGTGGCCTTGGCGGTTGCCGGTGTGGCGACGATCGGCTGGGGGCATCCGGCGATTGGCATCGCCGTGGCGTGCCTCGGCATCGCGAGTGCCAAGATCGCGGCGTCGCTCGCCTGGGTGCGTGACGAGGCGCAGATGGTCCGCGTGACCGAATATGTCGCGCCGGGTATTGCCACGCTGGCGGTGCTGTCGGTCGGCTATGGCGCGGATCGACCCGCTGGGCTGATCCTCGCGCTCGCATTGCTCATCGCGGCGGTGCTGCTGGAGCGCGCCGCCCCGGTCGAGCATCAGCGGCGGTTGTGGGCGAGCCCCGCGGCCTATCCGATCGTCATGCTGCCGCTGCTGATCGTGGGGGAGCCGCTGGTCGCGCTGGCGATCGCCGGACTTTACGCTGCCGCGACGCTGGCTGCGGCAATCGAGGCCTTTCGCGAAAAGCCTTAGTCTCGCCTTAACGACAAGCCCCTAGATAGGAGCACATGTCGATTGAACGTCGCGACATGGATGATGGGGCCCGTCGGGGTGCCACCGCGCTGCTGACCCGTGCAGCGGCGGCGGACGTGTGCGCCGCAGACAGGCTGCGGGGCGCGATCGACGACTTCTTTCTGGATGAGGATGCGCGGCTCGACGATCGCACGCGACTCGCGATTGCGGCGGTGCTGGGTGACCTCACCAGCGGAATCGAGGTGGCACTGCGCCGTCATGCCGCGCGCTTGCTCTCCACCCGCGATGTAGGGGCGCTCGCCGCGACGCTGGAGGCCGAATTGCCGGCGATCCTGGAACGGCTGATCAGTGCGGGGCTGGTGCGCGATGCCGATCTGATGCGTGAACTGCTCGGGCGGGTGCGGCAGGATCTGCTGTCCGATAGCTTGCCGAGCGAAGCGCCCGAGGACCCCGACCGCGCGAGCTTGTTGCCGCGCCTCGCGCAGCATGGCGACAGCGTCGTCGCGGCGAGCGCGATCGCCTTGCTCTCGGCCGAAAGCCGCCGCCGTGTGCCGCTCGCCCCCGGCCAGCCAAACCCGAGCGACTTGCCCGCAGAGCTGCACCACCGGCTCGTATGGTGGATCGCCGCCGCGTTGCGCGAACGCTTTGCCGATGCGGCGGGGGAGGCGCTGCCTGCGCTCGACCGGGCGCTGGCCGAGGCGGCGCTGCGCAGCATTGCGGCGCATGACGAGGGCGACCGGCTGGAGGCGACCGCGCTGCGCCTTGCCGCCGCGCTCGATCCGCAAGCCAACGAATTGCCCGGCCTGCTGACCGAGGCGCTAGCCGACCGTCGCTTGTCGCTGTTCGTCGCATTGCTCGCCCATGCGCTTGGCCTCGATTATGAGGATGCGCGTGAGGTGGTGCTCGATCCGGGGGCGGAACGGCTGTGGCTGTTGCTGCGCGCGCTCGAGCTCGACCGCCAATCGATCGCGCGAATCGGCTTGGCGCTGAGCGACGCCGATCCACGCCGCGACATCGACCGCTTTGCCGAGGCGCTCGACGCGATCGTCGCGGTCGATGCGATCGAGGCGCGTCATGCCCTTGCGCCGTTGCTCTTACACCGCGATTATCGCGCCGCTCTGGTTGCGCTGGGACGCAAGCGATGAACGTCAATGAATCGATGCTGCCGCCGGTACGCGGGCTGATCGACCGGGATGGCCGGTTGGTCGAGGCCGATCAACGGCTGCACGACCTTAACGCGCGGGCTGGCGGCGGGATCGGGCAACCGCTTGCCGTGCCGCAAATCGCGACGCTGGCGCGGCTCGCCCAGCGGCTCGGCATCCTGGTGTCGCGCGGGATCGTGGTCGGCGATGGTGAGGGCGACCTCGAACTTTGGGTGCGTGCACAGCCCGATCCGGTCGGCGTGCGGCTGGCGATCACCGGCTGGCGGACGCGTGCGCCGTGGCATCCGGGCGGGATTGCCGATGAGCGCGCCTCCGACTTCCTCCGCAGCGAAGCGGATTGGCTGTGGGAGACCGACAGCGCCTTGCGGATCACCTTTCTGACGATCTCGGCGGGCGCATTGTACGGCTTCGATGCAGCTGCGATGCTGGGCCAGCCGCTCACCCGACTGTTCGTGCTCGGCGAAAGCGATGGTGGGGCGTTCCCTATCCTGGGTGCGCTCGCGATGCAGCAGCGCTTCGACGATCAGCCCGCGACGCTGCGCGATACCGGGCGCGGCGTGCGCCTCGCGGCGAACGTGCGGACTGATGCGAGCGGCGCCTTTGCGGGCTTCGTCGGGGCCGCGCACATGCTAGACGATGCGCGCGTGCCGCCGGTGGCCGCGCCTCCCGCGACCGATGCGGTGACGGCGGCCTTTGCTGCGCGGCTCGACCAGGCGCTGCGCCTGCCGCTCGACCGGATCATTGCCAATGCCGACAGCATCCACGCTCAGTCCGAAGGGCCGCTGCGGCAGGATTATGCCGACTACGCCGCCGATATCGCGAGCGCCGGACGGCATTTGATGGGGCTGGTCGACGATCTGGTGGATTTGCAGGCGATCGAGCGGCCCGATTTCGTTGTGGCGCATGAATCGCTCGATCTGGCCGATGTGGCGCGCCGCGCGGCCGGCCTGCTGCAAGTACGCGCGGCCGAGGCGAAGGTGCGGATCGACCGCCCGGCGTTGGGCGAGATGTTGCCCGCGACGGGCGAATTCCGCCGCGCGCTGCAGGTGCTGGTCAATTTGATCGGCAATGCGGTGCGCTACTCGCCCGCCGATGGAATGGTATGGGTCCGCGCCGAGCGCGAGGGCGATGTCGCCGCGATCATCGTCGCCGATCAGGGTAAAGGCATCGCGCTGGACGATCAGGCGCGGATTTTCGAGAAGTTCGAGCGTGTCGATCCGCGTGAGGCCGGGGGATCGGGCCTGGGCTTGTATATCGCGCGGCGACTGGCGCGGGCGATGGGCGGGGACGTGACGGTCGACAGTGCACCGGGGCAGGGCGCACGATTCGTCTTTACGCTGCCGCTGCGGACGGACTGAACGCGCGGAGTATTAGCGCGCGTTATGTCAGATTGATCCCGCGCAGGACATGGATGCCTGGATAAGCGGATCATCGACGCCGCACGCGCGACCCGAGAACCTGAAGCGTTCCCGTGCGCCAGGCAGGATGGCGACCCAGGTCCAGAAGCGACGCTTAACATTTGGCGTAACCCGCGGTAGCAGGCGCGGGCTGCGTATTGCAGGAAGCGATGCGTATCGTCGGATATCCGCATTGCCGTTAGTTCTGATCCAAGAGCTGCGGGTGTTCGGGGGACTTTGACGGTTGCGTATTTTCGACGTCTTTCCTTTCGACCGCGAACTCGACATGCTCGAACACAGGCTTCGCGAGACGGTCGATCTCGTCGATGGCGTTATTCTGATCGAAGCCTCGCAGACCTATCGTGGCGACCCGAAACCGCTTTACTTTGCGGCCGCCGCGGCGCGGTTCGCATGGGCGAAGGCGAAGATACGACATGTAACACTCGCCAGCCTCGGCGGACCGGAAGCCAGCCCCAAGGAGCGCGCGGCGCGGCAGCGGAACGCTGCTGTGCTGGCGCTGCGCGATGCCGCTCCCGACGATATTCTTCTGCTGCTCGACGTGGATGAGATTCCCGATCCGGCGCTGCTCGCGTGTCTGCGCGCCGAAGGGCTGTCGCGCCCGCGCCGCCTGGCAATGACGCGCCATTACCGATTTGCCGATCGCCTTGCCCCGCGCTCCCCATGCTGCCCAGTACCGCCGGATCCATTTGCGCTTTCCACCGGATTCCTGAAGCCGGGGGCATGGAACGCGCTGGACCCGCAATGGTACGGCTATTCGGGCGTGGCGGTACCGCACAGCGCTCTGGCAGAGGCAACGCCATTCGATCTGCGATATCGAACGCCGCTCGACGATCCCATTCTCCGGGCTGGCAGACATTTCAACGCGGTGGACCCGAGCGCGCGGTTGGAAGACAAGCTTGGCCGCATGTTTCACGAGGAATTTGACGGCGCGCGTGCCCGATCGCCGTACGCGCTGGCACTATGCCGCGACGCGGGCGTGCACCATCGCGGCTGGTGGTACGCCGCCGAACCCGAGGGGGAATTACCGGACGATGTTGCCCGTCTGATCGCGCGGTTTCCGCAGACGCGCGCGCCCGAGATGCCTGGGCCGGTTGTGCGCCGATTGGTTCGATCCTGGGCGTGGCTGCGGCTCCGCACGATTGTGCCGGGCGCGATCGTGCGGTTCGTGGACCGCAACTTTTCACGCGCGATGGCAGTGCTGGCTGCACCGCTCCTGGCGCTCGATGCCGGGCGCGCCCTTGCGGCAGCCACGATGCGGTTGTGCCGGGTGCGTACCGCACCGCGCACGCGACACCATTTCTGACAGAAAGACGATGTTCGCATTGCTCCTAGGTGCGCGCACCGCCGACACGGCAAGCGCAATGATCGCGGGTTGTGGCGATGGCTTTCGCGTTGCCACAGAGCCAACCGGTTACGCCACCGCGATCATCCGTGCCCCGGACCTGTTGCCCGAGGACCGTTTCGACGTGCAGCCTATTATCGACGGCGGCAAGATCTTCGTCTGCAAGGGGAGGATCGACCGGCGAGACGAGCTTGCCACGCGGCTGGCAGTGGAGCGCGCGCGCGCGGGGGCGATGGCCGATTCCGCTTTGCTTCACATGGCTTGGTGCCGCTGGCGTGGCGCCTTACCGGAAGCGGTCTCGGGCGACTATGCCTATGCGGCGTTCGATCCCGCGACGGGGCGTCTGGATGCCGCGGTCGATCATTGGGGCGGAGCGGCGGCCTTATTCTGGGCGGCAACGCAGTCCGGCTTGATCGTTGCGGACAATCTTGCGCTGCTGCTTCGCCATCCCGAGGTCGATCGGGAACTGGCGCGTGCCGAGCTGGCCGGTTTCGTGCAGTTGGGTATCGATCGCGAAACGACGCCGTATCGGGCAGTCCGGGCGGTGCCGGGCGGCCACCGGCTGTGCTGGAGGGGCAGGGAGGTAACGGTCGAGCGCTGGTGGAAGCCGGACACCGCACCGATTTTCGATCGCGACCCGCGTCTTCTGATCGATGAGGCGCGCGACTTGCTTCGGCAGGCGACTGCTGAGCGAATGCGATCCAGCGGGCGGACTGCAGCGATGCTGAGCGGCGGATTGGATTCCGGGATCGTGGCGGCGCTCGCAGCCACGGCGAGGCCCGATACCACGATCCTTGCCTATACCGGCGTCCCTGAGCCGGGGCTGGAAGTGGCGGACCGACCGGGCTGGGAAGCGGATGATGGGCCGGCGGCCGCGTTGACGGCGGCCCGTTATCCCAACCTTGCACACAGGTTGGTGAGCGTAGGGAACCGCTCCTGGCCCGACTTGATTGCGCGTCTTGGACGGGAGAGCGCCACGCCAGTGCGCGGATCGGCCAATCTGCTCTGGCTCGATGAAATCTCGCGCTGTGCCCGCGCGGATGGCGCGCGCGTGTTGCTGACCGGGCAACATGGCAATTTCTCTTTCAGCCACAACGGGAACGGCGCGCTTGCGGAGCTCGCCGCGTATCGACAGTGGCGGCCCGCGCTTCGCCTTTTGGGTGAGGTGGGCGATCCTGTGAGGCAGGCACGCATACTAAAGCGATATCTCGCGGAACAGTGGCGTCACCGCCGCGGCGCACCGTTCCTTTTGCCGGGAACCCAGTTTCTACAGCCGGAGGCGCGGGCGCTGATCCAACCGTCTTTCCTGTTCCTCGACAAGCCGTCAAGCCGCGCACGGTGGTTGCGTTTTGCCACCACTGCCCCCCATTATTGGCGATGTGATGCGGCCGAGCTATGGGGCCTGGATTGGCGGGACCCGACAGCAGACCGGCGCTTTCTCGAATGGATGTTACGTATGCCGCTTGCCGCTTTTCGTTTTGGCGGGCTTGATCGCGGCCTTGCGCGCGAGCTTGGTCGCGACCTCTTGCCAGAGGCGATCCGGCTTCGGACGGTGCGCGGCGCACAGGGCGCAGATGCCGCGGCGTGGATACGCCGCGATCGGGAAGGGTTCTCCAAACACCTCCAAACGATTGCCACGTCGGAAACCCCACGGGCGCTGCTCGATCACGCGGCACTGGAACGAGGCTTCACTCGAATCCTCGATCGGGCAAACAAAGCGGGTGATGTTGAAGCCTGGCTTAGCGCGCTGACACTCGGCGCTTTCCTTGCGCAAGCGGGGGATGCGCGGTGCAACTGATCCCCGCTGCGCTCCCGGATGCGGACGTCCGTCAGGTTGCGACCCTGCCGCAGACGCTTGCCGATTCCGTGCGTGTCGGTCCCTACTCTGAGGTGCGCAAGGGGGAGCTTCTGCGCGTCGTCCCCGGGGTGGCGCGATTTCACGTCGTGGCCGGTGCGCTCAGCATCGCGATCGAGGACGGGGCGGATATGGAAGCTGTCGATGCGCTCCTGCACGGGCCGGTGACCGCGGCGTTGATTTATCAGCGTGGGGAGATGCCGCTCCACGGCGCCGCGCTGGTGCCGCCCGGTGCCGATCGGGCGATCGTTTTTGTCGGCGAAAAGGGGGCCGGCAAGTCCACGCTGAGCTACGCCTTGGTGCAACGCGGTTGGCGACTGATGAACGATGACTTGAGCCGTATCGGCTTTCCCGCCGACGCCCCGATCGTTTACCCGGGGCGCGCCGCGGTCCGATTGTGTGAAGACGCTTGCGCGCGCTTCGGAATCGCCACCGCCGCGCTCCCCCGCCTGGACGGCCCAAGCGTCAAATATCGGTTGCCCGAACCCGCCGACAAAGGTGAGCCGGTGCCTCTCGGCCAGATCGTCGAGATCGCGCGCTCAGACCCGTCCGGCGGATTGGAACCGCTGATGCCCGCCGAGGCGATCTCACTGGTGATGCGGCATAGCTATCGCCCGACCTATCTGAGGCCGATGGGTGTTGCAGCGCGGCAATTTCAGCTCGCAGCGGCACTTGCGCGCGACTGCGCAATAGCGCGTCTGACGCTTGCCGCCGCACCCGATCAACTGGCGGATACCTTGACAGCCAGCTACATTTTGGCGACGTAGACGCTCGGTTTGGTGAATAAAGGGGTTTTGTATGTCGAAGTCCGATCCGCGCTGCGGCGCAAAAAAGACCTGGGTTAAGCCGGTCGTTGAGAAGGCTGATGCGGCAGTGGCGACGCAGGCTAACTTTAACGGCGGCACGAACGACGGAATTCAGTTCTGCAGTTCGTGACCCCGCGCTGACCGTCGCGCGCATCCTGCGATGGAGCGCGTCGACAGTGGCGATGATTACAGAGGCTCAGGCCTGGTGCCGGTTATCCTTGGGCATTTTGCCAAGGGTGTAACCGGCACTTTTTGTTATGTAATAGGCATCTCCGAGGAGATGCGCCGCCATTTTACAGGCGCGACCGGCGCCGATGGCGGCCCCCCTGTCACGGATCCGGTCCCGCAGGGCGGCGCGATCCTGGCGCAGCAATTGTCGCCAAGGTACGTGTCGGCCGCCGATACGATCATAATATCGCGCGTCGGTTCCGGCGTGCCAAGCGCGCAGAAGAAACGCCCTCAGGCCCTGCGGCGGCGGATGTACGGCGCGCGCGCCGGTTGCCTCAAAGAGCTGCACCCCAAATCGCGCGAGAAGCCGACCGAGCTCGCTGCACTGGCCGCGATATGTGGGCCGATCAGGGAAGGGCATCGCGGCGAAAAGCTTGCGGCGAAATGCGATGTTGTTCGAGACCAGCCGACGGGTTGGACGCAACACGGCCTCCGCTTCCCTGGTATCGAAGATCCAGAATAGCGACATTGCGCGTTCGTAAAAGCTATGGCCCTCGAAATGCGTACGTCCCACGACCGTCAGGATGTCGGAAGCGCCAAACGGTTCCAGCAACGCGGACAGCCAGCCGGGCTCCAGACGCAGATCGGAATCGACGAAAATTGCGATCTCCCGCGACGAGTGCCGAAATCCGAAATTCTTCGTTTGATAATAATTCAGGCCCGGCGGCGCAGGTACCAGCCGGATCGATGCAGCCCAGCCAGCGCCTTCAGCACTGGATTCGAGCAGCGCGGCGAGCGCTTCTTCTGAAACATCGTTCGCATCGTAGGCAATGACCAGTTCGGGCTGGTCCGCCCCGAAGCTTTCCGCGCAATCGTTCAGTTCACGCCACAGCCCGGACAGGCAGACGCGAATGCGCGACGCGGCGGCCTCGCTCGCGGTTTCGAGGTCGAGGATGATCGAGGGAGCAGTCAACCCGGCGTGGGCCGTTGCCACGGGATCAGCGCTCGCGACCGATGCGCCGCTCACACCGGCTCCAGGGTGACGAGTCCGTCGCTTTCCATTTTACGCAGCAATTCGAGCACATCGGCCTCGCAATCCTGTGGGTCGACGTCGAACTCTTCGCAAAGCTGCTCGCAAAGCGCTGCGACGGTGCTTGGCTCCTCGGTAAGTGCCCAAACGCGCTGTGCCGTGGGATTGAAGCTGAAATAGGCGCCCTGGTCGAGATGGAGGCCGACCAGTTCCTCGTTTACCGTAGCGACAAGCATCTCGCCGCGCCGTGTTACTTTGAGGTTCGTCATAGGCATCTCCAAAATGCCTCACTACCTGCGCGTGATGCCCGAGAGAAGGGGACCTGTGTGCGGTTTGGCGATTTTTGAGCGGGCCGGGTGCCCTAACGGCGCGCCCCGCTGCTAAAGCGCCGCGTGTCGACTTGCGAGGCGAGGGTGGACTGTCGACCTCGTACCGTACAGGGGGTGATGACGATATTTTGAGGTTGTGATGGCCGATCGCCTGAAGGTCCTGCTCCAGTACGCGCTACCCAAGCAGCGCCTGACGATCCTCGCCGGTCGCATCGCCGGCGCGCAGGGCGGCGCGATGACGACACGGCTGATCCGCTGGTTCGTCGCGCGCTATAACGTCGATATGCGCGAAGCGGCGTTTGCCGACATTGGCAGCTACAAGAGCTTCAACGACTTCTTTTCGCGCGCGCTGAAGCCCGGTGCCCGCCCGCTTGCCGACGCCGACTTCGTTTGCCCGGTCGACGGCGCGATCAGCCAGTTCGGCGCGATCGACGATCATCACATTCTGCAGGCCAAGGGACACCGTTTCACTACAACGCAGCTCCTCGGCGGCGACACCGCTCTGGCCGCGCAGTTTCGTCACGGCAGCTTTGCCAATCTGTACCTGTCCCCCCGGGATTACCACCGCCTGCACATGCCGTGCGACGGCACGCTGACGCGCATGATCCACGTGCCCGGCAAGCTGTTTTCGGTGAACCCGGTCACGGCGCGCGGCGTGCCCGACCTGTTTGCGCGCAACGAGCGCGTTGTCTGCGTCTTCGAATCTTCAGAGCACGGTCCGTTCGTCATGGTGCTGGTCGGCGCGACCATCGTCGGGAGCATGGCGACGGTGTGGCACGGCGTGGTCAACTCCAGGCGCACCGGCGCGATCTCCGAATGGCGCTATGGCGATCAGGAGGTAGTATTGAAGAAAGGCGAGGAGATGGGCCGCTTCCTGCTTGGCTCGACGATCATAATGCTGTTTCGACCGGGCGCGATCGCGTTTAATGCGGACTGGGCACCGGAACGCAGCGTGCGGCTGGGCGAGGTGATGGGGATGGCGCAGCCTGAGCCCTAACGTGTGCGACGGCGGTCCCCCGCGACCAACGCCATAGCGGTGCCGCGCCGCGCGGCTGGTAGTTACCGCGCCGCTGCGAGGGCGCGGAAAGTTGGCCTAAGGTTAGGCGTAAACGCGTGTTTGCGAGCCATCTCGCTCCAGATCAGATCGCCCAGTTGAAGCGGATCAGCGCCATCGAAAGCGCAAAGACGAAGGCATAGCCGAAGCGGTCGATTCCGAAGCGTTCCTGCCCCTTTTTGTCGCGCCAACGGCCGACCAGCATCATCGCGCCCCCGGCGATCAGCGGGGTGATGAGGACGTTCGCCTCGCGCAGGGCGAGGTTCGTGATGAAGGGATGTGGCAGGATCAGCAGGCTAAGGGCGCCGGCGATCGTTCCGAAGATTGTGTAGAGAAGGACAGACACGAACGCGTTCGGCGGCTTTTCCGATGCTTCGGCGAACATGTGGAGGCCAGCCTCGGACAGGCATTCAATTACGATTTGCAGCACAACTTCACCGAGAAACTGCAGGATGATTTCCAGGATGGCCTCCATGTCTGCTCCGTAGACCGTGCGCTACGCGAGGGTGGCGCGATCGTGGGCGAAAGCAAAGCACTGGCTTGCGGACACGTCAGATTAATGTCAGCATTTCTGACGTGTTGCGCTGGCGGCGCGTCACAGGATCGAAAAGACAGGGGAGATAACTGTGACGAATCGCAAGATGCTCGCCGTGGCGGTCGGTTTGGCGGCAGTCGTGCTGGGTTGCCTTGTGGTGTTCAAGGTCCTTTAGCCGGGTTGTTGCGCCGCAAGCGCGGGGCGTGTCGAAGCCGCGTCTGTCAAACGCCGGTTCGTGCCCGTGAAAAGCAGCCCTTCGACAGGCTCAGGGCGAACGGGGATGAGTCGGGCGCCTCAGCGAATATGGCAAGCGTTCAACCCAGTGGTGTCAAAGAACGCGCCTGCTATGCCCGATCACCCGCGCGCGGGACGGTCGCGCCGCCCGCCTCAGTGGCGACGCGACCACCAGAGCAACGCCGCGCCCACCGCCGCGATGCCCAGGCCGTAGACCACCCACACCCGCGCCGCGAGCATGAAGCTCGACGCCGGCCACATGATGAGGCCGGAGCCTTGCCCCGCAAACAGCAGGCCGAACGCGAGCAGGATGATGCCCGCGATCAGCGCGAGCGTTTTCACCCGCGTGCGTCCAGGCCGACGTAATCGCGCTGCGTCGGGCCGGTGTAGAGCTGGCGCGGACGGCCGATCTTCTGCTCCGGATCGCCGATCATCTCATTCCACTGCGCAACCCAGCCGACGGTGCGGGCGAGCGCGAAGAGGGCGGTGAACATCGTCGTCGGGAAGCCGATCGCCGAGAGGATGATGCCCGAGTAAAAGTCGACGTTGGGGAACAGCTTCTTTTCGATGAAGTACGGATCGCTGAGCGCCAGTTCCTCGAGCTGCAGTGCGACCTCGAACACCGGATCGGTGACCTTCATCGCGGCGAACACTTCGCGCACGGTTTTCTGCATCACCGTCGCGCGCGGATCGTAATTCTTGTACACGCGGTGGCCGAAGCCCATCAGGCGGAACGGATCGTTCTTGTCCTTCGCGCGCGCGATATACTCGGGGATGCGGTCCGGCGTGCCGATTTCGCGCAGCATGTTGAGCGCGGCTTCGTTCGCACCGCCATGTGCCGGGCCCCACAAGCAGGCGATGCCGGCCGCGATGCAGGCGAACGGGTTGGCACCCGACGAGCCAGCGAGACGCACGGTCGAGGTCGAGGCGTTCTGCTCATGATCGGCGTGCAGGATGAAGATGCGGTCCATCGCCTTTTCGACGACCGGATCGACGACATAGGGCTCGGCGGGGACGCCGAACGTCATGCGCAGGAAATTGCCCGTATAGCTCAGCGAATTGTCGGGATAGAGGAACGGCTGACCGACGCTGTATTTGTACGCCATCGCCGCAATCGTCGGCATCTTGGCGATCAGGCGGTGGCTCGCGATCATGCGCTGGGTGGGATCGGTGATGTCGGCGCTGTCGTGGTAGAAAGCGCTCAACGCACCGACGATGCCGCACATGATCGCCATCGGATGCGCGTCGCGACGGAAGCCGCGATAGAAGGTCGCGAGCTGTTCGTGCAGCATAGTGTGGCGGCTGATCGTGTAGCTGAACTTGTCGAGCTCGGCCTTGTTCGGCAGCTCGCCGTTCAGGAGCAGGTACGACACTTCCATGAAGCTCGACTGTTCGGCCAGCTGCCCGATCGGATAGCCGCGGTGGAGCAACACGCCCTCATCGCCGTCGATATAGGTGATCGCGCTGTCGCAGCTGGCGGTCGACGTGAAGCCGGGATCGTAGGTGAACATCCCCGTCTGCGCATACAGCTTGCGGATGTCGATCACGTCCGGGCCGACGCTGCCCGAAAGGACCTTGAGGTCGAGATCCTTGCCTGCGGCGTTCAGCTTGACGGGGTCGGTCATCGAAATCGTCCTTTTCTGTCTTTACGCGGCCATCTGGTCGGCAATGCGGCCGAGGCTCTCGTCACGCCCGAGCAGATCGAGCACATCGAAGATCCCCGGTGAGGTCTTGCGTCCGGTCAGCGCGGCGCGAAGGGGTTGCGCGACCTGACCGAGCTTGACCCCGGAGCTTTCCGCGACCGACCGTACCGCCGCTTCGAGCGCCTCCGTATCCCAGCCGTCGAGCGCGTCAAGCGCCGCGTGGAGCTTTGCCAGCATTGTAGGGGATTCCCCGGACAGCAGGGGTGCTGCATCGGGTGAAATGTCGAGCGGGCGCGTGGCGAAGAGGAAATCGGTCCCGCGCGTTAGTTCGTTCAAATTCGCCGCACGCGGCTTGAGCGAGGCCATTGCGCGGCCGAGCACGGCGCGTTGGGCGTCGTCGGGCACGAAATCGAGACGAGTCGCGACCAGCTCGGCCAGGCGCGCATCCTCCGCATCGCGGATGTAGATGCCGTTGAGATTTTCCAGCTTTTTCAAATCGAAGCGCGAGGGCGATTTGCCCACCCCGTCGAGATCGAACCATTCGATCGCCTGGGTCCGGCTGATAACCTCGTCATCGCCGTGGCCCCAGCCGAGCCGGAGCAGATAATTCTCCAGCGCCTCGGGCAGGATGCCGAGTTCGTCGCGGTAGAATTCGACGCCGACCGCGCCGTGGCGCTTCGACAGCTTCGCACCGTCCGAACCGTGGATCAGCGGGATGTGGGCATAGACCGGATCGGGCCAGCCGCCCTCGATCGCGTTCATCGCACGGATGATGGGGAGCTGGCGGAAGGCGTTGTTGAGGTGATCGTCGCCGCGAATGACGTGCGTCACGCCCATGTCGTGATCGTCGACCACCACCGCGAGCATATAGGTCGGCGTGCCGTCCGACCGGAGCAGGACGAGATCGTCGAGTTCGGCATTCTGCACCGTCACGCTGCCCTGGACCCGGTCCTCGATCGTCGTTGCGCCGTCGAGCGGGGCCTTCAGCCGCACCACGGACGGCTTGTCGCCACCCTCGGCCGGATCACGATCGCGCCATGGGCTGCGGATGCGCAGCGGCTTCTTGGCGGCCTGTGCCTCGGCGCGCATTGCGTCGAGTTCCTCGGGCGTGAGGAAGCAGCGATAGGCATGGCCGTTGGCGACCATCGCGTGCGCGACCTCGGCATGGCGCGCGGCGCGGGAGAATTGGTAGACCTCCGGTTCGTCCCAATCGAGCCCGAGCCAGCGCATCGAGGTGAGGATCGCGTCGATCGCGGGCTGGGTCGAGCGCGCGCGATCGGTATCTTCGATCCGCAGCAGGAACTTGCCGCCATTGTGGCGGGCGTACAGCCAGTTGAACAACGCGGTGCGCGCGCCGCCGATGTGCAGAAACCCGGTCGGCGAGGGCGCGAACCGGGTTACGATCTTGGTGGTTTCGGCGCCGGCGGCGGGGGCCGCGGCGGGATCAGATATTGCGCTCAACCGCGCATACTCCCAGACTTACATGGATGGCCGGATCAGCCTCGAGCGCCCCTAGCACGCACCTTGCCGCGCTTCAAATCGGCGGCGACACTTTGCGTGGGCTGGGCGTGCGGCTCGAACAGTGGCTGGAGGCGGAGCGCGATCAGCTCCCCTTGTGGTTGCCGGTCGCGTTGGGCGGCGGGATCGCGCTCTGGTTCGTGCTGCCCGATGCGCGGAGTTGGCAGGTGGCGGGGTTGGCCGCGATCGGCGTCGCGCTGAGCGGGGTGGCGCTGGGGCGGTATGGGCGCGCCGGGCGGGTCGGCGCGGTAGGTGCGACCGCGGTTGCGGTAGGGCTCGCTCTGATCTGGTGGCGGGCGGAGCATGTTGCGCAAGGCGTGCTGCCGCGGCCGACCATTGCGACCTTTACGGTAAGGGTGGAACGCATTGAACCGCTTCCGGCGCGCGATCTGGTGCGGTTGCGGCTGGCGCCGTTGCAGGTGCTTTCGGTGCCGGAGACGCGGGGAGCGGCGCGACCGTTGCCGACATTGCCGCCGCGGATTCGCGTCAATCTGGTGAGCGCGGACGTGCCGGAGGGGCTGGTGCCGGGGGCGACGTTGCGGCTGTCGGCGCGGTTGATGCCGCCGCCCGAGGCCTCCGTGCCGGGTGCCTATGATTATGCGCGGACCGCGTGGTTCGACGGGATCGGCGCGACCGGGCGCGGCTTTGGGCCAGTCAGCGTGGTGGCGGGCGGCGGTGCGCGCGACGCGGGGCTGCGGGTGCGGCTGTCGCGGCATATCCAGGCGAGCGCAGGCGGTGGCGGCGCGGGCGGCATAGCGGCGGCGCTGGCGACGGGCGATCAGGGCGGGATTCCGGCCGAAGACAATGAGGCGATGCGGCGCTCGGGACTCGCGCATCTGCTCTCTGTCAGCGGACTGCACATCACCGCAGCGGTGGCGGCGGTAATGCTGCTGGTGACGCGGTTGCTCGCGCTGAGCCCCTGGGTCGCCTTGCGCTGGCGCATTCCGCTGATCGCGGCGGGCGCGGGGGCGCTGGCGGCTATCGGCTATACCTGGCTGACCGGATCGGAGGTGCCGACGATCCGCTCGTGCGTTGCGGCGCTGTTCGTGCTGATCGCGCTGGTGCTGGGACGCGAGGCGTTGACGTTGCGGCTGGTCGCGGCGGGGGCGGTGATCGTGCTGCTGCTCTATCCGGAAGCGCTGGCGGGGCCCAGCTTCCAGCTGTCGTCCGCGGCGGTCGCGTCGATCATCGCGGTCAACGAACATCCGGCGGTAAGGCTATGGTTTGGCCCGCGCGAACAATCGCGGGCGGCGGCGATCGGGCGGGGGATCGCCGGGTTGTTAGCGACCGGCATCGTGGTTGAACTGGCGCTGATCCCGATCTCGCTTTTCCATTTCCACAAAGCGGGGGTGTACGGCGCGGTTGCCAATATCGTTGCAATTCCGCTGACGACTTTTGTCACCATGCCGCTGGAGGCGCTGGCGCTGCTGTTCGACACGGTCGGGGCGGGGGCACCGTTCTGGTGGCTGACGGCGCGCTCGCTCGATCTTTTGCTGTGGATCGCGCGGACGACGGCAGCGATTCCGGGTGCCGTCGCGCCGCTGCCCGCGATGCCCGGCGGGGCCTATGCGCTGATGGTCTTAGGGGGGCTGTGGATCGCCCTATGGCGGACGCGATGGCGGCGGCTGGGGCTGGTGCCGCTGGCAGTGGGTGCGGTCTGGGCGCTGGCGACGCCCGCGCCCGATTTGCTGGTGACCGGCGACGGGCGGCATCTGGCGATCCGCACGGATGGCGGCGATATCGCGTTATTGCGCGACCGCACCGGCGATTACACCGCCGACATGCTGTCAGAAAATGGCGGGATCGACGGGCTGCCGATGCTGCTTTCGGATCACCCCGATGCCCGGTGCAGCCGCGACCTGTGCCTGATGACGCGCAGCACGGGTGGGCGGACGTGGCGCGTGTTGGCGACGCGAAGTGCCTATCTGGTGCCGGCGGCCGACCTCATTGCGGCGTGCCGGGTGGCCGATGTCGTGGTGAGCGAGCGGCGCTTGCCGCGCGGCTGTAGCCCACGCTGGCTGCGGCTCGATCGAACGGTGCTGGCGCGCAGCGGAGGGGTGGCGATCAGCTTTGCGAGCGGATCGATGCGGACGGTGCGCCATAGCGGCGATGCACATCCTTGGATTCCCGCCGCGCCGCCACCCGAGCGTTTCGGGCGGCGCGCAAACAGGCTGGCATATCAGCCGCATTCAGGCGAAATGCGTCAATGACCGCCACGCCCTCTCTCTCGACGAATCCGCTCCACCGCGTTCCCGCCTATGCGGTGCGCGATGACGTCCTGTCGCAGCAGGATGTCGCCGAGCTTCTGGCCTACGCGCTGGAGCATGAGGCAGCCTTCGCCCCGACCGGCGTTGGCGGTTTCAAAGCGGGCAAAGCCTTGAACCGTGAGATTCGAGTTTCGCTTGCGATGCGGACGCCACTCTTCAAGGCCTGGCATCAGCGTATTGAGACGTCATTTGCGCCGCTTCTGCCCGGCATACTGGCCGAATTGGGAATGCGTAGCTTCGACATCGCCAAATATGAAATCGAACTTGTCCGGCACAATGACGGCGATTTCTATCGGCGGCATATCGATATGCACACCGGCCCTTCGTCAAAGGCGCGCCGCGCGATCAGCATGGTTTATTATTTTCATGCCGAACCCAAGGCGTTTGAGGGCGGCGCCTTGCGAATCTATTCGCTGGCCCGCAACGACATCTTCACCGATGTCGCGCCGGAGCAGAACCGGCTGGTCGCCTTCCCATCGTGGGTGCCGCACGAGGTGATGCCGATCGCGTGCCCGTCACGTCGCTTTATCGACTCGCGCTTCGCGATCAATTGCTGGGTGCGGCAGGTACCAGCCGAAACCAACGCCGCCTGATCCTCAGTCGTAGCGGCGAAGAATGCCCGCAAGCTTGCCCTGCACCCGGACTTGCGCGGGTGCGTAGCGCTGCGGATCATAAGCTCGGTTGGCGGGATCGAGCCGGATCATCGCACCTTCGCGGCGGAAGAATTTAAGCGTCGCCTCGCTTTCCTCGATCAGCGCGACGACAATCTCGCCGTCGCGGGCGATTTCCTGGCGCTTGATCAGCGCATAATCGCCATCGAGAATACCCGCCTCGACCATCGAATCGCCCGACACTTCAAGCGCATAATGCTCGCCACTGCCGAGGAGGGCGGCGGGGACGGCGAGCATCGATGCGCCTTCGAACGCCTCGATCGGCACACCGGCGGCGATGCGACCGTGCAGCGGGATCTCGATCACGTCGTTGGCGGGTTCAGGCAGGTGGCGAACATTGCTGGGCTCAGCTGCCGCCGTGACCTTCGTCGGTCCCTTGGTACCGCGCTCCGGCATCTTGAGCACCTCGAGTGCGCGCGCGCGATTGGGCAGGCGGCGGATGAACTGGCGTTCCTCGAGCGCACTGATCAGGCGGTGGACGCCGGATTTGGACTTGAGGTCGAGCGCTTCCTTCATTTCCTCGAACGACGGCGACACGCCAGTCTCTTCCAACCGGTCGTTGATGAAACAGATCAACTCATGCTGCTTGCGGGTAAGCATCGCGCGGGCCCTCGTGTCGGAACAGACGACGAACCTATACGGAACGAAAAATCCTCCGTCAAGCGGCGCTGATTACCCGAGCGGCAGGACTTCCACCGAGTCGCCCGCCGCGGCGGCGGGCGCGTGCGGCGCGCGGACGATCAGGCAATCGGCGCGCGCCAACGTGCGGACCATCGACGAATCCTGACGGTCCGCCGGGGCGACACGGCCCGCAGTCGTGGTGGCACGCAAATAGTCCTGCCGGTGATCGTTTGCGCGGAGCGGTGCGCCGAGGATGGCGAGACGTGTGGGCGGGAGCGGATCGGAAGCGCCGGATAGGTAAGCGATCAGCGGGCGGAGGAAAATCGTCGCGGTGACGAAGGCCGACACCGGATTGCCCGGCAGGCCGAGTACGACCGTCTCGCGCAAGCGCCCGGCCAGCATCGGTTTGCCGGGGCGTAATGCGATCCGCCAGAAATCGAGATCGCCGCCCGCCGCCTGGAGCGCGGGGCGGATCAGGTCGTGATCGCCGACCGACGCGCCGCCGGTCGTCACCAGAATGTCGGCATGGACCTTCTCAAAGGCGCTGGCGATCGCGTCGAGTCGATCGGGCAGGATCCCGAGATCGATGATGTCGACCGGCAAATCCGTCAGCAGCGCAGCGAGCATGACGCCGTTGGATTCGGGCAACGAATCCGGGCCGACCGCGCCGCCGGGTGCGACGAGTTCGTCGCCGCTCGCCATGATTGCGACCCTGATCCGCCGCCGAACCGATAGCGTGCCATGCCCACCAATTGCGGCGAGGGCGATCCGGGCCGGGGTCAGGCGCTCGCCCGCAGCGACGAGCGTCTCGGCGGCGTCGAAATCCAGCCCCTTGCGGCGGATATTGCCGCCCGGCGCCGGGCCCTCTCCCGCGAGGGTGAGCGCGTCGCCGTCGCGTGCCGCCTCTTCCTGCACCAGCACGCAGTCGGCCCCGGCGGGCATTGCCGCGCCAGTGAAGATGCGCACGGCCTGGTTCGGCCCGAGCGTCCCCGCGAAGCGACGCCCGGCGGCGCTTTCGCCGATGACGGTGAGCGGTCCAGGCAGATCGGCATAGCGTATCGCATAGCCGTCCATCGCCGAGAGATCATCGGTCGGCTGGGTGCGGAGTGCGGTCACGTCCGCCGCAGCCCAGCGTCCGGTGGCCTGACGGAGCGGGACGGTCTCGGGCTCAACGGCGGTGGCAAGGCCGAACAGGCGATCGCGCGCGTCGGTGACGGAGAGGAGCGGGGCGGGCATGAAGTGGCTCTATCGCGCTTCGGGGGCACGCGTCGAGTGGCGGGGCGGAGCGGGGCGTGGTACTTAAATGCCACAGTTCGCACGTAAAGTGCCGCCCGGTCAGCGGTGTCACGATCCCGCCTTAAACCGTGCCTACCGCGCGGCTGACCGGTGGACGCTCCCCAAAGAGGTGCGACGCCCGGCCGATAACCGCGCAGGAGTCCGGGAGTGCCCTGCGCGCGCCATGCACATTCACAAACCTTTGCAAAAATGGGGTATCCTCGTGTCCAGATCGCTCGCCGCCAAGTCCGCACTCCTGTTCGGCACCGCCATCTCCGCCCTGTGGGCCACCGCCGCCAGCGCGCAGGACGCGCCTGCCGCGCCAACTGCCGCAGCCACCGCAGCCTCCGATAGCGACAGCCTGGGCGACATCGTCGTCACCGCGCAGCGTCGCCGCGAAAACCTGCAGTCGGTGCCGGTCTCGGTCGGCGTGCTGAAGGGCGACGATCTGCGCACCTACACCACCGGCGGCAGCGACACGCTGCTCGAACTCGCGAACCGCGTGCCGGGCCTATACACCGAATCGACCACTGGCCGCATCTTCCCGCGTTTCTACATTCGCGGTCTCGGCAACGTGGACTTCTACCTCGGCGCGTCGCAGCCAGTGTCGATCATCCAGGACGATGTCGTGCTGGAGCATGTCGTGCTGAAGTCGAACCCGGTGTTCGACGTGAACCAGATCGAAGTGCTGCGCGGGCCGCAGGGCACGCTGTTCGGCCGCAACACGACCGCGGGCATCATCAAGTTCGACACGATCCGCCCGTCGAACGATTTTCAAGGGCGTGCCACGGCTTCGTACGGCAGCTACAACACGATCAGCGTCGACGCGGGCGTCGGCGGGCCGATTGTCAAGGACGTGCTCTCGTTCCGCGTCTCCGCGCTGTACCAGCACCGCGACAATTGGATCGACAACACTTTCAACGGCGTTAGCGATGACGGCACCGTCGGCGGCAAGGATGTGCTTGGCCGCTTCGATGAAAAGGACGTGCGCGTCCAGTTGATGCTGACCCCGCCGGGCACCGGCTTCACCGGCATCCTGTCAGCCCACGCCCGCGATTACAGCGGTACCGCGACGCTGTTCCATCGCGGTGCGATCAAGCTCGGCTCGAACGACGTGAGCGCCGAACCGCGCGACCAGGTCGGCAATGACGAAGCGCTCAACAGCCCGCAGGCGTACAAGACCTATGGTGCGTCGTTCAACGCGAAGAACGATTTCGGCGCCGTCACGCTGACCTCGATCACCGCGTATGAGACGACCTCCGGTTCAAGCCGCGGCGACACCGACGGCGGCGTCGCGACGAACTTCCCTGGCGGGCGCTTCTATGGCCAGAGCCGTGGCCGTGTGATCGATCTCGATCAGCTGAGTGAGGAAGTGCGTCTTTCGAGCAATGGCAATGGTCGCTTCAAATGGCAGATCGGTGGCATCTATTTCGAATCGCGTGACACGACCGAATTTGCACAGCGCGCTTTCTTCCTGCTCGACAATTCGTTCGGCACGACGCCCAACCCGAACAATTTCGTGGTGCTGCGCAACGTCAACACCTCCTATGCCGGCTTTGGTCAGGCGAGCTACGAACTCCTGCCCAAGCTTACGCTGACCGGCGGCGTGCGCGTGACCTATGACGAGAAGACGACCCGGCTCGTCACCCCGCCGCGCAATGTCGCGGGCGTGTCGACCTTCCCCGCGACGGCGGCGACCAATGTCCGGCTCGCCGACACGCAGCCGAGCTGGGAAGGCAGCCTGCGCTATGAAGTGAATCCGGACGTGAACCTGTTCGCGCGCGTCTCGCGCGGCTTCCGCGGGCCGACCATCCAGGGCCGCAACGCTGTGTTCAGCGCGCCCTTCGTGACCGCCACGTCGGAAACGATCACCTCGTACGAAGCGGGCTTCAAGTCGAACCTGTTCGGCAACACGCTGCGCTTCAACGCGACGGGGTTCTATTACAAGGTCAAGAACATCCAGCTGAACGGCAACGATTCGAACAATAACGGCCTGCTGTTCAACGCCAACCAGGCGCAGGCCTGGGGCGGTGAAGCGGAGCTGACCTGGCGTCCGGTGCGGAACCTGACGCTCGGTCTCGGCGGCAGCGTGCTGCATACGGAAGTGAACGACACGCGGGTCTATACGCCGGTGTGCAAGCTGAACGGCGTGGTCACCTGCACCGTGCTCAACCCGACGATCAATGTCGGTTCGGCGACGCTGGCGCAGATCAACGGCAACGCGTTGCCCAATGCGCCGAAGTATCAGTTCGACGGAAACGCCCGCTACGACCTGCCGCTCGGCAATGGTGGTAAGCTGTTCCTGGCGGGCGATGCTACGCTGCAGGGCTTCACCAGCTTCGTGCCGTACAAGACGGTCGAATATACCTCGGATGGTACGTTCGAAGTCGGTCTGAAGGCCGGCTATGCCGCGCTGGACGATAAGTATGAGATCGCGGTCTATGTCCGCAATCTGACCAACGAGAAGAACCTGAAGGGCGTGCTCGACAACTATAACGCCGCCGTGTTCAACGACCCGCGCATCATCGGCGTGTCGCTGAGCGGCAAGTTCTGATCGATCTATCGCGCTTCCCCGGCTGACGCCGGGGAAGCGCTACTTATTGGAAGCGGCATCGTCGCTCAGCGCGCCCAGTCGCCCGATTTGCCGCCGGTCTTGGTGAGCAACTGCACCCCGCCGATCGTCATCGCTTTGTCGATCGCCTTCGCCATGTCGTAGATCGTCAGCAGCGTGACCGAGACGGCTGTCAGCGCTTCCATCTCGACGCCGGTCTTGCCGGTTGTGGCGGCGGTGGCGGTGGCGGTGACGCCGGTTTCATCGACCGTCAGATCGATCGCGACGCGGGTGAGCGGGAGCGGGTGGCAAAGCGGGATCAGCTCGGCGGTACGCTTGGCCGCCATGATTCCGGCGACGCGCGCGACGGCGAGGACGTCGCCTTTCAGCGCGGTGCCGTCACGGATCGCGCGGGCGGCCTCGGCGCTCATGTCGATGCGCCCGGTGGCGACGGCTTCGCGCCGCGTATCGGCTTTCGCACCGACATCGACCATGTGCGCGGCGCCGGTGGGATCGAGATGGGTGAGGTCGCTCACCCCACCAGCACCCGTGTCGCTTCCTCGACATCCGGCGCGCGCATCAGGGCTTCGCCGATCAGGAAGCACCGAATGTCGTGTTCTGCCATCGCGTCGAGGTCGGCGCGGGTCATCAGGCCGCTTTCGGCGACGAAGGTGCAGTCCTTCGGGGCCTTCGACACCAGTTCATAAGTGCGCGCGAAGTCGACCGCGAAGGTGCGCAAATCGCGATTATTGACGCCGATCAGCCGGGATTTGAGCTTCATTGCGCGCTCCATCTCGGCCTGACTGTGGACCTCGACCAGCACGTCCATCCCACATTCGAGCGCGCTGGCCTCGATTTCCGCCAGCAAAACGTCGTCGAGCGCCGACATGATCAGCAGGATCGCATCGGCCCCGATGCTGCGCGATTCGGGGACTTGCCACGGATCGACCATGAAATCCTTGCGCAGCACCGGCAGATCGCACGCCGCGCGCGCCGCCTCCAGATAGGCGTCCGCCCCCTGGAACCAGGCTTCGTCGGTCAGCACCGACAGGCACGTCGCGCCCCCCGCTTGATAGGCGCGCGCGTGGGCCGGGGGATCGAAATCCTCGCGGATGATGCCCTTGGATGGGCTCGCCTTCTTGATTTCGGTAACCAGCGCATAGCCGGTGGCGGCGCGCGCATCGAGTGCGGCGCGGAAACCGCGGGGCTTGGTCTGCTCCGCAATGCGCGCGTCGAGCTCGCTCAGCGGCACGGTCGCCTTGCGCGCGGCGACTTCGGCGCGCTTGGTTTCGAGGATACGATTGAGAATGTCGGTCATCAGTAAGCGATCCAGCGATCGAGCAGGGTGTTGGCGGCGGCGCTGTCGATCGCGTTCGCGGCGATCTGGGCGCCCTCGATAAGGTCTTGCGTGCGGCCCGCGACCACTAGAGCGGCGGCGGCGTTGAGCAGCACCGCATCGCGATACGCGCCGCGCTCGCCCAGGAGCAAGCGGCGCAGTGCCGCGGCATTGTGCGCCGGATCGCCGCCGCGGATTGCGCTGAGCGGGTGGCCAGGCAGTCCGGCATCCTCAGGCGAAATGCGGGCGGGGAGGGCGACTTGCCCGACGCTGATCGCGACGCTGGGGCCGGCGCTCGATAGTTCGTCGAGCCCTTCCTCGCCCGATACGACCAGCGCCGCCTCGGTACCGAGTTGTTCCAGCGCGGCGGCATAGGTGGCAGCGTAATCGGGCCGGGCGATGCCGATCAGCTGGCGCGTCACCCCAGCGGGATTGGCGAGCGGCCCCATCAGGTTGAAGATCGTCCGCCGCCCGAGCCGCTGGCGGATCGGAGTGATGCGCTTCATCGCCGGGTGGTGATTGGCGGCGAACAGGAAGGCGATTCCGATGTCGCGGAGACTCGCTTCGGCATTCTGCCCGGCGCGGTGCATGTCGAGCCCGAGCGCTTCGAGCGTGTCGGCGGCACCCGCCTTCGAGGAGGCCGCGCGATTGCCGTGCTTGGCGACGGGCACGCCGGCGCTCGCGACCACGATCGAGACGGCGGTCGAGACGTTCAGCGTGTGATGCCCGTCGCCGCCGGTGCCGCAGACGTCGATCGCGCCCGCGGGGGCGTCGATCGGGATGATGCGCGCACGCATCGCGCGGGCCGCCTCGGCGATCTCGATGCTGGTTTCGCCGCGCTCGGTCAGACCGATCAGGAAGCTGGCGACCTCCTCGTCGGAGGTGCGCGCGTCCAGCAGGTCGGCAAAGGCTTGGGCGGCGGTTTCTCGGCTGAGCGGGGAGGATGGATCGGGAAGGCGGGTGAGGGTGCTCACGCGACGGCCTTCACAGCGATCCCGGCCGCCGTCAGGAAATTGGCGAGCATCGCATGGCCATGCTCGGTCGCTATGCTTTCGGGGTGGAACTGCACGCCGTGGATCGGCAGTGTCGTGTGGCGCACCCCCATCACCGATCCGTCATCGGCGCGCGCGTTCACGATCAGGTCGGCGGGCAGATCCTCGACGATCAGCGAATGATAGCGCGTTGCGGTGAAGGGCGAGGGGAGCCCCGCAAATACGCCCGAGCCGTCATGCGTGACCGGCGAGGTCTTGCCGTGCATCAGGCCGCCGCGCACGACCGATCCGCCAAAATGCTGGCCGATCGCCTGATGCCCCAGGCACACGCCGAGCAACGGTCGCCCCGCCGCCGCGCACGCCGCGACCAGATCGAGCGAGACGCCCGCCTCGGTCGGCGTTTTGGGGCCAGGCGAGATCAGGAATCCCTGCGCATTGCTGGCCAGCGCCTCGGCCGCGGTCAGGGCGTCGTTGCGCACGACCTTCACCTCCGCACCCAATTCCATCAGATAATGGACTAGGTTCCAGGTGAAGCTGTCGTAATTGTCGATCACGAGTATCATATCGGGGCCGCTACCGTGTTTGAACGGGCGCGACAATGTTGATCAGGCTTCGTGGCACGCGCCGTTCAGGCTGGATCAACCTTGGATCGCGGACGTTGGTACACCTCTAGGAGATTCCCATGTTGCGCACCGTGACCGTCGCCCTGCTGTTCGCTGCACTTCCGGGCGTAGGGATGGCACAGACCGCGCCGGAGACCCCGCCGCCAGCGCCGGTAACGACGAACGCCGGAATTCAGGCCGAATTGGGTAAGCCGCCACAGCGCATCCGTTCGATCCTGCTAACCGGGGCCGAGAAGTGCCCTGCGCCGACCAAGCCGGATGAGGAAATCGTCGTGTGCGCGCGGACTGGAGAGCCGTACCGCATCCCCAAGGAATTGCGCAACGACAAGCCGATTGCGGCGCAGAACCAGAGCTGGGTCAATCGCGCGGCGCTGGCCGATGAGGTCGGGCGCCGCGCGGCAGGGCTTCCCGACACCTGCTCGCCGACCGGATCGGGCGGGCAGACCGGCTGCGCCAAGCTGCGCGCCGAGCAATGGGCAGCGGATCGCACCGAAAAGCGGCGCGTGGAGAGCTCGATCCCCTAAGCCGGATTACTGGCCGAAGCCGACCGCGGCGGCGCGCGCGGTCGCCTCGCGGGCTGCAGCTAGGAGCGCGCCTGCCTTGGCCTCGCACTCGCGTTGCTCATAGTCCGGGTCTGAATCGGCGACGATGCCGGCCCCGGCCTGAACGTGCATGACCCCGTCCTTCACGATCGCGGTGCGCAGCACGATGCACGAGTCCATCGATCCATCTGGCGAGAAATAGCCGACGCCGCCCGCGTAAGGACCGCGCACCGCATTTTCGAGCTCGGCGATGATCTCGCACGCGCGGACCTTCGGCGCGCCGCTGACGGTGCCCGCCGGGAAGCCAGCGAACAGCGCGTCGATCGCGTCATGTTCTGGGCTGAGCCGACCGACCACATTCGAGACGATGTGCATGACGTGGCTGTAGAATTCGGTGGTGTAGCTGGCGGTCACAGTGACGCTGCCCGCTTCGGCGACGCGGCCGACATCGTTACGGCCGAGATCGAGCAGCATCAGATGCTCGGCGCGCTCCTTCGGGTCGGCGAGCAGGCTGGTGCGGTTCGCTTCATCCTCCGCCGCCGTCTTGCCGCGAGGGCGCGTTCCCGCGATCGGGCGGATGGTCACTTCGCCATCGCGGACGCGGACGAGGATTTCCGGGCTCGATCCGGTCAGCGCAAAGCCCGGCAGATCGAGATGATAGAGGAAGGGCGAGGGGTTGATCCGACGCAGCGCGCGGTAGAGCTCGAACGGCGGCAGCGTGAAGGGCGCGGTGAAACGCTGCGACAGCACGACCTGAAAGATGTCGCCCGCGACGATATAGTCCTTCGCCGCGGCGACCATCTCGGCATAGCGGCCAGGGGCAAGCGTCGGTTGCAGCGCGATCTCGTCGCCTGCATCGGCGCGAACCGGTGCGGGGAGCGGCGCGGTGGCGAGGCGGGCGGCGGTCGCATCGATCCGGTCGAGCCCGTCGGCGACAATCGCATCAGGGGAACGTGTCGTATCGGGCCAGACGGGTGCGACGAGGAACAGCGCATCGGCGAGTCGGTCGAAGATCAGGATCATCGTCGGCCGCACGAACATCATGTCGGGCAGGCCGAGCGCGCTGGTTTCGGGGCGCGGCAGACGTTCGACCAGGCCGATCGTTTCGTAGCCGAAATAACCCACCAGACAGGCGAGCGCGCGCGGCAGTTCGCTCGGCACGTCCATCCGGCAGGAGGCGACGAGCCCGCGCAGCGCATCGAGCGTCGGTGCGGCGCACGGTTCGAACGCCATCCGGTCGGTCAACCAATGCGGGTTGATCGCGGCGGCATGGCCCTCTGCACGGAAGACCAGATCGGGGGCGAGGCCAATCAAGCTGTGGCGCCCGCGCGTTTCCCCGCCCTCGACCGATTCGAGCAGGAAATCGCCGCGGCCCGGCTCGATGAGCTTCAGCGCCGCCGCGACCGGGGTTTCGGTGTCGGCGACCTGGCGTTGCCACAGCAAGGCGGGACGGCCGCTCTCCAGCGCCGCCCGTGCCGCTGCGCTACCAGCGCGATCAGGGCTGATCGGTCGCACTCGCGCCACCGAGCAGATCGGCCTTCAGCTTGGCGATCGCGGCCGCATTGCGCTGCACGCCGATCGCATTCTGGACCGCCTTGCCGAACTGCGCGGCATATTCGCGGCCGACGACCTTGCTGATGTCGCCGCGCGTCCCCGCGATCACCTGCGGCTTGCCGCGCGCATCGCCCGGCACGATCGTATCGAGATGGATGATGTAGAACCCGGCCTTGTCCGGCGCTTCCAGCAGCTTGGTGGTGTTCTGCGCCATTGCGAACAGCAAGGCGAGCGGCGGGGGCACGGCGCGCGGATTGGCGAGCAATTGCGCGCGAGGACCCGCGATCGGGCGCGTGGCGGGCAGCTTCAGGCCGGTCGCGCTCAGCGCCTGAGCGATCGGCGTGCCCTTGTTCGCGGTGGCGACCACGGTGGCCGCGACCTGACGCGCGGCACGCTGCGCGCGATCGGTGGTGAAATCGCGCGTCACGACGTCACGAATCTGTGCCAGCGGGCGCGGCGCTGCGGGGACGACCTTGTCGAGCTGGACCAGCGCGAAGCTGCCATCCGCATCGAGCGGAACCGTCTGCGCATCGTCGCCCACCTGGGCGGCGAAGCCCGCCGCGAGGATCTGCGTCAGTGCCGGATCGGGCTTGGCGGTCGGCGCGTCGGGATCGACGCCGCTGGCGAGCAGCGCGGGGGTGCGCTGCGCGGTCAGCTTGTTCTTGGCGACCAGGCCGTCGAAATGGTCCTTCGCCAGCGCATCGTCGAAGCTTGCGCGCATTTTGCCCAGCACCGTGCCGGTCTTCTGCTTGGTCAGCTCGGCTTTCAGCTCGGAGGTTGCCTCGGCCAGCGTCTTGGCGGCCTGAGTGCGCTGCTTTTCGATCTTCAGCACCACGAAGCCCAGCGGTCCGCGGAGCGGACCGACGACATCGCCGACCTTACCGGCAAAGGCAGCGTTGGCGACATCGGCCGAGCTTTGCTTGGCATAGGCGTCCTTCTGCACATCGGTCGCCGTAATCGGCTCGAGCCCGGCGGCGCGCGCCGCGGCGGCGATCGGCGTGCCGCCGCGCACCTTCGTGACCAGTGCGTTCGCGGCGGCCTGATCCGCGACCACGACCTGAATGATCGTGCGCAGATCGGCAGGGGCGTATTTCGCCGACTGCGCCTTGTACGCGGCGGCGATCTCGGCCTCGGTCGGCGTGACTTGTGCCGCGACGGTGGTGGGGTTGACCAGCGCATAGCGCAGGATGCGGCGCTCGGGCACGCGGTAGCGCGCGACGTTGCGCGTGTAATAGGTGGTCAGCTCGGCATCGGTCGGGGCGGGGCCAACGGGGACGGCTTGCGTCGGGATGAAGCCGATCACGCCGCGACGTTCCTCCAGCAACAGGCTGGCATAGGGCAAGGCGAGCTGTGCAGGCACTTGCGCCGCGCCGACCGTCGGGATGATCAGGTGACGCGTGATGATCTGATCGGTCAGATCCTCGCGCACCTGGGCATCGGTCGAACCGATCTGCTGCAGCGCCATTTCATACTTCTTGGGGTCGAACTTGCCGTCGATTCCGGCAAGGCTCGGCTGGCTGGCGATGATGCCGTCGACCGATTTCTTGCTGACGACCATGCCCTGCTGCGCGGCATAAGCGCGGAACGCAGCCGAATCGATCAGGCGATTGAGCGTTGCCTCAAGCCCGCCGCCCGCGATGTACCCTGCCATGTCGAGCTGCGGGTTTTGCTGACGATATTGATCGACGTCACGCCGCGCCGCCGCCTGCACATCTGCGACGGTGATCTTGGTCTTGCCAACGGTAACCGCGACATCGCCCTTTGCCGCCGCCCCCGATCCGGAGAAGCTCGCTTTGTCAGACAGGACGAAGATCAGCCCCATCAACGCGACGAATCCGAGCGCGACCGCAGCCCCGATCGGGTTGGTGATGAAGCGGCGAATGAAACTGATCATGGTCGGATACGGCCGATCTTTTGAAAGCGTGTAGCGCGCCGCTTTAGGGGGAGGCGTTGCGGCTTCAAGCTTGCGTGCGCGGGCGGCTGCGTTATCGCGTCTGCAAACATGACCGCAAAGGGTGAGGAATGACACGACGCAAGCTGGTGGCGGGCAATTGGAAGATGAATGGCGACCGCGCGGCGCTGAACGAGTTGGTCGCGATTGCGGCCGCGGGGACGGCGAGCGGCGTGGAAGTGGCGATCGCGTTGCCTGCGACGCTGATCGCGCCGGCGGCGGCGCTGGTGCCGGGCTTCGCGATCGGCGGAGAGGATGTGCACCCCGCCGACAAGGGCGCCTACACCGGCTGCCTCTCCCCAGCGATGTTGAAGGAAGCGGGCGCGACCTTCTCGATCGTCGGGCATAGCGAGCGCCGCGGCGACTGCCACGAAACCGACGCCGAGGTGAAGGCCAAGGCGGAGGCACTGCACCGCCACGCAATGCGCGCGATCCTTTGCGTTGGCGAGACGCTGGCCGAGCGTGATGCGGGCCGGGCCGGGGCGGTGGTGACGGCGCAGATCGCCGGATCGCTGCCCGATGATGCGGCGGCGGAATGGCTGTCGATCGCCTATGAGCCGGTCTGGGCGATCGGCACGGGGCGCACGCCGACTGTCGAGGACGTGGCGGCGATGCACGCGGCGATCCGGGCGAAGCTGCGCGCGTTGATCGGCAACGAGGCGGATGCGATGCGGATTCTGTACGGCGGATCGGTGACGGCGGAGAATGCGGCGGCGTTGCTGCACGCGGGCGATGTCGACGGTGCGCTGGTCGGCGGGGCGAGCCTGACCGCGGCGAAGTTTGTGCCGATCATCGAAGCGGCCTGAACGCGAGATGGCGCGGGCGTTGAAGGTGTTCGTGGTGCCGGCTGGCTTTCACGACGCCTATGTCGCCGCGCCGAGCCGCAAGGCCGCGCTCGCCGCCTGGGGTAGCGAGCACGACCTGTTCGCACGCGGCATCGCGCACGAGGTGACCGATCCGGCGCTGATGGTGGAGCCGCTCGCGCATCCGGGCGAAGTGATCAAACGCTCGCGCGGGACGACGGCGGAGCAGATCGCCGCGCTGCCCGATGCGCCGGTGCGGGCGACTGCGGGCGAGCCTCCGCCCGAACCGGCCAACGCCAAGCGGGGCGGGAACAAGGCTTCCGCCGAACGGAAAGCGGAGCCGAAACCGCCACCCCCGCCCAAGCCGTCGCGCGACGCCCTCGCCGCAGCGGAACAGGCGCTGGCCGATCTGGAAGATACCTATCGCGAGACCGATGCCGCGCTGATCGCCCGCCAACGCGCGCTCGACCGCGAACGCCGAGATCTCGACGCCGCGCACGAGCGCGACAGTCAGGAGCGCAGCGAAGCGCTGTCGGAGGAACGCGACCGCTACGACCGCGCAATGGCGCGCTGGCGGAAGGGGTAACACAGCAATCTTCCCCCGGCGGGGATGTTTACGAGCGCGGCCGCTTCTGCCCTAGTTGCAGACATCCGGGTTCGGGCTAAAACGAGCTATGTTTATTCTGCCAAACCTCAACGAGTGGAACCGCCAATCCGTCAATGTCATGCAAGCGATGCTCGGCATGATCTCCCCCAATTTCCGCATGGTCACGCTCGATCACGACGGCACGAAATGGCTCATCGGCTTCGTGCTGGAGATCGTAAACGCCGAAGATTGCGAGGAACTCAACGACTTCGAGGCGGAATGGGAGGCGTTACAGGACGATCCAACACCTTGCGATTTTCAGATCTCTTACACCGCCGAGAGCTTGCCAATGCCGCATGCGCCAAAGCGAGCGCTATATCGGCGGAGAGAAGTGGTGCTCATTCAAGATTGAACGGCAGCTAACCACCACAACCGGCCGTCGCCGCCTGTGTCTCAAACCGGCGGCGGAACCAGGCCGATTAGCTTCATCGCCACCGCTTGCGCGATCATCGTGATCAGCCAGTACAGGCTGTCGCGCGCGATCAGCGAGGCGCGTCCGCCGCGATGGCTGTGGGTGATCGCCACCACTGGCAGCACGAATCCCGCCCAGATCACCACCGCGCTGCCCACTGCCATGATCCACGGCGCGGCCTTGGGCGGGGCGAGGATCAGCGCACCCGCGAGGATCGACGCGAACCAGAAGAGCCCGAGCGCGGCGGTTACGATCGCGCCGACCGATATGCGCCCCGCCGACCGGTCGAATGTCGCGCGATAGGCCCAACCGATCATCAGCCCGAGCGCGGTCGCGGTCAGGATCGGGAACAGGTTGAGCCAGATATAGATCATCCCGGGTAGCGCCCTTTCAGCATCGCCCAGGCTGCGCGCAGCCCTAGCGCGTCGCCGCCCTTGGGGCGACCGGGTTTGGACGCGGGGCGCCAGGCGAAGGTGTCGAAATGCGCCCAGGGGGTGCCCGCGGGCACGAAGCGGCGCAGGAACAAGGCAGCGGTCACCGACCCGGCAAAGCCGCCCTCCGGCGCGTTGACCATGTCGGCGATGTCGCTGTCGAGCATGGAATCATATCCATCCCACAGCGGCATCCGCCACAGCGGATCGCCGACCGCGTTGCCCGCCGTCAGCAATGCGTCCGCAAGCGCATCGTCATTGACGAAGGTCGCGGGCAGATCGGGACCGAGCGCCACGCGTGCCGCGCCGGTCAGCGTCGCGAAATCGAGGATCAGGCCGGGGTCGCTCTCCGCCGCGTTGGTCAGCGCGTCGCCGAGCACGAGCCGCCCCTCGGCATCGGTATTGGTGTTCTCGACCGTCAGCCCCTTGCGCGAGCGCATGATGTCGCCGGGGCGGAAAGCGTGACCGGAAATGCTGTTCTCGACGGCGGGGATCAGCAGGTGCAGCCGCACCGGCATACGCAGGCCCATCACCAGCCCGGCCAGCGCGAGCGCGTGCGCGGCTCCGCCCATGTCCTTCTTCATCAGCTTCATGCTGCCGCCGGTCTTGATGTCGAGACCGCCCGAATCGAAGCACACCCCCTTGCCGATGATGGCGATGCGCGGGTGCGCCGGGCTCCCCCATTCGAGCTCGATCAGCCGCGGCTCGCGACCCTGGCCCGCCGCTTTCCCGACGGTGTGGATCATCGGATAGCCCTGCACGAGCGCGTCGCCCTTGGTTACGGTAACGCTGGCGTTGTGCGTGTCGGCGAGCGCGCGGGCCTCGGCCTCCAGCTCGGCGGGGCCCATGTCTGCGGCGGGGATGTTGACGAGATCGCGCACCTTGGCGGTGGCGGTGGCGATCGCGACGGTCTCGGCGATTCGCGCCGGTTCGCCGGTCAGCAGGACGCGCGGGCCTTGCACTGTCTCGCTGCTGCGGTAGCGGTCGAACTTGTGCTGCGCGAGGCACCACCCGAGCATTGCTGCGCCGGGTTCGCCCTCGGCCAGCCGATAAGTGCCTTCAGGCAATTGTTCGCCGAGCGACGCTATCCGCCACGGCGAGTCGACGCTTTCGTTGCACACCAGCAGCATCGCCCAATCGTCCGCGCCGTCGCCGGGCAGCACCGCGCGATTGCCCGCCTTGCCGGTCAGCCGGTGCGCCGCAACAGTGGTGCGGATCCGCGGGGGTTGCGCGTTCAGCCATTCCGACCAGCGATCGGGATGGACGACATGGATGGTACGGGCAGGCTGACCGCGATCGGCCTGCAATAGAGTTGCGAAATCAATCATTGCTGGGTGGGTGCCACTAGGAATTGTTCGATCTTTCCGTTGCTGCCGGGTTCGGCATAGGTGCTGATGACGAGGGTGATGGTGGGGAAGGTCACGCGGTAGGTGCGGTTGACGAAACCACCGCGCAATCGCGCCTTGCCGATCTGTTCGAAGCTGCGCGGCGTGCCGAGCGGCGCGAGGCTATTGCGATAATCGCCGAGCGTGGTGGCGCTAAAATAGAAGTTCGCATTCTCAGTCAGGCGACTGCGGTCGAGCGTCCCGCCGCGCACCTGATCGAACACCTGGCGGACCTGCGCGAGCGCGGCGGCGTCGACGGGATCGGGCGCGGATGGCGTGAGGACGATGCCCGAGAGCTTTTGCGCGAGCACCTTAAACGCTTCGTTCGACCAGCTGTTGGTCAGCACGACGATCGCGGCCTTGTCCTCGGGATAGACGATGTTTTCGGACAGGAAGCCGACCGCTTCGCCGCTATGTTCGATGAAGCGGTGCCCATTCGCCGCACCGCTGAACACGCCGAGGCCATAGCCGTTGGTGGTGCCATCACTGAGCTTCACCGGCGTTTCCTGAAGCGCCCAATCCTCAGGGTTCAGGACGGTGCGATCGAGCCGCGCAACATCCCAGGTGGCGAGCGATCGCGCGCTCATCGACAACTCGCCCGCCGCATAGAGCCAGCCGTGCGCCGCGGGCGTGACGGGGCGTACGGGGCCCAGGGCAGCGCGGCCATAACCTTGCGGGAAACCCGGCCCAATCGCGAGATCCTGATCGTGGGCGGTGATCCCCAGCGGCTTGAAGATGCGGGCCTTCAGGAAATCGAGCAAAGGTTGGCCCGACAACTTCTCGACGATCATCCCTGCGACGACATAGCCGGTGTTCGAATATTGCCACTGTGTGCCGGGCGTGAAATCAAGCGGCTTCTTGGCCCAGCGATCAACGATCTGCTGCGGCGTGACCGGCGTCGCCATCGCCTTGAAGCTGTAATCCTGCGGCCAGTAATCTTGCAGCCCGGCAGTATGGCTGAGCAATTGGCGGATCGTGATCGTGTCGCCGCCGGTGATGCCGGGCACGTATTTGGCGACGGTATCGTCGAGGCTCAGCTTTCCGTCGCGTTGCAGCAGCAGGACGGCGGCGGCGGTGAATTGCTTGGAGATCGAGGCGATTTGATACGGCGCATCGTCGCGCGTCGCACCGCTCTCGGCCTGCTTGCCGTACGCCTTGGCATAGACGATCCGCCCGCCGCGGACGATCGCAATCGAGGCGGAGGGCACGCCCGATTTGGCGAGCGTGTCGGTGACGGTGCTGTCGACCTTCGCAATTTCGGCGGGGTTCAGTTCCTGCGCCGCGGCGGGCGCGGCGATGATCAGCAGGAACGCGGCGAAACAAGAACGGAACGGCGTCACGGGCAAACTTTCTCAGCGTCGTGCCGCCGATATGTCATTGCCGAACCGCAAAAGGAAAGCGCGAAGTGGCTCAGGCGACGGGCGCGCCGTACAAATCATGCTCGTCGGCGTCCTCGATTTCGACCGCCACGATGTCGCCCTGCTTGAGGTGCCCGGCGTCGCGGAGGAACACCTCGCCATCGATCTCGGGCGCGTCGGCCTTGGACCGGCCGGTCGCGCCGCCTTCCTCATCGACCGCGTCGATGATCACGTCGAGCGTGCGGCCGATCTTGGCCTGGAGCTTTTCCGCCGAAATGCGGGCGGTGAGCTCCATCAGGCGGGCGTAACGCTCTTCCTTGAGTTCTTCGGGCACCGGGTCGGGCAGGGCGTTGGCGGCAGCACCCTCGACCGGTTCGAAGCGGAAGGCGCCGACGCGGTCGAGCTGCGCCTCCTCCAGCCAATCCATCAGATAGGCGAAATCGTCCTCGGTTTCGCCGGGGAAGCCGACGACGAAGGTGGACCGGATCGCGATATCGGGCGCGATCATGCGCCAACTCTTGATGCGTTCGAGCACCTTAGTCTCGTTTGCCGGGCGCTTCATCAGCTTCAGCACGTTGCGGCTGGCATGCTGGAACGGGATGTCGAGATAGGGGAGGATCAGCCCATCGGCCATCAGCGGGATGACCTGATCGACGTGCGGGTAGGGATAGACGTAGTGCAGTCGCACCCACGCGCCCAATTTGCCGAGTTCGCGCGACAGATCGGTCATGTGCGCGCGGACTTCCTCGCCGTGCCACATCCGCGGCTGGTGGCGGATGTCTACGCCGTAGGCCGAGGTATCCTGGCTGATCACCAGCAACTCGCGCGTGCCCGCCTCGATTAGCTTCTCCGCCTCGCGCAGGATCGCGTCCGGGCGGCGGCTGACCAGATCGCCGCGCAGGCTCGGGATGATGCAGAAGGAGCAGCGGTGGTTGCAGCCTTCGCTGATCTTCAAATAGCTATAATGGCGCGGGGTGAGCTTAAGCCCGCTTTCGGGGACCAGGTTGAGGAAGGCGCTCGGCGGCATCGGCGCGGCGTCGTGCACGGCGCCGACCACCTCCTCATATTGATGCGCGCCGGTCACCGCGAGGACGTTGGGGAAGCGCGCGCGGATCGTCTCGGCTTCCTTGCCCATGCAGCCGGTGACGATGACGCGGCCATTTTCCGCGATCGCCTCGCCGATCGCCTCCAGGCTTTCCTCCTTGGCGGAATCGAGAAAACCGCAGGTGTTGACCAGCACGACGTCCGCCCCGGCGTAATCGGGCGACATCTGATAGCCGTCGCTGCGCAGCTTGGTCAGGATGCGTTCGCTGTCGACCAGATTCTTCGGACAGCCGAGCGAAACCATGCCGATTTTCGGCGGGGAGGGGAGAAGCGTTGCCATGGGAAGCGCCGCATGTAGCGATTGTGAGGGGATTTTGCCAGCCACCCGCGATTTGCTCGCCCGAACCCCGCCATCCGTTCGCCCTAAGCTTGTCGAAGGGCTGTCTTGCTCTCTACCGTGGGAAGAAAGGGCAGGGCGTCGACAAGCTCAGCCGGAACGGGGGTTTGGTGCTCTACGACCTTATACCGCATCCGCAGTCTTCATCGCCCGCTCTCGCGATTTCGGTGGAAGCTGCGAGAACCGTCGAGGGTACACTCGTAATTCGCTACGTGGTGAACGGCGACGTGGATAAGATCCTTATTCCGCAACCCGTTCGATATGCGTCACGCCATCCCGACCTTTGGAAAAACACCTGTTTTGAGGCCTTTGTCTCGGCCGGGGAAGGCGCGGACTATCTCGAATTCAATTTCGCCCCCTCGACGGCGTGGGATGCGTTCAAGTTTGAGTCCTATCGCGTTTCGGGCGGCAGTTTCCCCTTCCCATCGCCGCACTTTGATGTCGCGCGACCAAAAGGACGCCTTGAGGTTACAGTTGTACTCGACATGACCGAGACGCCCGAGGCTGACGCGAGAGCTACGTGGCACTTAAATCTCTCCGCCGTCATGGAAGCCAAGGAGGGCACCAAATCCTATTGGGCGCTCGCCCACGCGCCCGGCCCGCCGGATTTCCACAATCGCGACTGCTTCATCGCGACGCTCCCGGCCTAACGCCGCGTCGCGGCCGCAATCGCCAGCGGGACGACGATCGAGTCCTCGACAAAACCGGTTGCGGTCTGGCCGTATGTTTCGATCGCGCGCATCCGGACCTTCCAGGTGAGCCACGAGGCAATCACGGCGGTGCCCGCAGCGACGGCGGCCCCGGTCAGGCGACGATTGCGCGGTGCGACCGCTGCACCGGCAAAGGCGGCATTGAGGCTGCGCACCACGACCGCGGGCGTGATGATGCGGTCGGGCGCGCTCTTCTGCTTGTCGCCAGTGACCTCATAGACTGCGAGGGCCATCGTCCCCGCTGAGACGAGCGGGTGCGACAGGAAATCGGGGGCCTTGCTGTCGGCGGGCAGGCGGCCGTTGCGCGCGGCATTGGCGACGGCGGCGAGAGGACTCATCGAACGGGCGCCAGCGACGAGGCCGAGCAGGATCGAGCGGATCATGGGAGCATTCCTTCCTTGGTTGCTCGGCTGAACCGCTGAACCGTGCTTTGGCTCCCACAATCGGGCTTGCGCGCGGCGGCGTGGCCCGGCACCAACCGGCGCATGAACTTCGGTATCGATCGCCTGCTCGCCGACCCCGCCTTGCGCAAACCATTGGAGGGCAAGCGCGTGGCACTCCTCGCACATCCGGCCTCGGTCACCGCCGACCTGACGCATAGCATCGACGCGCTGGTCGCGGCGGGGCTGAACATCACCGCGGCGTTCGGGCCGCAGCACGGGATGCGCGGCGATTTGCAGGATAACATGATGGAGTCGCCCGACTTCACCGATCCGACCTACGGTTTCCCGGTGTTCAGCCTCTATGGCGAGGTGCGGCGGCCGACCGGGCAATCGATGGGCACGTTCGATGTCGCGCTGGTCGATCTGCAGGATCTCGGTACGCGCATCTACACCTTCATCACCACGCTGCGGTACATGCTGGAGGCGTGCGCCGAGCATAAGAAAGCGCTGTGGGTGCTCGACCGGCCCAATCCGGTTGGGCGATCGATCGAAGGCCTGACGCTACGCCCCGGCTGGGAGAGTTTCGTCGGGGCGGGCGCGATGCCGATGCGGCACGGCATGACGCTGGGCGAACTCGGCCACTGGTTCATTGCCGAGCTTGGCCTCGACGTGGATTATCGCGTGATCGAGATGGAGGGTTGGGAACCCGAGGCCGCACCGGGCTTCGGTTGGCCGATTGACCGCGTGTGGATCAACCCCAGCCCGAACGCGCCTAACGTCAACATGGCACGCGCTTATCCCGGCACGGTTATGGTCGAGGGCGCGACGCTGTCGGAAGGGCGTGGCACGACCCGCCCGCTCGAACTGTTCGGCGCGCCCGATATCGACGCCAAAGCGGTGATCGCCGAAATGCGACGGCTGGCCCCTGAGTGGCTCAACGGTTGCACGCTGCGCGACATTTGGTTCGAGCCGACCTTCCACAAGCATGTCGGCAAACTGTGCAACGGTGTGCACATTCACGCCGAGGGGCCGTCCTACGACCATGCTGCCTTCCGCCCGTGGCGGGTGCAGGCGCTCGGGTTCAAGGCGATGCGCGCGCTCTATCCTGATTACGATCTGTGGCGCGATTTTCCGTATGAATACGCGTTCGGAAAGCTGCCGATCGACGTCATCAACGGCGGCCCGGCTTTGCGCGAATGGGTCGACGACTCGAGCGCGACTCCGGCCGATCTCGACGCGCTGACGGTGCCGGACGAGACCGCTTGGGCGGAGTCGCGGCGGCCTTTCCTGCTGTATTGAAGCGATTCTTCGCAAGCGATCTCGCTTCACCGCAACGCAGCAACGACTCGCGCCTCTTAATCAAATTGATGATGGTCACGCAGTACACGGTAATCCATGAGGTTTTTGCTGATTCGTTGGCCGGGGGGCCAGTATTCGCGTACCGGAGGGATGCTGTGGAATCCGACCGTCAATTCTACATGCGGCGCGTGACCGCCGAACGTCAGGCCGCCGCGCGCGCCATCACTGAAGAGGCCCGTCAGCGCCGTCTGATGTTGGTCGCGATGTATATGCAGAAACTGCAGGCGATGTCGGCTTGATCTTGCCCTAGCGCTTCCGCGTCAGCTCCCGCATTGCGTCGTCCAGCCCCGCCAGCGTCAGCGGGTACATGCGGTCGGTCATCAGGTCGGCGATGATGCGGAGACTTTGCGAATAGCCCCATTGCTCCTTCGGCACCGGGTTGAGCCACACTGCGGCGGGATAGGTGTTGGTCAGCCGCTGCATCCACACCGAACCGGGCTCTTCGTTGAAATGCTCGACCGATCCGCCGGGATGGGTGATCTCATACGGGCTCATCGATGCGTCGCCGACGAACACCAGTTTGTAATCGTGCCCGAATTTGTGGAGCACGTCCCACATCGGCGTGCGCTCGGCAAAGCGGCGGCGATTGTCCTTCCACACGCCTTCATACGGGCAATTGTGGAAGTAGAAGAATTCGAGATTCTTGAATTCGGTCGTCGCGGCGGAGAAGAGCTCCTCGCAGAGCTTGGCCCAAGGGTCCATTGATCCGCCGACATCGAGAAACAGCAGCAGCTTGACGGCATTGCGGCGCTCGGCGCGCATCACCACGTCGAGCCAGCCCTGCCGCGCGGTGCCGCTGATCGTCGCGTCGATGTCGAGTTCGTCGGCCGCACCCTCGCGCGCGAATTTGCGCAGGCGGCGGAGTGCGATCTTGATGTTGCGGGTGCCCAGTTCGCGCGTGTTGTCGAGGTTTTTGAAGTCGCGCTGGTCCCACACTTTCAGCGCGCGCTTGTGCGTACTCTCGCCGCCGATGCGGACGCCCTCGGGGTTATAGCCGCTGTTACCGTAGGGCGAGGTGCCGCCGGTCCCGACCCATTTGTTGCCGCCCTGATGGCGCTTTTCCTGTTCTTCCAGACGCTTCTTGAGCGTCTCCATGATCTCGTCCCAGGATCCGAGCGATTTGATCTGCTCCATTTCCTCAGGCGTCAGATATTTTTCGGCGACGGCCTTCAGCCAATCGGCGGGGATTTCGGCGGCGCTCTGGCCGAAAGTTGTAGCGATCCCTTTGAACACCTTGGCGAAAACCTGGTCGAAACGGTCGAGCAGGCCTTCGTCCTTCACGTAGACGGCGCGAGATAGGTAATAGAATTCCTCGGGCGTGCGGTCGATTACCTCGGCGTCGAGCGCCTCCAGGAGCAGCAGATGCTCCTTCAGGCTGGCGGGGATTCCGGCGCTGCGGAGCTCGTCGAGAAAGTTGAGGAACATGGGCGACACCATGCCGCTGGTGTCGCGGGAAGTCGAGTAGCCGTCATTTGCTCCGGCGCAGGCGGTTAGCGATATGCGTCGATCAGCGCGCCGACATAATCGGGGTCACGGCTGGTGAGCTCGGGGGCGGGGCGGGCGGCGGCCCTGCGCGCGATGGTCTTGCCGTAGATGAAGCCGTAGGTCGGGTAGACGGTGCTGCCGAGCCCCTCCATGTCGCGATACCAGACCTTCACTTCGCTCCAGTCATTGTACGGCGAGACGTCGGTCAGCGTCACGTCCTGCTCGGCATGGCCGCGCTCGCCATTCTGGCGGGACCAATTGGCGTGGGTGACCATCACCACGCGGCGGTCGACAACTCGGCTGATGACTGCGACGTGACCAAGCGGCAGGCGCGCGGTGCGGGCAAAGACGATCACCGCACCGGGGCGTGGCGTTTCGCCGCGTTGATAGACGCCGGCCGCCTTGTCCCACCAGGTCCAGGCGTCGCCATAAATCTGGATGCCCGATGCGGCGCGGGCGAAGGGTACGCATTGCCCGACATAATCGAGCAGTGAGGTCGCGCGTGCCGGGGCGGACATTATGACCGCCGCACAAGCGCTTGCTAAGATAATCCCGAACCGCATTAGGTACCTCTGACAGGCACCCCCCGAAGCTTTGGTAGCGGGATTTGGTTTAAGCGATAGTTACCAAATTATCGTTTGAATGGATGGGGATGGGCGGGGTGGCGTCGTGGCGAAGCCACGACGTCGGCCGGTGCCTTGGCACCGCCGGCTGACGTCGCCGCTGTCGCGCCGCGCGCATTAGCTGCGCTAATTCTTGGGTGCGCTCCGCCGGGCCATGAAAGCCAGTCTCTCAAAAAGCATGACATCCTGCTCGTTCTTCAGCAGCGCGCCATGCAACGGCGGGATCGCCTTGGTGGGATCGCGGTTTTGCAGCACGTCGAGCGGCATGTCCTCGTGCAGCAGCAGCTTGAGCCAATCGAGCAGCTCGGAGGTCGACGGTTTCTTCTTGAGGCCCGGCACCTCGCGCACGTCGTAGAAAATGTCCATCGCGCGGTTGACCAGAATCTTCTGGATGCCGGGGAAGTGGACGTCGACGATCGCCTGCATCGTCTCGCGATCGGGGAATTTGATGTAGTGGAAGAAACACCGCCGCAGGAAGGCGTCGGGCAATTCCTTCTCGTTGTTGCTCGTAATGATGACGATCGGGCGCTCGACCGCGCGGATCGTTTCCTTGGTTTCGTAGACGTGGAATTCCATCCGATCGAGTTCCTGCAACAGATCGTTGGGAAACTCGATATCGGCCTTGTCGATCTCGTCGATCAGCAAGACCGGCGGCTTGGGCCTCGTGAACGCCTCCCACAATTTGCCGCGGCGGATGTAGTTGGCGATGTCATGCACGCGCTCGTCACCGAGCTGACCGTCGCGCAGGCGGGCCACCGCGTCATATTCGTACAGGCCCTGCTGCGCCTTGGTCGTGGATTTGATGTTCCACTCGATCAATTCGGCATCGAGCGCCTTGGCGATTTCATAGGCTAAAACGGTCTTTCCGGTTCCGGGTTCGCCCTTGACCAGTAACGGACGGCGCAGCGTGACCGCGGCGTTGACCGCGACCTTCAGGTCGTCGGTGGCGACATAGCCTTGCGTGCCCTCGAACCGTTTCATCGCATCCGTCCCGTTCTTTTGAATAGCGGGTACGGCGGTAGCGGGAAATGCGCCGCCAGTGCAAGCGGCCTACAGCGCGTCGCGGGCGCTAGCGCGCGCTTCGATCAGGTCGCACAGCCCGCGATGCTGCGCAAATGTCTGCTGCGCACCGAAGGCCATTGCGCGGCGCACAGGGGCAGCGGCGCCTGGCGTCGTGGCGATCCGGGCAATCGCAATCTCGTCAGGCAGCTGCGATTCGGCGATCTCCGCCCCGGCACGCCGTGCCGCCGCGTCCAGGATGCGGCGGAAGCCATGCCAGTCGATCACCAGCGCGAGCGCGGCACCGATCGAGCAGCCCGCGCGATCGGATCGCGCAAGCATATCGAAGGTATGGCGTTGCGCGGCGAAGGCCGCGTCGCTCTCGGCTTGTCCGGGCGTGGAGGGGAGTGGCCCGACCGCCGCGGTCAGTCGTGCGAGATAGGCGCGCTCGATTCCAAAGGCGGCCGTTGCATCGTGCAGCCATGCCGTGTCGAGATCCGCGACCGGGCGGCGCGCGGCTTCCTCGAACAGATCGGTCAGCCGACCGTGCACCGCGCAGATCGCGTGGACCGCATCGGCAAGGTCGCGCCCGGCAACCCCGGGCATCGTCAGGCTGCGGATCAACCTGTGGTGCGCGCACCCGTCGCTTGCCGCCAACGCCGCGATGCTGCCTGCCTCCACCGCGGGTTTGAGCTGTGTCGTCGCGATCGCCATGATCCCTGTTCTATCCTTTTCCGACCGACGCCTTCGCGTCGGCCTCGCCCGAAAGGCAAGCTGTGAGGCAAGGGATATACCGAAGCACGTAAAGACCTGGTTTAGAGGCGATTAAGTGTACCTAAACCAGGCCGATGCGGACCTAAGCCGGCGGTGAGGGCGGCTAAATCGCGACGAGAACCGCCGTCACGCCCTCCACAGCGGTGCCGATGCGCAGCGGGGCCAGGCCGACCCGCACGGTGATCGGATCGGCGCGGTTGACCAGCAAGCCGATGTGCAGCGGTGGCGGCGTTTCCCCGGCCATTGCGCGTTCGATCGCGGCGCCGAGTGAGACGCGCATCCCGATTTCCGCGAGCGAGACAAAGCGGATCATTGCAAGCGCATCGCGGGTGAGCCCGGTGATCGAGGCCAGCGCGATCCCTGGGTCGACGGGATAGCCGCGCGGGTTGATCGTGACGCTGGCGACGCCGGTTGCGGCGGCCAGGGCGGCATCCGTCGCCCGTAGCGTGGCCAGCGCCTGCGCCGCCTCCCGCTCGGGCGTGCCATCCTGTGCGAACAGCACTACGCCGGTGCCGGCCGGTTCGATCGCCAGCGTGAGCGTTCGTCCTTCGCGCGCGGCCGAGGGCATTTCGAGCCGGTCGCCGGAACCCGTCGCCAGCACGCGGCGGATTGCGAGTGACAGGGGGGTGCGTGCGGAGGGCGCTGCGATCAGATCAATTGGCCCGCCCAGCGCCACCACGGTCCCAAAGTGCGCGCGTGCCGTCCGGCTGGATGCGATGATTGTACCAGCGGCGTCAGCCACGACGACGAGGTCGCGCATGCCGTCGAGCAAAATGGTCGCGTCCACCAAAGCCGGCGGCATGGGCGGCGGCGCGGGCGCATGGGCCGCACAGAGCGCGTCCATTGTTTCGATCGAGGTTAGCACGAACCGCGGACGGCCGCGGTGGAGAATATAGAGCGGCGCGCGAACCGCACGTTCCTGCCACACGCCGAAATGCCGGACCAAATCGGAAGAGGTGACGAGTTGCTCGGGCTGCGGCGACGCGAGAGACGAAGCAGGGGGAGGGCCATGCCGCATTCGATACGCAACGCCGCCGGGCACACCACGATATCGCTCCGAAATGGAGCATTCTTGTGAAAAATCCGTCCTAACCTGTGGCCGCGGCGGTGGCACGAGGCCACCGCCGGTGGGCTTACTGGTCGAGGAAGCTGCGCATCTTGCGGCTGCGGCTCGGATGCTTGAGCTTACGCAACGCTTTCGCCTCGATCTGGCGAATACGCTCGCGCGTCACCGAGAATTGCTGGCCGACTTCTTCCAGCGTGTGATCGGTGTTCATGCCGATGCCGAAGCGCATGCGCAGCACGCGCTCCTCACGCGGGGTGAGGCTCGCCAGGACGCGGGTGACCGTTTCCTTGAGGTTCGCCTGGATCGCCGCGTCCACCGGGATGATCGCGTTCTTGTCCTCGATGAAATCGCCCAGGTGGCTGTCTTCCTCGTCGCCGATCGGCGTTTCGAGCGAGATCGGCTCCTTGGCGATCTTCATAACCTTGCGCACCTTCTCGAGCGGCATGCTCAGGCGCTCGGCCATTTCCTCGGGCGTGGGCTCGCGGCCTTGCTCGTGGAGGAACTGGCGGCTGGTGCGGACCAGCTTGTTGATCGTCTCGATCATGTGCACCGGGATACGGATCGTGCGCGCCTGATCGGCAATCGAACGGGTGATCGCCTGACGGATCCACCAGGTGGCGTAGGTGCTGAACTTGTAGCCGCGGCGATATTCGAACTTATCGACCGCCTTCATCAGGCCGATATTGCCCTCCTGGATCAAATCCAGGAACTGCAGGCCGCGATTGGTGTACTTCTTGGCGATCGAGATCACGAGACGGAGATTGGCCTCGACCATTTCCTTCTTTGCGATACGCGCCTCACGCTCGCCCTTCTGCACCATATTGACGATGCGGCGGAACTCGGTGAGCGCCATGCCGGTCGCCTGGCTGATCTCGCTGATCTCGACGCGGATGCGATCGGCGGCTTCGCTCTCGTTCGTGACGAACGCGGTCCACTTCTTGTCGATCTTGGCGACCGACGGCAGGAACTGTTCGTCCAGCTCATGTCCGATGTAGCGCTCGAGAAAGTCCTTGCGCGACACCTTGTGACGCTCCGCCAGGCGCAGCATCTGCCCGCCGAGCGCGGTCAGGCGGCGGTTGAAGGCGTAGAGCTGATCGACCAGATATTCGATCTTGGCGTTGTGGAACTGGACGCTCTCGACCTCGGCGGTCAGTTCTTCACGCAGCTTCTGGTATTTGCGCTCGTCAGCCGCCGACAGCTCGCCACCCGCCGCCATCGCGTCGAGCCGAGTCTGCTGAACCTTGCTGAACTTCTTGTAGAGAGCGGTAATGTTGGCGAAGCGTTCGAGCGCGATCGGCTTGAGCTGCTCCTCCATCTGCGCGAGGCTGAGGGTGTTGTCCTCTTCCTCGTCGTCCGACGGGCGCGGGGCGCGCCGCTCGGTCATCGAATCCTCGTCCTCGTCGGCGGAGGCCTCCTCGGGCTCGGCTTCTTCCTTGAACGACGGGCCAGCGGTCTTTTCGCTGATCTCACCGCCATTTTCGGCGTCGTCGTCGGTCAGCGATTCGGGTGCCGGGTCCTTCGACAGCATCGCATCGAGATCCATGATCTCACGCAGCTGCATCGTGCCTTCGTTGAGCGCGGTCGACCAATCGATGATCGCGTTGAAGGTGATCGGCGATTCGCACAGGCCGAGGATCATGGTGTCGCGACCGGCCTCGATCCGCTTGGCGATGGCAATTTCACCCTCGCGGCTCAGCAGTTCGACCGCGCCCATCTCGCGCAGGTACATGCGCACCGGGTCATCGGTGCGATCGACGACTTCCTTCTTCTTTACGTCGAGCGCTGGGCCGGCGTCTTCGGACGCATCGACCGGCTCGGCATCGTCCTCGTCCTCGGCCTTGGCGGCGTCGTCGCCATCCTCGCCCTGTTCGTCATTCTCGACGATGTTGATGCCCATTTCGGACAGAGCGGAGCTGATGTCCTCGATCTGGTCGGACGACATCTCGCCCTGCGGCAGCGCCTCGTTGAGCTGCTCGTAGGTGATGTAGCCGCGCTTCTTCGCGCGGGCGATCACCTTCTTGATCGACGCGTCGTTCAAATCGATCAGCGGCGCATCGCTACCTTCGATGGTTTCGTTCGCGTCCGCCATGTCCGTCTTCGCCATCAATTGCCCTCGGTACTAAAAGCCCTGGCGTCTTCGTTCGCCTGCACCAGATTTGCAAGCCGCGCTTCCAGAGCCTGTTTTTCTTTTACAAGCGACACTTGCCGCTCAAATGCCTCATCCGAATAGTGCGTTTGCATCATCGCCGTCGCCGCAGCCAGCGCCGCATCCACTTCCGGCCGAGCGACCAGGATCGCGATGGCCTCATCGAGGTCCTCGCGTGCCCGCGCCGGTTCGGCATCCCTCCTTGTGAACGAACACGATATTTGGTCGGCCCGCAGCAGTTCGTGCGCGATTATATCAAATCCAGATGAGGCCAATATGGTAAGGAGGCGCTGACTATCAAGCGCCATGTTTTCATGGGCATCCTCCACTGCCACATCGACCACCGCTTCGAACAGCCGACCGAGCGTCGGATCGGCGAGTTTGAGCGACCCCAGCACTTCCATGTGGCGCGCGATTTCGGCCGGATGGCGGATCAACCCGGCAAGCACTGCCTTGGCAAGTATGCGATCGATGCCGCCGGTGCCGATACTCTTTGCGCCCTCGCCGGGCGGCGTGATCGGCGGCTTCCACGGCTGACCGGCCTTGCGGCCACCGCGGGCCTGCGGGACGAACGGAGAACGCGGTTCAAACGCCTTACGTTGCGGCCGGAACGTCTCGTCGAACCGGCGGCGGAATTCGGCCTGATATTCATGCGCGACGTTCTGGTCTGCGATGGTCTTGGCGAGTTCCGCGAGCCGCGCCTTGAGACCGGCTTTCTGTTCGGGCGTGTCGAGTGGTTCCGCGGCGAGTTCGCTCGCCCACAGCCGGTCGACTAGCGGTTCGGGCTCCTTCAGCAGCGCCTCGAACGCCGCTGGGCCTTTCGTGCGCACCAGATCGTCGGGATCCTGCCCTTGCGGCAGCGTGACGAAGGCGAGGCTGCGCCCCGGCGCGAGCAGCGGCATGGCGCGGTGCGCGGCGCGGATCGCGGCCTTCTGTCCGGCGCTGTCGCCGTCGAGGCACAGGATCGGCACGTCGCTCAGGCGCCACATGCGTTCAAGCTGCGCCTCGGTCACCGCAGTCCCATTCGGCGCGACCACTTCGCCGAAACCCGCCTGTGACAGCGCGATGACGTCCATATAGCCCTCGACCACGATCAGCCGCCCGGCCTTGCGCGCGGCTGGGGCGGCCTTGTCGAGATTATAGAGCGTGCGGCCCTTGTCGAAGAGCGGCGTCTCCGGGGAATTGAGATATTTCGGCTCGCCATCCCCGATGATGCGCCCGCCGAACGCGATCGTGCGGCCGCGCGGATCGCGGATCGGGATCATCAGGCGGCCGCGGAAGCGATCGTAGGGCGCTTTCTCCTCGACCTTGATCAGCAACCCCGCCTCGACCAGCAGCGGATCGCCATAGTCCTTCAGCGCGGTCTTGAGCCCGCTGCGGGAGTCCGGCGCGAAGCCGAGTCCGAAGGCGCGCGCCGTCTCAGGCTTTATGCCGCGCTTGGCGAGCACGTCGCGCGCGGTGGCGCCTGAGATGCCGTTCAATTGTTCGGTGAACCAGCCGGCGGCATCGGCGCATGCCTCGTGCAGGCCCTTGGCGGCCTCGGCTTTCTCGGCGGCGCGCGGGTCCATTGCGGGCATCTCCATGCCCGCCGCCTGCGCCAGTTCCTTCACTGCATCCATGAAGGGCAGACCGCGCTGATCGGTCATCCAGCGGATCGCATCGCCATGCGCCGAACAGCCGAAGCAATGGTAGAAGCCCTTGTCGTCATTGACGTAGAACGACGGGGTTTTCTCGTTATGGAACGGGCAGCACGCCCGCCATTCGCGGCCGGCCTTTTGCAGCTTCGTGGTGCGCCCGATCAGCGCCGAGAGGAGGGTGCGGCTGCGGAGCTCGTCGAGGAATTGGGGGAGAGAGTCATGGCTCGTCACTCCCCCTCCCGCGAGCGGGAGGGCGGACAGTTGCGCATAGGATCAACCGCCCACGACATTTTCAGCTCAGCGCCGCCTTAACCGCCGCACTCGCCTTGCTCATGTCCAGCGTCGTCGCGTGGCGCGCTTTCAGTTCCGCCATCACGCGGCCCATGTCCTTCATGCCGGTGGCGCCAAGCTCCGCTTTGATCGCCTCGATCGCCGCTGCGGTCGCTGCTTCGTCCATCTGTTGCGGCAGGAAGCGTTCGATCACCGCGACTTCTGCGGCTTCATTGTCGGCGAGTTCCTGGCGGCCGCCCTTCACGAACATGTCGATCGATTCGCGGCGTTGCTTGATCATCTTCTGCAGCACTTCGACGACCAACGTATCGTCGTCGGCAGGGGCGACGCCGTCGCGTGATTGCGGCGCGCGTGCCTCGATGTCGCGGTTCTTGATCGCGCTCTGGATGAGGCGCAGCGTCGCGGTGCCGGCTTTGTCGCCCCCCTTCATCGCGGTGATGAGCGCTGCCTTGATGTCGTCGCGAATCATTCTCGGTCCTTTTTGGTGGTGGGCGACTTTAGCGGGTTTATCCGATCGGCGCCCCCCTTTCAGATTGACCTTGGACGCATCGCCTTCTAACCGGCAGCGCTTAGCGACATTGACGAACCTGAGGAGTGCCCGCCGCAATGGCCGACGCCAAACCTGTGACCGCGCCTGACGGAGCCACCGGCGTATTGGTGCTCGCAACGGGGGAGGTCGTATGGGGCCGCGGCTTCGGCGCGGAAGGGTCGGCAGTCGGCGAAGTGTGCTTCCACACCGCCATGACCGGCTATCAGGAGATCATGACCGACCCGAGCTTTGCCGGGCAGATGATCACCTTCACCTTCCCGCATATCGGCAATGTCGGCGCCAACCCGGATGATATCGAGGCGAACGATCCGCACGCTTTGGGCATGATCGTGCGCGAGGATGTGACGGGACCGAGCAATTTCCGCAGCGTCGAGCGGCTCGATGCGTGGATGGCGAAGCACGGGCGGATCGGTCTGTCGGGCGTCGACACGCGGGCATTGACGCGGCGCATTCGCGGTGGCGGCGCGCCCAACGCGGTGATCGCGCATTCCGCGTCGGGTGAGTTCGATGTGCCTGCACTGCTGGCGCAGGCGCAGGCGTGGCCGGGGCTGGAGGGCATGGACCTGGCGATCGCGGTGACGACGCAGACGCATTACGGCTGGGGCGGGCAGGGCGACGGTGGCGTATGGCGGCTCGGGGCGGGATATGGCGAGGCCGAAAGTGCCGAAAGTGCCACCCACAAGGCCAACCTGGCACCGCGCCGCCCGCATGTCGTCGCGGTAGATTATGGCAGCAAACGCAATATCTTCCGCAACCTTGTTAAGGCTGGAGCTGAGGTTTCGGTCGTCCCCGCGACGGCGAGCTTCGACGACATCATGGCGCTCCAACCCGACGGCATTTTCCTGTCGAATGGTCCGGGCGACCCGGCGGCGACCGGCGTCTATGCCGTACCCGTCATTCAGAAGCTGCTGGAGACGGGCAAGCCGCTGTTCGGCATTTGCCTCGGCCACCAATTGCTCGCGCTCGCAGTCGGCGGGCAAACGACCAAGATGTTCCAGGGCCATCGCGGCGCCAACCATCCGGTCAAGCGCCTCAGCGACGGCGCGGTCGAGATCACGAGCATGAACCACGGCTTCGCGGTCGAACGCGACAGCCTACCCGCCACCGCACGCGAGACGCATGTGTCGCTGTTCGACGGCTCGAACGCGGGGATCGAACTGACCGACCGCCCGGCGTTCAGCGTGCAATATCACCCCGAGGCGAGCCCCGGGCCGCAGGACAGCCTGTATCTGTTCGAGCGGTTTGTGGGGATGTTATGAGCGTCGAGAGCAAGCCGAGTCTGAATGCTGCCAAGCAAGATATTTTGTTGGCTCTCTTTGACCATTTGCACTCTGCTTCATTAGACACGCATCTCCCGGCCTCTAAGATTGACCAGTTGATGTCTCTTAAGGTCTCGCCTCAGTTTTTGGCGCGCGCAATACAGAACTTGTCTAATGATGAGCTTATTGAGAACTTTGAAAACAGAATTGCTATATTTCGATTGACCCATGCAGGAATTTTAGAGGCGGAGAAAATTGCGGCTGCGCAGCGGAAAATAGAAACAGATCGTGTTCCGGTAGCCGAGGGCGTTGTATCATTAAATCACAACTCGGCCGAGGTCATCGAAGTTAGGCGTGCGCTTGAAAGCCTTGAGGATCAAGTTCGAACCAATAATGAGGCTTTTCCCGAACATCCGGACGAACGCCAGGCTGCGTTGGTTGAAATATCTGCGCTAAAAACGATTTGGAGTGGCTCATTTGTGAGGTTGGGTGCGCTTCGTGCGCAAGCTACTAGTACACTTAAATGGGTTTCGGAGAAGTCAAGTGCTGCGGCAATTGCGGAAATTTGTAAGCATATAATCAAGCTTATATTCGGATGGCCCTAAGTCTTTGTTCGTATCTATTGGAATTTTGCCCATGACCCTCCCCGAAGTCTCCCCCGCACGCCTCGAAGAGGAATGGGCCGCCGACAAGGACGTGCTGCAGTCGCTGCGTGATGCGGGCGATCGCGCCGAAATCGTGCGCCCGGTCGATGTGTCGTTCCGTGGTGATGACGAAGCGCTCGACAGACTCGAAGAGGAGGCCGGCTCGCTCGGCTTCGACGTGATCGAGCGCGAAGAGGATGAGGAGGGCGACATGTGCCTGTTCCTGATGCGCGCGCAGACCACCGACGATGCCGCGATCAAGGGGCTGACCAAGCTCTGCCAGCAGATCGCGCAGGCGTATGACGTGGAATATGACGGCTGGGGCTGTACCGCTGAGGACGGCACTGGCGAGGACGGAACCGAGTAACATGCCGAAACGCACCGACATTTCCTCCATCCTCGTCATCGGCGCGGGGCCGATCGTCATCGGGCAGGCGTGCGAGTTCGATTATTCGGGCACGCAGGCGATCAAGGCGTTGAAGGAGGACGGGTATCGCATCGTCCTGGTCAATTCGAACCCGGCGACGATCATGACCGATCCTGAGCTGGCCGATGCGACGTACATCGAGCCGATCACGCCCGAGATCGTGCGAAAGATCATCGAGAAGGAGCGGCCCGACGCCGTCCTGCCCACGATGGGCGGCCAGACCGCGCTGAACACCGCGCTGGCGCTGTTCAACGACGGGACGCTGGCGGAATTCGGGGTCGAGATGATCGGCGCTGATGCCGAGGCTATCGACAAGGCGGAGGACCGGCTGAAATTCAAGGACGCGATGACCAAAATCGGCCTGGAAAGCGCGCGCTCGGCGATCGCGCATTCGGTCGAGGAGGCACTGGCGGGGCTGGAGAAGACCGGGCTGCCCGCGATCATCCGCCCGAGCTTCACGATGGGCGGGTCGGGCGGCGGCATCGCATATAACCGCGAGGAATTCCTGGAGATTGTGCGGCGCGGTCTCGACCTGTCGCCGACCACCGAAGTGCTGATCGAGGAATCGCTGATCGGATGGAAGGAATATGAGATGGAAGTCGTGCGCGACCGCGCCGACAATGCCATCATCATCTGCTCGATCGAAAATGTCGATCCGATGGGCGTCCACACCGGCGATTCCATCACCGTCGCCCCCGCGCTGACGCTGACCGACAAGGAATATCAGATCATGCGCAACGCGAGCATCGCGTGCCTGCGCGAGATCGGCGTCGAGACGGGCGGATCGAACGTGCAGTTCGCGGTCAACCCCAAGGACGGCCGCCTGATCGTGATCGAGATGAACCCGCGCGTGTCGCGCTCCTCGGCGCTCGCGTCCAAGGCGACCGGCTTCCCGATCGCCAAGGTCGCGGCCAAACTTGCGGTCGGCTACACGCTCGACGAGATCATGAACGACATTACGGGCGCGACCCCGGCGTCGTTCGAGCCGACGATCGACTATGTCGTCACCAAGATCCCGCGTTTCGCCTTCGAAAAGTTCAAGGGTGCGGAAGCCGTGCTGTCGACCGCGATGAAGTCGGTCGGCGAGGTGATGGCGATCGGCCGCAACATCCACGAATCGATGCAGAAGGCGCTGCGCGGGCTGGAGACCGGCCTGTCGGGCTTCAACATGGTCGATCGCCTGGTCGGGGCGCCGCGCGCGGAGATCGAGGCGGCGCTCGCCGTCGCCACGCCCGACCGGCTGCTGGTCGCGGCGCAGGCGTTGCGCGAGGGCTTCACGGTGGCCGAGGTCCATGCGCTGGCGAAGTTCGACCCGTGGTTCATCGAACGCCTCGCCGAGATCGTCGCGGCGGAGCAGGAAGTCGCGACGGGCGGCCTGCCGCGCGATGCGGCGGGGATGCGGCGTCTGAAAGCGATGGGCTTCAGCGACAAGCGGCTCGCCTTCCTGGCGGTGCAATCGGCAAACCTGCGTGAGCGCCCTATGGCGCGCGGCGGGCTGATCCGCGATGTGGTGCAGGCGATGACCGGCGGCACGACCGAGGCGGAGGTGCGCGCGCTGCGCCACAAGCTCGGCGTGCGGCCGGTGTTCAAGCGGATCGACACCTGTGCGGCGGAATTCGATGCCAGGACGCCGTACATGTATTCGACTTATGAAGCCCCGAGCTTCGGCGAACCCGAATGCGAGAGCCAGCCGACCGATCGGAAGAAGGTCGTGATCCTGGGCGGCGGGCCGAACCGGATCGGGCAGGGGATCGAATTCGATTATTGCTGCTGCCATGCCTGCTTTGCGCTGGGCGACGCTGGCTATGAAACGATCATGGTCAATTGCAATCCGGAGACGGTGTCGACCGATTACGACACCAGCGACCGGCTGTATTTCGAACCGCTGACCGCCGAGGACGTGCTCGAAATCCTGCACGTCGAAATGTCGAACGGCAGCTTGCACGGCGTGATCGTGCAGTTCGGCGGGCAGACCCCGCTCAATCTGGCGCAGGCTTTGCAGGATGCAGGGATTCCGATCCTCGGCACCAGCCCCGATGCGATCGACCTGGCCGAAGACCGCGAACGCTTCGCCGCGCTGGTCAACAAGCTCGGCCTGCGCCAGCCCGCCAACGGTATCGCGCGCAGCCGCGAAGAGGCCGTCGCGGTGGCGGAGCGGATCGGCTACCCCGTGCTGATGCGCCCGAGCTATGTGCTTGGCGGGCGCGCGATGGAGATCGTCGACGGGCGCCCGCAGCTGGAGGAATATATCCAGACCGCGGTGCAGGTGTCGGGCGATTCCCCGGTGTTGATCGACCAATATTTGCGCGACGCGGTCGAGGTCGATGTCGATGCGATCTCGGACGGGACCGATGTCACCGTTGCGGGCGTGTTGCAGCATATCGAAGAGGCGGGCGTCCATTCCGGCAACTCGGCTTGCTCGATCCCGCCCTATTCGCTGCCGACCGAAGTGGTCGCCGAAATCGAGCGGCAGACGGTGGCTCTGGCAAAGGCGCTGTCGGTCGTCGGGCTGATGAATATCCAGTTCGCGGTGAAGGATGGTCTGGTCTATCTGATCGAGGTCAACCCGCGCGCCAGCCGCACCGTGCCGTTCGTTGCCAAGGCAATCGGCGCGCCGATCGCCAAGATCGCGGCGCGCGTGATGGCGGGCGAGAAGCTCGCCGACCTTCCTGCGATCGACCGCCACATCGACTATTATGCGGTCAAGGAAGCGGTCTTCCCGTTCAACAAATTCCCCGGCGTCGATCCGGTGCTGTCGCCCGAAATGAAGAGCACCGGCGAAGTGATGGGGATCGACCCCGATTTCACGCTCGCCTTCGCCAAATCGCAGCTTGGCGCGGGCACCGTCCTGCCCAAGGGTGGCGCGGTGTTCGTCAGCGTGAAGGACAGCGACAAGTCCGTCATCCTGCCCGCGGTGCGCACGCTCGCGGACCATGGCTTCACGATCGTCGCTACGGGCGGCACGGCCGATTATCTCGCCGCGCAGGGCGTGACCGTCGAGCGCGTCAACAAGGTGGCGCAGGGGCGGCCCCACATTGTCGACCGGATCAAGGACGGCGGGATCGATCTGATCTTCAACACGACCGAGGGGTGGCAGAGCCTGAAGGACAGCTCCCCGATCCGCGGATCTGCGCTGTCGCTCAAGATTCCCTATTTCACCACGGCGCCTGCCAGCCTGGAGGCGGCGCGCGCAATCGTGGCGCTTTCGACACGGAGCCTTGAAGTCAAGCCGCTGCAATCCTATTATTCCACCTCGCACACCTAATCCCCCAAATGAGAACAGCGTGCGGGCGGGTCCATTCGGGCCGGCCAACCGGGTGATTTTGAAGACGAAGGACGACAGGGATGGCCACCGTAGACAAGATGCCGATGCTGCAAGAGGGCCATGATCGGCTCAATGCGGATCTCAAGCGGCTGAAGGCGGAGCGTCCCCTGATCGTCGATGCGATCGAAGAAGCCCGCGCGCACGGCGACCTGTCGGAAAACGCCGAATATCACGCGGCGAAAGAACGGCAGGGCCAGATCGAAGCGTCGATCAGCGATATCGAGGACAAGCTCTCGCGCGCGCAGATCATCGATCCGAAGGAACTGTCGGGCGACAAGGTCGTGTTCGGCGCGACGGTCACGCTGCTCGATGAAGACGACAAGCCGGTCAAGTATCAGATCGTCGGCCAGACCGAAGCCGATGCCAAGGGCGGGCGGATTTCGTACAATTCGCCGCTGGGTCGCGCGCTGATCGGGCGCAAGCTGGATGACGAGGTCGAGGTGACGGTGCCATCGGGCGATCGTTACTACGTCGTGTCAAAGATCGAATTTATCTAAGCGGCGGCAAGCGATTAGCGAACGCTAATCGCGCGCGCATTAGCCGCTTACGGCCGGCGGCGCCCAAGCGCCGACCGACGACACGGGATTTACTCCCGTGTCGGATACCTTCTGTGCCCAAATAAGCTACGCCGACGCGCCAGCCCCCGGCGCAATCAGATCCGGCTGCAACAGCCGATGCAAATGCACCACCACGAACTTCATCTCGGCGTCATCGACGGTGCGCTGCGCGGCGGCGCGCCAGGCTTTTTCGGCGCTGGCATAGTCCGGAAACACGCCGACGATTTCGATCGAGTTGAGATCGTCGAAGTCGAGCGTGCGGGGATCGGATACGCGGCCGCCGAAAACGAGGTGGAGCTTGCTCATGAAATTCTGGTCCCGATAGGCATGACTGGTCTGGCCCCATCTTAGGGGCGGGGCTGCCTTTCGGGAACCTTTCCTAAAAAATTACGCCTGCGTTTTCGCTTTTTTGGCGGTGGTTTTCGGCCCCGCGGCCGCTTCCGGTGTGGCCGCGGGGGCCGGGGCCGGTTCGGCGGCGGGCTTGGCCTTCGCCGAGAGCACCGCTGCAGTGCCCGCCGTTGCCAGCGTCTTGATCACGCCGCCAAGCATCTTGCCGACCTGATCGCGGGCGGCATTGCGCGAGAATCCGAGCACGTCGAATTCGGCCTTTGCGGTGTCCTTCGCTGCGTCGATCGCGCCGCGCGTCGTGTCGCTGATGCGCTTGCCGACCGGCGCGAGCAGCTTCGCTTCCTGCTTGCTGCGCGGGACGAGCGCACCGATCACGGCGCCGAGCGCGATGCCGCCTGCGAGAACGCCGACCGGATTGGCTTCGACGCCAGCTGCCGTCTTGCGCGCGAAATCTCGCGCGGTTTCGGTCGTGGCGGTGGCCGCCTTGGTGGCGGAGGACCGGACGGCAGCAGCGGCCTTGGCGGCGCGCGGCTTCGCACCTTTCGCTACGGTCATGTCTTGGCTCCTTTTGAAGATGATGGCGTAAGGGCGCTGCTCCGCCGACGCAGCAGGCGCAGGATCGGACGGCGGGCGGCGAACAGGCCGAGCATCGCTGCGATCAGGCCGATCTTAACGGGCTTGCGGCGCGCGACTTCGATCGCCTCGGTGATCGCGGCGGTGCCGCGCACTTGCAGCGTTTCCGCGACATCCTGCGCCAGAGCGCGCGGGGTCGTGCGACGTTGCAGCGTGCCGAGCGTGTCCGCCAAGCGTGCCCGCGCCGCCTCGCTGCGCGCTTGTGCCCGCGCCAGCCGCGCCCCGATCGCGCGCCCGGTCACGATGCGTCCTCCGACGCGCCGAACAGCAGCTTGAAGTGGCGCATTGCGAGCCAGCCGAGCAGCGCCGACAGTAGCAGCAGCGTGCCGACCACGATTGCGGTCGCTAACCCGGGGCCGACCAGCGGGGTCAGCACCATCAGGACGCCGACGACCAGCGCGGTCAGCGCAACCGAGCCGGTCGCGACCGAGGCCAGCAACAGCAAAACGCCGTTGCGCGCATCGTCAATACGCGCAACGATCTTTGCCTTCTGCAGCTCGATTTCGGCCCGTGCGAGGTTTTCAGCATCGGCGATGACGCGCGAAAACAGCGCGCCAAGGCCCTCTTCCTCAGCCGACCCCTGGCGTTCCACGTCGTTCATCGCCGCCCCCGGACGTTCAGGCTCAGGCCTTGTCCTGCGACTCTGCGGCAAGACCCGACTGGATCAGGCGGACCAACACGAAGCCAAGTGCCGCTGCGGTGCCGATCGCGATTGCCGGGCTCTTCTGCACGAAACCGCGCGCGTCCTCGATCAGATCGTCGAGTTCCTTGGCCTTCAGACCCTCGGAGAAACCGGCGACCTTGTCCGCTGCGGTGCGGGCGTACTGACCATATTGGTCGCCCAGCTTTTCATCGACGGTGCCCGCGGCGTCGTTGATCATCTTGACGATCTCGTCCAGCGCGCCGCCGGCTGCGGCCTTCCGGTCCTCGGCGTAGGTCTTGGCGCGATCGACCGCTTCCTTACCGATCTTGGCGGCGCTGTCCTTCAACAGCTGCGATGCGGTGACGGTTGCCTTTGCGGTCTCGTCTGCAGCGGAGCCAGCAGCCTTGGCAGCAGCGTTCAGATGTTCGGTCGCGGTGGATGTGTTTGCGGATTCGGGGGTGGTAGCCATGACAAGCGCCCTTCGTTGATGATCGAAAACACGTAACCGGTAAGCGCCTGTCCTAGTTCCCATTCCCGCCACGAATTGCGGGCGCGAGACTTAGCCGATAGAGGCACGCGCAACCTTGTCTCTGACAGTTAGAAGGATCGTTCCATGACCGCAATCATCGACATTCACGCCCGCACGATCCTGGACAGTCGCGGCAACCCGACGGTCGAGGTCGACGTGATGCTGGAAGACGGCAGTTTTGGCCGCGCGGCGGTGCCGTCGGGTGCCTCGACCGGCGCGCATGAGGCGGTCGAAAAGCGCGATGGCGACAAGAGCCGCTGGGGCGGGAAGGGCGTCCAGGCTGCGGTCGATGCGGTGAACGGCGAGATCGCCGAGGCCGTCATCGGCCTGGAGGCGGAGGATCAGCGCGAGATCGATTCGACGATGATCGAACTCGACGGCACCGAGAACAAGAGCCGTCTGGGTGCGAATGCGATCCTCGGCGTCAGCCTTGCGGTCGCCAAGGCGGCCTCCGATGCGCGCACCCTGCCGCTCTATCGCTATGTCGGTGGCGTCTCGGCGCATGTGCTTCCGGTGCCGATGATGAACATCATCAACGGCGGCGAACACGCCGACAATCCGATCGATTTCCAGGAATTCATGATCGTGCCCGTCGGCGCGACGTCGATGGTCGAAGCGGTCCGTTGCGGGTCAGAGATTTTTCACACCCTCAAGAAAGCGCTGCACGAAAAGGGCCTCGCGACGTCCGTCGGTGATGAAGGCGGCTTCGCGCCCAACATCGCCTCGACCAACGAAGCGATCGAATTCATCCTGCGCTCGATCGAGACTGCGGGCTACACGCCGGGTGACGACGTGATGCTCGCGCTCGATTGCGCGGCGACCGAGTTCTACAAGAACGGCCGCTATGAGATTTCGGGCGAGGGCAAGAGCCTCTCGAGTCACGAAATGGCCGAATATCTCGCCGACCTGACGCGCCGTTACCCGATCTTTTCGATCGAGGACGGCATGGGCGAGGACGATTGGGAGGGCTGGAAGGCGCTCACAGACCTGGTCGGAGACAAGGTCCAGCTCGTCGGCGACGACCTGTTCGTGACCAATCCCAAGCGCCTGAAGCGCGGGATCGAGGGCGGTTACGCCAACTCGCTGCTCGTCAAGGTTAACCAGATCGGTACGCTCACCGAAACGCTCGAAGCCGTTTCGATGGCGCAACGGGCGGGCTATACCGCGGTCATGTCACATCGCTCGGGTGAGACCGAGGACGCAACGATCGCCGATCTGGCTGTCGCGACCAATTGCGGACAGATCAAGACGGGCAGCCTCGCGCGCTCCGATCGGTTGGCGAAATACAACCAGCTGATCCGTATCGAGGAGGAGTTGGAGGGCGCTGCGCTGTATGCCGGACGCTCTGTCATCCGAATTTAACCACCGTAAAAATACCGGCTTGATCCACGAGTCGCGATGCGCGAATGTCGCGACCGTGGTCAAGAAACGCTCAACTCTCAGGACGATGCTCCGCCGCGCGATCGCGCCGGCGGCGCTATTGATCGTCGGTGTCTTTTTCGGAGGCTATGCGATCTTCGGGCCTAACGGTGCGTTGGCGTATGGCGATATCGAGCGGCAGTTGGCGGTCAAACAACGCGAACTGGCGATGCTCGACAAGAACCGCGCGGATTTGAAGAACCGGGTCGCGCTGCTCGATCCGAAACATGCCGATCGGGATATGGTCGAGGAACTCGCGCTCAAGAATCTGGGCGTGGTGGACAAGAACGACGTGATCGTTCCGCTTAACGACAAGAAGTGATCGGTCGCACCGCGCCGGTGTAGCGCTCCGTCCCGGTCGGGCTGGCGCGAACCTGCGCAAACTGCCAGCGTCCCCATGATACCGAATTGAGGGAGCCGCTATGCGTTCAGTTTTGTTGGCCGGGATCGCCGCTCTGGCGCTGACCTCCTGTGCGTCGGCACCGCCTGAGCCGAAGGGATCGATGGCGCCGCTGGTCGCGCTGCCGACGAGCGACTGGAAGAGTTTTCGCGATATCTTCATCGAGGATTGGTTCAAGGTTTCGCCGGCCGACGCGGTCTATCAGGGGCGTCATAGTTTCGATGGCGGGCTGGGCGACTGGACGCCGGGCGGGCTGAAGCGGCAGGGTGATTTCCTGCGCGAGGCGATCGACAAGGCGAAGGCCTTCGACACCGCGAAGCTGACCAAGGACGAGGCGTTCGAGCGCGATTATCTGGTCACGGTCGCATCTGGCAAATTGTTCTGGTTGGAAGATGCCGATTTCCCGCACAAGAATCCGGCCTGGTATGTCAATGCGGGGCTCGACCCCAACGTCTATATCGCGCGCAATTATGCCGACGCGCCGACGCGGATGCGCGCGATGGTCAGTTTTCTGCGCAAGATTCCGGACGCGGCCGCGCAGATCAAGGCGAACCTGAAGACGCCGATGCCGCTCAGCTACATCAATTATGGCGTGGCGGCGTTCAACGGGTTTGCCGACTATTACACCGGCGATGCCAAGAAGGCGTTTGCCAAGGTGAAGAGCCCGGCGTTGCAGGAGGAATTCGATAAGGCGGCGAAGGTTGCGGCGCAGGCGATGCACGATCTGGCGGCGCATCTGGAGAAGCAGCGCCCGACCGCGACGCAGGATTTCGCGCTAGGGGCGGAGCGCTTCTCGCGGATGATCAAGCAGACCGAGGGCGTCGACGTACCGCTCGCCACGCTGAAGGCGGCGGGAGAGGCTGATCTGGCGCGCAACCAGAAGGCGCTGACCGAGGCGTGCGGTCAGTTCGCGCCGGGCGCGACGATCCCGGCGTGCATGGCGAAGATGAACGCCAACAAGCCCGCCAATAACGATCCCGTCGCCGAAGCGCGCAAGCAGATCCCTGAACTGCGGGCCTTCGTGCTGGCGAATGATGTGGTCACGATCCCGGACAACGAACAGGCGCTGGTCGAGGAAAGCCCGCCCTATAACCGGCAGAACAGCGCGTACATCGATCCGCCCGGACCGTTCGAGAAGGGTATCCCGTCAGTCTATTACATTTCCCCGCCGGACCCGTCGTGGAGCAAGGCCGAGCAGGAGGGCTTCATCCCCGGCAAGATGGATTTGCTGTTCACATCGGTCCACGAAGTGATGCCGGGGCATTTCCTGCAATTCCGGCACGCCAACGCATCCCCGTCGATCTTCGGGCGGCTGTTCGTCGGCTATGCCTTTGCCGAGGGCTGGGCGCATTATGCCGAGGAAATGATGTGGGAAGCGGGGCTGCATAAGGGCGATGCGGAAACGCATGTCGGGCAATTGTCGAACGCGCTGCTGCGCAACTGCCGCTTTCTGTCCGCGATCGGGCTGCACAGCGGGACGATGACGCAGGATCAGTCGCGGAAGATGTTTGTCGAGCAATGCTATCAGGATGAGGGTAGTGCGAAGCAGCAATCGGCGCGGGGCACCTATGATCCGGCCTATCTGAATTATACGATGGGCAAGCTGATGATCCGCAAGCTGCGCGATGATTGGACCGCGACGCATGGCGGGCGGGCGTCGTGGAAGGCGTTCCACGACGAATTCCTGCGCTATGGCGGCCCGCCGATCCCGCTGGTGCGGAAGGCAATGCTGGGCGGGGATGGGAAGGCGGTGTTCTGAGGGGGCCGCTCACTCCCACCCGTTCGCCCTGAGCTTGTCGAAGGGCTGTTCTCCACTCAACACGGTGCCGAGAGGAGGGCAGGGCTTCTACAAGCTCAGCCCGAACGGGGGAGGGTTGGCAGGGTCACCGCGCCTGTTTGAGCGTCGGCACCGCCTCCGCCACCTCTGCGCTTTGCGGCATACGGATCGACGGGCGGAGACGGGCGAGGCTGCAGATGCCGGCGATCAACGCGAGCGTCGCGGCCACCAGCGGCGGGGTGGCACCACCGCCGAGCCCGAGCGCGAGCAACGCCGCGACCAGCGTCGCGCCGGTCGTCTGGCCGAGCAAGCGCGTCGTTGAGACCAGCCCGCCCGCTGCTGCCGCGCGCTCGCGCGGGGCGCTGCCGATGATCAGGCGCGCGTTGGGGGGCAGGAAAGTGCCGAAGCCAGCGCCGCACAGCGCCATCCGCCAGATCACGTCGAAATGGCTGGGGTGGGCGGGCAGGTTTGCGATGAGGATCAGCGCGAAGATCGAGATCGCCATGCCGATCCCGCCGAGCGCGCCCGCCGGGATCTTGCTCGACAGCCAGCCCGACAGCGGCGCGACGACGACGTTGGTCAGAGGCCAGGGGGCCATCAACAGGCCCATCTCGACCGGCGTGAAGCCGAATTCGCTCTGCAGCCGGAACGGCATCGAGATGATCAGCGTCATCGACGCGACGAACGCCGTATAGGCACCGATAACCGACAGCAGCAGCACGGGTTGGCCGAGCAAATCGACTGGCAGGATCGGGTCGGGCGTATTGCGCTGACGCCGGACGAAATAGAGGCCGACGAGCGCGCCCGACAGCACGATCGCGGCGGACACGATCGGGCTGTCACCGTGTACGCCGCTTTCCAGCCCGCCGATTACCAGCCCGAACATCGCTGCACACATGATCGCGCCGATCACGTCGAACGGGGTGTCGCGCGGTGGCGTGTCTGGGAGGGCGCGGCCGAGGATCAGCGAGCCGATCGCGAACGGTACGGCGCTCGCGAAAACCCACGGCCAGGGGGCTATGCCGAGGATGAAGCCGCCGAGCGTCGGCGCGAGCGCCGCACCTGCCGATACGATGGAGGAGTTGATGCCGAGCCCGCTGCCGAGTTGCTTGGCGGGATAGGTCGCGCGGATGAGCGCGGAGGAGACGCTGAGCGCCGCCGCCGCGCCGATCGCCTGCGCCGCGCGGACGATCAGCAGGAAAGGGAGACTTTTCGCGAAGAAGCACAGCAAGGTCGCGACCGCGAACAGCAACTGGCCCCATTGGTACAGGCGCTTCAGACCGATGCGTTCGCCAAGCCCGGCGAAGGGGAGCAAGAGCATGACCAGCATCAGCTGATACACGGTCACGACGGAGACGACCGCCGATCGATCGATGTGCAATTCGCGCGCAATTGTCGGCAGAGCGATGTTGGCGACGCCGCCGTCGATGATGATCAGCGCGGTGCCCAGGCACAGTGTCGCGATGGCGGCATAGCGGCGGGGAAGGGGAAGGCCGTCGGCGGGATTGGCGGGATTGGATGACGTCACGCGCTGCCTTTGCCTAGATGCTCACACATTGTCATCCCCGCGAAGACGGGGACGCACCTCCCGCGGGGGGAGATAGGTCGCGGCCTTCGCGGGGATGAAACCGAGGGTCTAGTCTGACGAGATCAGGCCAGCGAAACCTCGGCTACCTTATCCTTATAGTCCTGTTTCGGGTCGATCCCGAGCATGACCTTCACACCGGCCAGCAGGCTGGACGCATCGACCCACACTTGCGCGCGCTCGGCATCGAGGCGCAGCAGTTGCAGCTTGGGGTCGTCCTTGCCGCCCTCATACCAGGCGGCGACATAGCTGTTCCACAGCCGGTCGATCACGGCGCGATCATTGTCCGCGACGAGATTGCCGTGGATCGTGGCGAAGACGTCGTTGCCCTTCGAGGCGAAGGTTGCGACGGCGCGCGAGCCTTCGCCTGCTTTCAGTTCGCCGACGAGTTCGGTTTCCTTCGAAGTGAAGAAATAGATCGGGCCGCGGTCTTCATCACCATCCAGCTGCGCGGTCATCGGGCGGGTATGGCCTTCGTCCACGCCGGCGAGACCGAGCATCACGGTCATATCCGAGCGCAGCGCCTTCCAAAATTTGTGTTCGATTTCTGCTTCGTTCGACATCGTCGTCTCCTTCTCTGCCGGAACGGGCGGAAGGGCGCGCGGTTCCGTTAGCCGGGTGACCAGCCTTCCGGCGCGAGTTCGAAACCGGCGAAATCGAACGCAGGTGTCACGACGCAACTGACCAGCGCCCAGCCGCGCGCCGCATCGGCGGATTGCCAGGCGTTTGCTGGTACGATCGCCTGCGGGCTCTCACCCGTCAGCAGGTGTTCCTCCCGATCGATCCGCAGCGTCAGCGGCGATCCGGCGTGCCACAGCCACAGCTCGGTCGCATCGACGCGGTGCCAGTGTGAGCGCTGGCCGTCCTCCAGGAGGAACAGGATCGCCGTCGCCAGCCCGCGTGCCGAGGGATCGGCAGCAGGCTGGCGCATCGTCTCGCGGTACCAGCCCCCTTCCGGGTGCGGCGACAGGTTCAGCTTGGCGATGAGCGGGTGGGGCATGTTGCGATTTGTAGCGCAGCTCGCCGCCGATTTTCGCATCAAAACGTCAGCCTGACGTCGAAGCCGGGCGGCGCGTTGCAGCAACAATTCGGTCGGCCACGGCGATGACGACCACGGAAAGACCAAAGAGCGGTAGCAGCACCCCAAGGACGATGAGCGCGGCGATAGCGCCCCGGGACGGCCTGTCGCCGACCCGTGGCGGGGCGCCGAGTGCGCCGCGCGGACGACGTTTCAGCCACATCAGCACGCCCAGGATGCTGATCGCGATCAGGGCAAGCGCCGTCGCGACCCCGATCAGTTGATTGGCGAGGCCAAACAGCTGCCCTTCGTGCCAGGCGACGCCGGTGTTCACGACCCGATCAACGATATGCTGATCGGCAAAACCGCTGCGGCCGGTTTCCACGCCGGTCGCCGGATCGTAACTGACGCGTCGGGCGAGCCAGCGGTTCTGCGCTTCCGATTTTACGGTCCACACGTTGGCCGTCGGGCCACCGAACTTCTGCATCGCGCGCGGCGGCAGGATCAGGACCGGGAATGCCATGTGCTGGGCTTCGGCCTTTGCAACGAAGGTCGAGAGCGGCAGGCCGTTCGGAGCGACGATCGCGGCCGTCGCCATTTCAGGCATTGCGCCGTGGTGGCGGACATGACCGCCATCGGTACCGATCTTCCAGTCCTGCGGTCCCTTGATCAGGCCAAGCTCTGTTCGCGCCCATTTGAACGCGCCGCCCCACGCACCCGCCCAAGGCAAACCGCTGGCGAGCATCACCAGCACCAGTCCGGCGATCCAGAAGCCGGTGACGCGGTGCACATCCTTGAGCAAGGGACGCCCGCGCAAGCCCAGTCGGGGCCACACCGTCCCGGCCAGCCGGAACGGGCGCGGCCACCACAGATAGAGGCCGGACAGCAGCATCACGATCGTCCAGCTTGCCGCGAGTTCGACCAGCCGATCGCCCCACGGCCCGATCAGCAGCGATCCGTGGATGCGCGACACCACCGCCGCGATCCGCGTATCGGGGTCGAGGCTGCCGAGCACCATGCCTTGCGGTGACACGTAGATTTCGCGCTTCGACCCATCGCCGCGCAACAGCTGGATCATCGCCGCATCGCCGGGGGCGCGCGGCAGGCGATATTGATTGAAGCGTGCGCCGGGATTGGCCGCCAGTGCGGCGGCCAATTGCTGATCAGGCGACACCGCGTTCTGTGTGCCAAGCCCCAGATACGCGCGCTCCTCCCAGCGATCGATCTGCGGTTTGAACAGATAGATCGATCCGGTGACCGACAGGATCAGGATGAACGGCAGCACGAACAGGCCAGCATAGAAATGCCAGCGCCAGACTGTCGGGTAAAGGCTCGGCGCGCTCAAAACGTCAACCTCACGTCGGCGGCGAAGCTGCGCTGCGGGAAGGGGTGGAAGAGGAAGTATTTGGCGTTGTTGACGTTATCGACGCCGATGCCGAACTCCATATGCTCGGCCGCGCGGATCTGCGCGCGCAGATCGACGACGAAATATTTGTAGAAGCCTTGGTACGTATTGCCGATCACGTCGCTGTTATCGAGCGTCCCGTAATTGCGGCTGGCGTAGCGCGCGGCGGCGGTCAGCGCGACGGTGTCCACGGGTCGCCAGGTAGCGACGGCGCTTGCCTTCCAGTGCGGCACGCTCGGCAGCAGCTTGCCGATCGCCGCGGGGAGGATCGCATTTTTCGTGGTGATCGCATCGGCATAGGTCACGCTGCCCGACAGATCGACCCGCGGCACGACATTCTTGCGGACGACGTACAGCTCGACACCGCGGGCGCGGGTTTCATCGACATTCTGGACGTAGGTGCCGACCTGAACCGGCGTCACCGCCAGCGGTCCGGTCTGCGAGATCAGCGCGTCCTTTACCACTTCGTTGAACAGCGATACGCGGACGCTGCCGTGGCTGTCATGCTGCTCCAGCGCCAATTCGAGTGACCGTGCGCGTTCTGGGCGGAGGGTCGGGTTGGGCACCGACGCGACCGGCGTGGTGACGATCTGGTAGAGTTCGCCGACGGTCGGGAAGCGCCAGGCCTGGCCGAACGACAACCGGGCGGTCAGGTGATCGTAGATCGCATAGGCAAGCGCGGCCTTGGGCGAGAATTTGGCGCTGCTGAGCGTCGGTTGATTGACCGGGCCGATCGCCGGCGATTGCGAGAAGTTGACGCCGCCGTACGCCCGCCACCATTCGTAGCGGCCGCCAAGGGTCAGCGTCAGCGGCGGCAGGATGCGCCACGCATCCTGCGCCCACAGCGCCAAGGTGCGAGTCTTGCCGCTGCCTTGCAGGTTGAGCGTGCCTTTGGGCCCGCTGACCCAATCGGCGGTGTTATAGCGGTTGCTGTTGAGCGCGTACCAATCGGCATGGGCGCCGAAGCTGACGGTATGCGTCGCCGCCGCATCCGAGCGCCACGCACCCTTGGCGTCGAGCGTCTTCCAGCCGGTTCCGGCGAGATCGGTGAGGAAGCCCGCACCGCCCGTCTGTCCGGCGGGCAGTGCCGTGTTCGAGACGCGTTGCTGGTCCTTGTCGACGTCATAGAGCGTGCCGATTACTTGCCAGTCGACGCGGCTGCTGGTGCCGTTCAGGGACAAGTTGTGCGACCATTGCCGCTGCTCGGTGCGATAGATGCTGCCGGAAAAGGTGCTGGCGGCGAGCGTGTAGGCGCGACCATCATTGTTGACCCTGCCAGCATAGACCGGCGTGCCTGCCGCAGGATTGGTGAGATAGCTTTCGACCGTGGAATCGGTCGTGTTCAGGAACAGGCTGCCGACATAGGTCAGGCGCAACGCCGAGGAGAGATCAAGCGCGGCCTTGATCTTGAAACGGTCCTGCACCTGATGTTCGAACCCGGTCGCGCCGAGCACGCGGATCGCGCCGCCAGTGCGGTTCAGATCGTTGAAGCCGCCGGTGGTGGGGGTACCGGTGGTGCTGGTCGCGGTCGGGCGCGTCGCGGTTGCGAAGCCTATCGGCTGGCCGCTGCTGTCGACATGGTCGACGCTCGCGAAGACGGCCAGCGGCCCGAACCGGTCGCCGATCGTGCCACCGAGTTGATAGCTCGGCAGCGTCCGGTGCGTGTCGTACAGGTCATACTGTTGAATCGTGGTACCGGCGACCAGCGTGCCCTCGAACTGGTCGGGCAGGCGCGTGGTGATGTTGACGACCGCACCGATCGAATTGCCGGCATAGGCCGCCGAGAACGGACCATAGAGCACGTCGATCCGTGCAATTTCTTCGGTCGACACCAGGTTCCAGCGCGGGCTGGCCGAGGTATTGTTGTTGCCGATCAGCGCCGAGAGTAGCGCGCCATCGGCATAGATCAGGCTGCGCGCGCTGGCACCGAGGCCCGAGGTGCGCGTGGCGAGCGGGGCCTGACTGTCCCCGATGTGGCGTTTGCGCACGACGAGGCTGGGGAGGTACTTCAGCGTATCCTCGACGTTACGCGCGTTGATCGTCGTCGCGATCGTGGCGGCATCGACCGATGCCTTGGAGGCGGGCGCGTTCTCGATAGTTTGCGTGCGGCGTTGCGCGGTGACCAGGATGTCCTCCTGATCGGGGTTCGCGGCCGGTGCAGCGATGTCGTCGGCATAAGCGGCATAAGGCGCGGCGGCCGATGCCAGCAGCGCGAACGCGCGCACGGCGGCGCGCGTGGTGGTGATCTTCATGAAATGGGCTTTCGTCTGACGGGAAGGAAAAGGCGTCAGGCGAAGGCGGGTGGTCCCGTTTTGGGCGGCGGCGGGGCGGCAAGGCCGAGACCGGGGCGGGCGAAGAGGTGGAGCGGGGCCGGAGCGTTGGCGCGGTCTGGCTCGCCGGCAATCGGATAGGCGTCGCCGGGAAGATCGATCGCGAGGCTCGCGGCGGCGAAGGCGCAGGGGTGATCGGCGGTCTTGCCGTCCTGATCACGCTGGTCGCTGCGATGTTGCGCCGCCACCGCAGCGGCGGCGATCGGGGTTATCGCTTGGGCGCCCGAACCCGAGCACAGCACGAGCGCGCGCGATCCATCGGCGCCGGTGCCCCACATAAACCCCTGCGGCACGACGATGCGGACCGCGAGCACGCATAGCAGCAGCACGATCATCGCGGCGCGGGCCGGGATCAGGGAGCGGAAACGCGCCATCGCGGCCCACTACCGCCTCATCGCTCTTTGCTCAACCCCGCACCGATCCGGGTGGAAACGTTCCGTTTCGCAGTCGTTACTTGCTGCATCGCACCATTTTGGATTATAGCGCTACCATGCCTACCGCTTCTGCACCCTCCGGCCCCGTTCCCACCGTCTTCGAGGCGATCGTCCGCAAGCGGTGCCTGCGCGCGACCTATAACCGCACCGACATCACGCTTGCGCCGCACATCATCTACACCCGGCACGACGATCTGTTCGTCGATGGCGTGGTGCTGGAGCGCGATGGCAAGCCGCCCAAGGAGCTGAAGCTTGGCACGTTCAAGCTGGCCGGGCTCAACGGCGTCGGGCTGACCGAGCGCGATTTCGCGGCCAACCCGCTATTTGCGGCGAACGATCCGAAATATGGCGACGCCGCGCTGATGGCGGTCGAGGCTTAGGCCAGACGCCGCCGTACTGCCGCGATCGTCAGTACCGCCACCATCGCGACCGTGGCACCCGCCAGCATATCCGCCAGATAGTGCGTCCCCTCGACCGGGGTTGCCAGCAGCATCGCGCTGGTCAGCGCCAGCACCGGCCAGCGGAGCCGCGCGATCGGCCAGGCGGTGGCAATGTAGACGACGCCGCTGGCGGTGTGGAAGCTCGGCACCGAGACGAGCCCGCGCAAGGCACCGAGATCGACGACATAGGGATTGCCCGTCCGCAGCAGCGGGAAGAGGTCTGCCTCGTACAGCGCGCTTTCGGGCATGTACGAAATCGGGCCGTGCCATAGCGTCGCGAACGGGCCGATCGCGGGCATGACGCGGAACAGCAGCAGCGTGATCACCGCGGCAAGCCAGAAGGTGGCGATGAAGCCGCGGGCCGCGGCCCGACGATCCGACCACGCGCAATAGCCCACGATCAGCGCCGGGGTGACATAGATGCTCTGATAGGCCGCCGTACCGAGCAGTTGCAGCGAGCGATGCGCCGCCACCGTCTGATACCAGGCGACCCAATCGAAATGCAGCGCGGCATCGACCGATTGCAGCAGTGGATCGATCGACCCGTGCGTATCCGCCGCGAGCGGATAGGTCGCGGTCGCGCCGAGCAGCGAAATGCCCATGAACGCGCCGACCAACTCGCTCAGATCCCGCGCTACGCGCTGTGCCGCGCTGCGCGGGGTGCGGAACACGTAGCGCGTCACGCCGAACAGCAGGAGCGCGCCGGCAAAGCCCCAGGTGACGGGTGAGCGCGGGTCGATCGACATGCGCGCATCGAACATCAGGGCGGCGACGCAGAGGAAACTGAGCGCCAGGCCGAGCGCGATCCAGTGCCCGGCGATCAGCCCGCGCTGCGCGGTGCTGCCGGGGTAGGGCGGGGCCTGGAGGGCGAAGAGGGAAGTAGTCGGGATCGACACGCGAATACGCCTGAAAATGCAGACGATAGCCATCGCCGACGGTTAAAGGTCCGTAGCGGACCGTTACCCTTCATGCCGTGAAGATATTGTGACGTCCAGATTACATTTGACCCATCACATTTTTGGATGAGGCCGGGCACAGCGCCAACGCATCATGCCCGGCCTTGTTCCTTAGCGGTAGCAGACCGTTACACGACGGTGATGCTGCCACTCGACGCGGCAATTGCGACCGCGATTGTTCCAGCCGTAATGCCGTCCGCGGTCCCAGCCGTAATGGCGGCCGTGGTCGCGATAGTCGCGGCGATCATACCGTCTGTCGTCGCGACGATCATCGCGGCGATCATAGCGCTGGTCATAGCCGCGTCCGCCGCGGTAATCCTGCGCCGAGGCGGCGGTAGAGGTGACGCCGAGACCGGCGACCATGAGCCCGGCGGCGATGAGATGGGTGAACTTCATGTCTTCATCCTTCCGGCCCGGTGATCGGGCTTGAGGATGGAATACGCCTGTAATTCGCGATGGTTGCTGAATGCGATCGTAGGGTTAGGTACAGGTTGGGGCGAGGGCGTCTAAAGGGCAATCCCGAAGCGCGGCGCGAGCGCGACCATCAGCGCGTAAAGACCGATCGTCAGCGCACAGCCGAGCCCCAGCGACGGCCAGAAGCCCCATCCGGCGCGCAGCAAGGCCGGAATCACCAGGAACATCGGCAGCGAGGGGGGGACGTACCAGAAGGTCGCTTGAACATGCGCCGCCATGTTCGTCGCGTCGGGCTTGTCGTTCCATAGCCAGATCATGCCGAGCACCGACACCAGCGGCAGCGAGGCTACCAGCGCACCGAAGCCGGGATAGCGCTTCGCAAGCGTGGAGGCGACCGCGATGAGCATGCCGGAGATCAGCGCTTTAAGGGCCAGATAGAGCATGGCCTCGCTATGCGCCGGTGGGGCGGGAGACGCCAGAGGGGCGTGTTGTGGCGCGGTAGTTGAGGGGAAAGTTAGGCGTAAACGCTTGTTCTGTGCACGCGGAGGGGCGGTGTCGTACGCCCGGGCCGGTTGACGATCGTTCGGCGAGAGGGTCCGACCCCAAACTCCCCTGAGGGGAAAGGGAGTTTTCACCCCACCGTAACAAAGCTATCCATCACCCGCTTCCGCCCGGCAGTCTCGAAATCGATTTCCAGCTTGTTGCCCTCGATCTCTGCAATCAGGCCGTAGCCGAACTTCTGGTGGAAGACGCGCAGGCCCACCGACACGTCGATGCGGCCGGCATTGCCGATGCTGACGGCGGGGGCGTTGGATTCGCGGACGCGGCTGGGTTCGCGGCTGAAGGTGCGGCTGGTGTAGCTGCCGCCGGGCTTGGATGGGTCGATCCCCGCCGCGCGTTGCCAGCCGGGGCCGCGGCCGGTGCCGCGGGCGACGTCGGCGAAGGGGTCGGCGCGTTCGGACCAATTGGCGCGCCACAGGCTCTCGCCGCCGGCCATGCTCGACTCCGACTCGATATGCTCGGGCGGCAGTTCGCCGACGAAGCGGCTCGGGATGCTGCTGGTCCACTGGCCGTAGATGCGGCGGTTGGCGGCGTGGAGGATGGTCGCGCGGCGGCGCGCGCGGGTGATCGCGACATAGGCGAGGCGGCGTTCTTCCTCCAGGCTGTTGGTGCCGCCTTCGTCGATTGCGCGTTGCGAGGGGAATAGCCCTTCCTCCCAGCCGACCAGGAACACCGTGTCATACTCCAGGCCCTTGGCGGCGTGGATCGTCATGATCGTGACCTTGGGTTCCTCGGCGGCGGCTTCATTGTCCATCACCAGGCTGACGTGTTCGAGGAATGCGCCGAGGCTCTCATATTCCTCCATCGCGCGAACGAGTTCGGTGAGGTTTTCGAGGCGCCCGGCCGCTTCGACCGATTTCTCGGCCTGCAGCGCGCCGGTATAGCCGCTTTCGTCCAGGATGATGCGGGCGAGGTCGGCGTGGGGAATCTCGGTCGCCTGCGCGCGCCACCGCGCCATGTCGATCACGAGATTGCCGAGCGATTTGCGGGCGGCACCGGTGAGCTCGTCGGTGTCGAGGATGCGCGCGGCAGCGGTGACCAGCGGCACGCCCTGCGCACGGGCGAGCTGATGCACGCGCGACACGGCCTTGTCGCCGAGCCCGCGCTTGGGCACGTTGACGATGCGATCGAACGCGAGGTCGTCGGCGGGTTGCGCGACGACGCGGAGATAGGCCAGCGCGTCGCGGATTTCGGCGCGTTCGTAGAAGCGAAAACCCCCGACGATGCGGTAGTTGATGCCGGTCGCGATGAAGCGGTCTTCGAACTCGCGCGTCTGATGCTGCGCGCGTACGAGGATGGCGATGTCGTCGAGGGACTTGCCGGCCCTTTGCGCCGCATCGATTTCCTCGCCGACGCGGCGTGCCTCCTCGGGCCCGTCCCACACGCCGAGCACCTTGACCTTCTCGCCCGCGTCGAGCTCGGTCCACAATTGCTTGCCGAGGCGGCCGCTATTGTTGGCGATGACGCCCGAGGCGGCGCCGAGGATGTGCGGGGTGGAGCGGTAATTCTGCTCTAACCGGATGACCTTTGCACCGGGGAAATCGCGTTCGAATTTCAGGATATTCTCGACCTGCGCGCCGCGCCAGGAATAGATCGACTGGTCGTCGTCGCCGACGCAGGCGATGTTCTTGCGCTCCTGCGCTAAAAGGCGGAGCCAGAGGTATTGGACGCTGTTGGTGTCCTGATATTCGTCCACCATGATGTATTTGAAGCGGCGCTGATAGTCGGCCAGCACGTCGCGATCGCGCTTCAGGATGACGAGCATGTGCAGCAGCAGGTCGCCGAAATCGCAGGCGTTGAGCGCGATCAGCCGCGCCTGATAGGCGGCATAGAGTTCCTGCCCACGGCCGTTGGCGTAGAGTTCGGACTCGCCTGCGTCGATGTCGCCGGGCGTGAGGCCCTTGTTCTTCCACCCGTCGATCAGTCCCGCGAGTTGGCGGGCGGGCCAGCGTTTCTCATCGAGGTCGGCGGCCTGGATGAGTTGCTTCAGCAGGCGCAGCTGATCGTCGGTATCGAGGATGGTGAAATTGCTCTGCAGCCCGACCAGTTCGGCGTGGCGGCGCAGCATCTTCGCGCCGATCGCGTGGAAGGTGCCGAGCCACGGCATCCCCTCCACCACATCGCCGACCAGCCGCCCGACGCGGTGGCGCATCTCGCGCGCGGCCTTGTTGGTGAAGGTGACGCTGAGGATCTCGCTCGGCCACGCCTTCCGAGTGTTGAGCAGGTGCGCGAGGCGCGCGGTGAGCGCGGCGGTCTTGCCCGTGCCAGCGCCCGCCAGAACCAGCACCGGGCCTTCGGTGGTTAGCACGGCCTCCCGCTGTTGCGGGTTGAGCCCGCGCAGATAGGCGGGTTCGTCGGCGGAAAGCGGGCTGTGGGGCGCGGGGAGACTCATGCGCGAACAGGTAGGGAACGGCGCGGACGAGGGCAAGCATTGCTACGCGGGCGCGGGTCGGGCAGCATGGTCGAACAACGAACGGGGAGCAGGCGATGATCCGCAGATTCGGACTGGCAGCGGCGTCGCTCGCCTTGATCGCCGCCGCGCCGCAGAAAATCGACATGGCGGCGCGCATCCTCCCGCCTGCCGCCCAGCCGGGCAAGGCGGTCGAGCCGTTCGTGACCGTGCCGCGCGGCAAGATCGCGCTGACGCATGTGCGGGTGATCGACGGCACCGGCGCTCCCGCGGTGGCCGATCGCACCGTGTTGATCGACGGAGAGCGGATCGTCGCGGTGCGGGCGGGCGGTGAGGCGGTGCCCGTGGGCTATCGCACGATCGATCTTTCCGGGCGGACCATGTTGCCTGGCATCGTCGGGATGCACGACCACCAATATTATATCGCGCGCCCGAACCTACAGCCGAACGGCCATAGCGATAGCCCGGTGATGGTGCCGCAAATGACCTTCTCCTCGCCGCGGCTGTATCTGGCGATGGGGGTGACGACGCTGCGCACGGCGGGCAGCGTGGAGCCCTATACCGATCTCAACATGAAGCGACAGATCGATGCGGGCGTGCTGCCGGGGCCGCATATGGACGTCACCGGCCCGTATCTGGAAGGGCCGGGCAGCCCGTTCATCCAGATGCACCAATTGCGCGATGCTGCCGATGCCACGCGCATGGTGGACTATTGGGCGGACCAGGGCGTGACCTCGTTCAAGGCCTATATGAACATCACGCGCGCGCAGTTGCAGGCGGCGATCACCGCGGCCCACGCACGCGGCATCAAGGTGACGGGGCATCTGTGTTCGGTCACCTATCCCGAGGCGGCGGCGCTCGGGATCGACGATCTGGAGCATGGCTTCTTCGTGAATACCCAGCTCGACCCCGGCAAGGCCCCCGACGTCTGCCCGTCGAGCGGTGGCGATCCGACGCTGGCGGCGATGACGACGGGCGGGCCGGAGGCGACGGCGCTGATCCGCACGCTGGTCGACCGGAAGGTCGCGGTGACCTCCACGCTGCCGGTGTTCGAAACCGATTCGCCGAGATATCGCGTGCTGCCGCAGCGCATCCTCGACCTGATGACGCCGGAAGCGCGGACGGACTATCTCTATTTGTTCCAGCGACTCGCCAGCGCGAACCCCGAGCGGCGCGCGGAGGGGGCGAAGCTCTACGCCAATGCGGTCGCGCTGGAGCGGCAATTCGTCGCGGCAGGCGGGTTGCTGCTTGCCGGGCCTGATCCGACCGGGGCTGGCAACGTCCTGCCGGGGTTCGGCGATCTGCGCGCGATCGAATTGCTGGTCGACGGCGGTTTCTCGCCGGTCGAGGCGATCAAGATCGCGACGCTGAATGGTGCGAGCTACCTTGGCCTCGCATCGCGGATCGGGTCGATCGCACCGGGCAAGAATGCCGACCTGATCGTGGTCGCCGGGGACCCCTCGGCAAAGATCGCCGACATCACCAATGTCGAGACGGTGTTCAAGGACGGCGTCGGATACGATTCGGCGAAGCTGCTCGGGTCGGTGCGCGGCCGCTACGGCGCTTATTGATTTGTCGTCTGCTTCCAAAGATTTATGATCGACAGGCCAGTCGAGCCGTCACACAAGTGTCGCGCGACGGCGGTAGTCGGTATGTGTGTGTGGAGGCGTACTATGATCGGTCGGCGCGAAGTGGTTGCGGCAATCGCGGGCGGTGTCGCACTGCCGGGAATGGCCATGGGCGCGGAACCGCGCGTATTCACCTCGCGCATTGCCGTCGAGAACGAGCGGCTCATCATGGCGGTGATGATCGGGGCGAATGGCCCGTACACTTTCATGATCGACACCGGCACCTATCTCAGCCTGATTCGGCCCGATCTGGCCAAGACGCTGAAACTGCAGGCGCGCGCGACCGAGCGGTCGCAAGGCGTGGGCGGGAGCGACACCTATACGCTGTATCTGGCGCAGGACGTGCTGATGGGCGGCGGCTTGCGGCAGCGCGACGTGATGTTCTCCGACGCGTTCAAGTTTGGCTATAATTCCGGTATTTACGGCGCGCTGGCAGCAGGGATGGTCACCGCGATCGACACCGATGTCGATTTCGATGCGGGCGAGATGCGCTTCTATCCCGATGGCCGTGGCGACCGGCCTGGTTTCGTCGCGATCGATTCATCGATCCCGATCAGCGGCGGGCCGACGGCGGGTTCGCGGCGGATCAGCGCGACGGTGCTGCTGGACGGGCGGCCGATCCGCTGCGTGCTCGACACCGGATCGCCGAGTCCATTGCTCCTCAACAACGAGGCGGCGCGGCGGCTCGGGCTCTGGAACGCGACCACGCCGTTTGCGCCGACGCGGCCGAATGGGATCGGCGGGGCCGCACCGCTCGCGCGGATCGTGCGGACGCAGTCGATCGAAATGGGGGGCGCGAAGCAGGATCGTCCGCTGGTGACCTTGCTCGGCAATAACGTGAGCGGCGAGTTCGACGGAATTCTGGGCCTGTCGTTCCTTCGGCGCTTCAACCTGTCGGTCGATACGCATGGGCGAAAGCTGTGGGTGAAGCCGAGCGCGCAGACGGTGCCGCCGCAGCGTTATGGCCTGTCGGGGCTATGGATCGACCGCGAGCGCAATCGCATCGAGGTGAAGGCCGTCGGCACCAACAGCCCGGCGGCGCTGGCGGGCGTGGCGGTGGGTGACGTTCTGATCGATATGCCGTGGGAAGCCGCGCTGGGGATGATCAACGGTGCACCGGGCAAGGCGGTGACGCTGGTGCTGGAGCGCGACGGGGCGCGGCGCACGGTCAGCTATACGCTCGCGCCATACCTCTGAGCGACGAGATTCTGCATCAGGGCGATATAGCGGCCTGATGCATGTTCGATCGTGAAGCGCGTAGCGGCAGCACGGCGGGCGGCGACGATTTCCGCAGGTTCCTGCGACGCCACCGCGTTCATCGCCGCGCCCAGCGCCGCTGCATCGCCGACCGGGACCAAGCTGCCGAGCGTACCGTGGCCGAGCAGATCGGCCATGCTGACGCAGCAATCGGTCGCGACGATCGGCAGCCCGGCGGCAAGTGCTTCGATCACCACGGCTGGCACGCCTTCGAAATCGGAGGACAGGACGAAGGCGTCGGCTTGCCCCAGCCAGATGTCGAGCGGGTCGGTATGGCCGGGCAGCGAAACACGGTCGGCGATGCCGAGCCGGGCGGCCTGCGCCTCTAGCCCGGCGCGTTCGGGGCCTTCGCCGAGAATGCGCAAGCAATCATCCGGCTGCGCGATTCGCGCGAAGGCATCGAGCAGCAGCGGGAAATTCTTCTGCGGGGCGAGGCGTCCGATCGCCAGAAAATGGCGGCCCGTATGCTCGCGCCGCGCGGTATCGCGGACTCGCGCCAGCCGGGCGAGATCGGCATCGGACAGCGCCGGATCCTCGATCACGCTGATGCGGTCGTCCGGCACGCCCACCAGCGTCGCGATTTCGCCGCGCGTTGCCGGGGCCATGCCGACGAAATGATCGATATAGCGGCCCTGAAGGCGCAACCAGCGACGGTAGAAAAATCGTACCAGCCACGGCATGTCCGGGCGAACGAGATCGTTGCTGATCTTGGCGAGAATTGGCGGGCAGGCGCGGCCCATCGCGAGGCGCAACAGCACGGCGGGGGCAGTGTAGGTGTTGCCAGCGCAGAACAGCAGATCGACGCCGCCCCCGGTGATGATCGCGGGGAGGCCGCGCACCAGGGCGATCAGCCGGGCGAGCGTGCTGCTGCGTGGCGTGGGCGCAACTTGCGCGACGGCGTCCAAGGCAAAGGGCGGGGCAATCCGCGCATCCGCCATCACCAGGCGCGCGTCGATTCCCCCTGCACGCCAGGCCCGATGCAGGCGTGCAGCGACGCGTTCGACGCCGCCCGGGGCAAAGCTGTAAAGAAACGTCAGGACGCGCAACGGGGTCGGTAACTCTGCCAATAGAGTGGGTGCCGGGATCGGCCGGGTGGCGGGTTCCGCGACCATGCCTCAGGCTGTGACGATTTCAACCCGAATTCCCGATTTCGCGCGTTGCGCACGCACATCTCGCTTCGATTGTCGGCGCAACTGCGAGCGGCTAATGGGCGGTCCGTGGCCGTGACGCGACGCGCCGGTCATCAAAGTGCAACATAAACGGGGCATGTGCGCTTACGCCATGGCAACGACTTTTTCTGCGCTCCCGGAAGCGGTTGAGCGCCCGTCTGGCGGGCCCCGGCTCGACCAACGAATCCACCCGGCGAGCCGCTGGATCTTCCTGACCATTCTTGCGGCGGGACTTGGCTTTGCCGGGTACAGCATCGTTACGGACACGGCGCAGGTAGGTGAGGGGCTGGCGCTCGGGACTTTGGCGTTCCTCGGGCTGGCGCTGATGATCGCGCTTGGCTTCGAATTCGTGAACGGCTTTCACGACACCGCCAATGCGGTTGCGACGGTCATCTACACCAATTCCATGTCGGCCCCGCTCGCGGTGGTGTGGTCGGGCTTCTTCAATTTCCTCGGCGTGATGCTGTCGAGCGGGGCGGTCGCCTATTCGATCATCACGCTGCTGCCGGTCGATCTGATCCTGCACGTCGGCAGCAATGCCGGTTTCGCGATGATCTTCGCGCTGCTGCTGGCGGCGGTGATCTGGAACCTCGGCACGTGGTTCGTGGGGCTGCCCAATTCGTCGAGCCATGCGCTGATCGGCTCGATCCTCGGCGTCGGTTTCGCCAATCAATTGCTGTCGAGCGGTGCCGGTGGCACCTCGGGCGTCGATTGGAGCCAGGCGACCAAGATCCTGACCGGGCTGTGGATGGCGCCGCTGATCGGTTTCGGTGCGTCGTTCCTGCTGCTGCGCGTGATGAAGGCGATGCTGCGCAATCCGGTGCTGTACGCGCCGCCCGCCGCCGATGCCCCGCCGCCGCGCGGCATTCGCGCGCTGCTCGTCTTCACCTGCACCGCCGTCAGCTTCGCGCATGGTGGCAATGACGGGCAGAAGGGCATGGGGCTGATCATGCTGATCCTGATCGGCTGCGCGCCGACTGCCTATGCGCTGAACCGCACGATGCCCGAAAGCGCGACCCCGGCGTTCGTATCGAGCGTGAATGCAGCGGGTGCCGCCTTCGCCGCGCACGCCGCGCCCGAGCCGGTCGATCTCGCCGCATCGCGGGCGGTGCTGACGGCCGCCTTGCAGACGCGCCATGCCGATACGCCGCAAGTCTATGGCGCGGTCAATGCGCTGTCGCGCGATGTTGCTCAGCGGATCGGTGCTTACGGGTCGCTCGACAAGGTGCCTGCGGCCGCGACGCCCAATTTGCGCAACGACATGTATCTGCTGCTCGACAGCGCGCGGCTGGCGACCAAGGACAAGGAAAAGGCCGCCAGGACCTTCAGCGAGGGCGAACTCGCGTCGATCAAGGCGTATCAGAGCAACCTCGAAAAGGGCACGCGCTACATCCCGCTGTGGGTGAAGATCACCGTCGCGCTGGCGCTTGGGCTCGGCACGATGGTCGGGTGGCGGCGGATCGTCGTCACGGTTGGTGAGAAGATCGGCAAGACGCACATGACCTATGGCATGGGCGCCTCGGCCGAGCTGGTCGCTGCGGCCACGATCCTGGGGGCGGAGTTCGGCGGCCTGCCGGTGTCGACGACGCACATCCTGTCGTCGGGCGTGGCGGGTGCCTCGGTTGCGAGCGGGGCGGGGCTGCAGCCGCGCACGATTGGTTCCATGGCGCTGGCATGGGTGCTGACGCTGCCCGCCGCGATGGCGCTTGCCGGTGGGCTCTACTGGCTGTTCCTGACGTTGAGCCGCACGGTCGGGGCGGGCTGACATCTTCAAGCCCCTCTCCTTTAGGGGAGGGGTTGGGGGTGGGGGCGTGCCTCAAGCGAGGCATTGCATGTGTGGAGATGCCCCACCCCAACCCCTCCCCTAAAGGAGAGGGGCTAAAGCTTATCCCCGCGGCGCAGCAGCGTGATCCGCGCCTTGCCGTGGACGCGGCTGACGTCCTCCACGAACCCGGCGACCTCAACCGTTTCCTGCTTGGCGGTTTCGATGCTGATCCAGGTCGCGGCGCCGACCCAGCCGAGCCGCGCCAGCTTGTCGAGCGCGACGGCACCCGCGCCGGTGTCATAGGGCGGGTCCATCACGATCAGGTCGAGCGGTTGCGCCGCCTGGCCGAGCGCCAGCACGCTCTGCGCCCGCACGTCCGCGCCGATCTCGCGCGCGCCGCCTAATTTGTCGAGATTGGCGCGCAGCGCCTCCAGCGCGGCCTTGTCCTGCTCGACGAAAATGCAGGATTTCGCGCCACGCGAGAGCGCCTCCAGCCCGAGCGCGCCGGAGCCTGCGAACAGGTCGGCGACGGCGAGGTCCTCGAAACTGCCGATCCGGCTGGCGAGCATCGAGAACAGGGCCTCGCGCACGCGGTCAGCGGTGGGGCGGGTCGCATCGCCCTTCGGTGCCACCAGCGGGCGGCCGCGCCATTTTCCGGCGATGATGCGCATTATTTACGAGTCCGGCTCTTGTGGATCTTGGCGGTGCGCGGCTTCGACGGGTGCGCGCGGGCCTTTCCGGCGGTGCGCGGGGTCGATTTGGCGGGCGCGCGTTCGGCCTTTTCGGGGCGTTCGGTCCGCTCCGGGCGGGCGGGCTTGGCGCGGACGTTGCGGCCGAGCTCTGGGTTGAACACCTTCGGGCGCTGACCCGGCGCGATCGCGCGCGGCGCGGGTGCTTCCGCCCCAGCCTTGGGCTTGGCGTCGTAGAAGCGCTTCACCTTGGTCGCCTTGGTCAGCACGACTGGATCGCGGCCCGGCTGGGGTACGCGCGGTTCGGCGAAGGCGGCCTTGTCGGCGCGGTTGGCCGTAGCCTTGGTGATGCGACGCACGGGCGCGGGCTTGGGCTGCGGGGCCTTCGGTGCCGAGGGGATTTCGCGGAAACCGCGTGCTGCGGGGCGTGCTTTCTCGACCAGCTTGGGGGCTTCCCCGCCGCCCTTGCGTGTCGGGTCCTTGCGGAAGGCGACGACGTCATGCTGCTTGATCTCGCCGATCTCGCCGACCGGCAAGTCGCCGAGCACGAACGGACCGTAACGCGTGCGGATCAGCCGCGAGACTTTGAGGCCGAGATATTCGAGCACACGGCGGACTTCGCGATTCTTGCCTTCGGTCAGGATCATCTCGATCCAGACGTTCGCGCCGGTGCGGCGCTCGAGATTGGCGTCGATCGAGCCGTAGCGCACGTCTTCGATCTCGACGCCGTGGATGAGGTCTTCGAGCTGCTCCTGCGTGATCGGGCCGTACGCGCGGGCACGGTAGGCGCGCTCGACGCCGGTCGCGGGGAGTTCGAGCTGGCGCTTCAATTCGCCATCCGTGGTGAGGAGGAGCAGCCCCTCAGTATTGAGATCGAGCCGACCGACCGGCACGAGCCGTGGCAAGTCCTGCGGCAGCCGGTCATAGATCGTCGGGCGCCCGGCGGGATCACGCTCGGTAACGAGCAGGCCGGGGGGCTTGTGGTAGAGGAACAGGCGGGCCGCCTCGGGCGCGGCGACGGGCGCGCCATCGACGGTGACGCCGTTCAGCGACTTCAGGATCGTAGCGGGCGTATCGATCACCACGCCGTCGAGCGCGATCCGTCCTTCGGCGATCATGCGTTCGATCTCGCGGCGCGAGGCCACGCCGGCGCGGGCGAGCAATTTGGCGATGCGCTGCTCATCCTTGGGACGGGCAGGTGCCTTGGGGGCGGCATTCGGTGCGGGTTTGGGGGTAAAAGCTTTGGACACGTGCGCGTGATAGCGAATTTGTGTGCGTTCGTGCGTACAAAATAATTTGCGTCCGATCTCGTAGCCGCGCGTTAAGGGACGGGTGCGTAACGAGGGCGATACGCACTGCCATTTTGGCAAGACGTTTAGGGCGGGACTCCGGACCAATGTTGTTCGGTAAAAAGAAGCGGCTGATTACGCGGTTGTTGCTGGTGGAGGACGAGCCCTTGGTGGCCTTCGACACCGAGCATTTCCTGCGCGATGCGGGATATGAGGTGATCGCAACGGTAGATCGCGTGGCGGACGCGCTGGCGGTGATCGGGGCAAGCGACGAGATCGATCTGGTGCTGGTCGATATCAGTCTGGCCGATGGCAGCGGGATCGATGTGGCGCGCGCGGCGCACGGTGCGGGCGTGCCGGTGTTGTTCGTGACCGGAGCCTGCCCCGAGGGCGGGCGTGAGGTCGCCGCCGGGTGCCTGTCTAAACCCTATGCGCAGCGCGATCTGCTGACGGCGATCTCGGCGATCGAGGCGGTGCTGGGCGGCAAGGTGCCGAAGCGTTTGCCGAACGGCTTCAATTTGTTCGTGGATGTGGCTTAACGGGCGAGCCCCGCCCCCGCGGAGGCGAGAATTTACAGCATTGCCTCCACCGCATCGTGGAAATGACGAATCCCCGCCTCCAGCGTGCCGAGCGTCACCCGATCGATCGCGCCCGACGCCAGCCCTTCCTGGCCCAATGCGGCGGCGCGAAAATCCTCTGACGCGAACACGCCGCCATCGAGCAGCGCCCAGCTCTTTTCCCAATGCGCCAGCGCCTTTTCGTTTTGCGGTGCCTGCGGGATCAGCATGAAATCCTCGACCAGCACGCGGCCCTCGGATTGCGGCATCAGGACCATCAGATTCATGTAATCGGGACTGACGATCAGCACGGTGCCGGGAAAGAGCTGATAGGTGTAGGTGATCGCGGAGCGCAGCGTCGGCCAGTCATCCGCCGCGCACGCCGCCAGCGCCGCCTCGCGCCCGACCGCGGAGCGCTGATGCACCCCGATCCGGTCGGCGGCGGAAATGCCGTCCTTGAAAAACGGGCCGATCGTCGCGCTGTGCAGCCGCTGGACGTGATAGCTTTCGAGAAAAGCATCCATGATCAGCTTCCAATTCGCCGCAACATCGTGCGTGCGGCGGCGGAAGAGATAATGGCCGGGCAGGTCGAACGCGGCGAAATCGGCAGCCAGCGCCTCGGCCTCGCTGAAATCGGCGTCTTCGTCGAACGCGAACCAGATCAGCCCGCCAAGTTCGCGCGTCGGCAGCTTCTTCAGCCCCAGGCTGGCCTTGTCGAGGCCCGGAAAGGAATCGGGGCGCGGCAGGCCGACGAGCGTCCCGTCGAGCGCATAGCTCCAGGCGTGATACGGACACACCAGACGCGCGGCGCAGACCGGATCGCTGCCTTCGACCAGCCGCGTCCCGCGATGCTGGCACACGTTGAGGAATACCTGCGCGTGGCCGGTTTTGTCGCGTGCGATCAGCAGTGGCTTGCCGAAGCCGTCATGCGGCACCGCCATGTTGTTCTGCGGCAGCAGCGCGGAGGGCGCGATGACGAGCGGCACGCGGGTGAAGATGCGCGCTTGCTCGGCGGCGTGGCGGGCGGGGTCGGTATAGGCGGCGGCATCGATATGGGTGATTGCCCCGCTTGGCGCATCGGTGCCCCGCGCGAGCTGGGCGGCGAGTGCCAGTTGCCCCGGCGTGGGCAAGCCAATCTGTACCGGGGCATTCATCGCGCTTCCTCTCCCGATTATAGACCGTTAGTCTCTGCCCGAACGGTGCAAGGGGCAAGTGGCGAATGGATGGCGTGATCGGGCGGGAGCCGACGTGGTGGGACGGCATCCGGCCCTATTTCGAGAAAGCGCCGATTGCGGCGTTTTTCCTGGGTGTGTCGTCCGGCTTTCCCTATGCGATGATCGGCGCGACGCTCACCAGTCGGCTGGCGCAGGACGGGATCGACAAGAAGACGATCACCGCGTTCACGCTGGGGTTCCTGGTCTATAATTTGAAGCCGTTCTGGGCGTGGGCGGTGGATGGCGTGCGGCTGCCGCTGATTGGCGCGCTTGGGCAGCGGGTGTCGTGGCTGATCTTTGCCGGAATCCTGGTGATGGCGGCGGTCGCCAATCTGGCGTTGGTCGACCCGAAGGCGAGCATCGGGGCGACCGTGGTCGCCGCCGTGCTGGTCGGTTTTGCCGGCGCCACCTTCGACATCGTGATCGACGCTTACCGGATCGAGACACTCAAGCCGTATCAACTCGGCGTCGGATCGGGCATGACGCAATATGGCTGGCGGATCGGATCGGTCGCGGCGGGCGCGCTGGCGCTGGTGCTGGCGGCGCGGATCGGGTGGGCGGGGGCGTATCTCGCCTGCGCGCTGTTCGCTTTGCCCGCGATGATCACCGGGCTGGTGATGGGCGAGCCCGAACGCCACCGCGACCCGGCTGCGAAGCGCGGCGTGAGCGAGGTGGTTGGATCGATCGTCGGGCCGTTCCTCGAATTCTTCCGGCGGCAGGGCGCGCTGATCGTCCTTGTCTTCATCCTGATCCACAAGATCGGCGATACGCTCGGGCAGATCGTGCTGCGCTTGCTGCTCAACGATCTGAGCTTCACCAATGACGAAATCGCGCTGTACGATGTCGGGATCGGCTTCTGGGCGTATCTGATCGGGATTTTCGTCGGCGGGGCGCTGTACGCGCGGATGGGCATGAAGCGATCGGTGCTGCTGTCGCTCATCCTGATGGCGGTGTCTAACGCTAGCTTCGCCTTGCTGGCGGGCGCTGGGCACAGCGTGGCCGGGCTGGCCGGGGCGATTGGCTTTGAGAATTTCGCGAGCGGGATCGGGGGCGTGACGGTGATCGCCTATTTCTCGGCCCTGACCAATTTGCGCTACACTGCCGCGCAATATGCGCTGATCTCGGCGGCGGCGAGCGTGGTGGGGCGCTTGCTCACCGCGACGACGGCGGGGGCGCTGGTCGAGCGCTTTGGCTATGTGAACTTCTATTGGCTGACCACCATCGTCGCGATGCCGGGCGTGCTGCTGTTCTGGTGGATGATCCGGTCGGGTCTGGTCGATCGCTCGATCGGCGATGCCGGAACGCGCGACGACGCCGCGGACGGGGATGAGGCGACGGAACACCGTTAGACGCGGATCGGTCGCCCCGCGTCAGCAAAGGCTTGCGCGAGCAGCGTCATGCTGGCGAGGACGCCGTCCGGGCGGCGGACGCCGATCAGGTCGCCGAGCAGGAGCCGCGCGCTATCCGGTGCGGTTTCGGCGCGGGACAGGATCGTCAGGACCGTCGTTTCCGACCCCGTCATACGCGCGCAGCAGCACGGCGCGATCGTGATCGGGCAGGTCGCCGCGTGCGCCAGATCGGCCATCATCGCGCGCATCAGGATCAGCGGACGGCGGAACCCGCCGCCGAATGCCTGCATCAACATCGCCGAGGCATTGGCGTCGTCCAAGCCGTGCGCGCCCATCCGCCGGAACGCGAACAGCGCGAGCCGGGCATTGGCGTCGGCGGGGAGCGGCCCTTGCAGGCTGGTGGCAAGCGCGCTCGGATGCTGGGCGGGCGAGGGGGCGGGCGTGGTCGTCATGAAGGATGCTCCGTTGCTTGGGAACATCCTTCCGCATATGCTATTGCAAGTCAATCGCAATAAAGTGTCAGCCAGGCAACTCGTCGTTTTGCGCTAGCACTTCGCCCGCAAGATAGAGCGAGCCGAGGATCAGGACGATCGGCGGCTCGGCCTGATCGGCGATTTCGGTGATGTCGCGAAGGGCCGTCGCGACGTCGGGCGCGGTATGGGCGGCGATGCCGAGATCGTGCGCGATCTGCGCTAGCGCGGCGGGCGCGTGGTGCTCGTGATCGGGCACGGGTACGGCGTGGAGCGTCGTGGCAAGCTTCGCGAACGGGGCGAGCAGGCCCGCTGGGTCCTTGTTCGACAGCATGCCGAGCACGAGGTGCACTTCGCTACGCCCGATGCCGGGGTGCGCGATCGCCTCCAGAGCGGTGGCGATCGCGGTGGCGGCGGCGGGGTTATGCCCGCCGTCGAGCCAGAGCTGGCTGCCGGGCGGGAGCAGCGCCGTGAGCGGGCCGGGGTGGAGCCGCTGCATCCGTGCGGGCCAGCGCGTCGCAAGGGCAGCGGTGCGATAGGCTTCGGGCGGGATGTCGAGCACGCTTTGGTGACGCAGCAGCGCAATGGCGAGGCCGAGATTTTCGGGCTGATGCGGCCCGGCCATCGTGGGAAGCGGCGTTTCGATCGTGCCGTTCGCGTCGGTGTAGCTGAGCGTTTCGCCGACGCTCAGGTGCCAGGCGGTGCCGAGCGCGCCGACCTGCGCGCCGCCTGCGGTCGCAACCTCCGCCACACGAGCGGCGACGCTAGCGCCGTAGCGCATCGTCACCAGCGGCACGCCGGGTTTGGCGATCCCGGCTTTCTCGCCTGCGATCGCCTCCTCGGTATCGCCGAGGAAGCTTTGATGATCGAGCCCGAGTTGCGCGATGCCGGTGACGATCGGCGCGGGGATGACGTTGGTCGCGTCGAGCCGACCGCCGAGGCCGACTTCGATGATGCAGGCGTCGGCGGGGGTACGGCTGAAGGCAAGGAAGGCGGCGGCGGTGGTGACTTCGAAGAAGCTCGCGTTGATGCCTTCCGCCTGATCGAGCACTTCCGCGAGCAAGGCGGCGAGCGCGTCGTCCTCGATCAGGTGCCCGGCGATGCGGATGCGCTCATTGAAGCGCACCAGATGCGGGCTGGTATAGACATCGGCGCTGAGCCCCGCCGCCTCGATCGCGCTGCGCAGGAAGGCGCAGGTCGAGCCCTTGCCATTGGTGCCAGCGACATGGAGCACGGGCGGGAGGCGGTGGTGCGGGTTGCCAAGCCGGTCGAGCAACGCGGCGATTCGCTCGAGGCCAAGGATGTCGGCACCGGGGGAGAGCGACCAGAGGCGGTCTAGCTGGGCTTGGACTGCGGGGTGGGCGGAGGTGGCGTGGTCTGGCATCTTAAAAACTCCCCTCCCGCTTGCGGGAGGGGTTGGGGGAGGGCAGAGCCGCAAGGACGCGCTCGATTTCCGCAATGACGCCATTCAGATTCTGCAGCACCTCGTTATTCCAGAGACGAACCACGCGATATCCTTCGAATTCGAGAAAGCGTGCTCGAGCGGCATCCTGCTCGGCATCAACAGCATGTTGTCCGCCATCGACCTCAATGATCGACCGGGCCGAGCGCGACACGAAATCGCAAATGAACGGACCGATCGGCACCTGTCGATTGAACCTCACTCCAGCGACCTTGCGGGCGCTGATTGCACGCCACAGGCGAACTTCTGCCTCGGTCGGATTACGGCGCAATTCCTGGGCTCGGTTCTGTTGCTCCATTCCCTCCCCCAACCCCTCCAGCAAGCGGGAGGGGAGCTTTTGGCGCGCGCTCTTAGATCACGCCGCAGCCTTCGCGCCGCACAGATAGTCGATCAGGCTCGCCAGCGTCGCGCGGAGGTCTTTGCGGTGCTTCACCATGTCGATCATGCCGTGTTCGAGCAGATATTCGGCGCGCTGGAACCCCTCGGGCAGCTTTTCGCGGATCGTCTGTTCGATCACGCGTTGCCCGGCAAAACCGATCAGCGCCCCGGGCTCGGCGATCTGCACGTCGCCGAGCATCGCATAGCTCGCGGTCACGCCGCCGGTGGTCGGGTCGGTCAGCACGACGATGTAGGGCAGGCCCGCATCGTGCAGCATCGCGATCGCCACGGTCGAGCGTGGCATCTGCATTAGGCTGAGGATACCCTCCTGCATCCGTGCGCCACCGGCTGCGGTAAAGATGATGTACGGGCAATTCTCGCGGATCGAGGTCTCGACGCCGCGCACGAACGCCTCGCCGACCGCCAGGCCCATCGATCCGCCCATGAACGCGAAGTCCTGCACGCCGATGACGGCCTTGCGCCCCTCGATCTTGCCGATCGCGGTGATCAGCGCATCGCCTTCGTTGGTGGCGGCGCGCGCGGCCTTGATGCGATCGACATACCGCTTGGTATCGCGGAACTTAAGCGGATCGTCCGGGACCTTCGCCAAGGGTACGATGCTGTACGACGCGGAATCGAAAATCTGTTCGAAGCGCTCGAGCGGACCGATCCGCTCGTGATGGTCGCAATGCGGGCAGACGTGGAGATTGTCCTCCAGCTCCTTCACGAACACCATCTGCCCGCAGCCCTTGCACTTGTGCCACAGGTTGTCGGGCGTCTCCTTCTTGGCGGGGACGACATAAGCGAGTGCGTTGCGGACGCTGGTGAGCCAGGTCATGCGGGAACTCCTTCGCGCGCGGCGTGGATCGCCTGCGACAGGGACTGGATATAAGCGCGGACGTACGCCGGTGCAGCGGTGCCGTGCGTCGCGACCAGCTCGACGATCGCCGATCCGACGACGACACCATCGGCGACGCGCGCGATGGCGGCGGCCTGTTCGGGCGTGCGCACGCCGAAACCGACCGCGACGGGGAGGCTGGTATGGGCCTTGAGGCGGGCGACTGCTTCGTCGATCGACGTCTGCTGCGCCTGTTGCAGGCCGGTGATGCCCGCGACCGACACATAATAGAGGAACCCGCTCGCGCCATTGAGCACTTGCGGCAGGCGCGCGGCGTCCGTGGTCGGGGTGGCGAGGCGGATCGGGTCGATCCCGGCGGCGCGCAGCGCCGGGCCGAGTTCCTGGTCCTCCTCGGGCGGGATGTCGACGCAGATGACGCCATCGACACCGGCATCCTGCGCGGCGGCGGCGAACCATTCGGGGCCGCGGATCGTCATCGGATTGGCATAGCCCATCAGCACCAGCGGCACGTCCGGATGGCGGTGGCGGAAGGCCTTGGCGAGCGCGAGGATGTCGGCGGTCCTGGTGCCAGCGAGGAGGCTGCGGATGTTGGCGGCCTGAATCGCGGGGCCGTCGGCCATCGGATCGGTGAAGGGCATCCCAAGCTCGATCACGTCCGCGCCGCCCTCGACCAACGCGTCGAGAATGGCGGCGGTCGGGCCGTCGCCTGCGGTGACGAAGGTGACGAGCGCGGGGTGGGGTTTGGCGAAGGCGGTGGCTAGGCGGGTCATCATAAAGCCCTCTCCCCTTCAGGGGAGAGGGTTGGGAGAGGGGGAGTGGCGATGGCGCTCGCAATCGTCAGCAACACACCCTCAAAATTAGCCATCACATCGGCGTTCGAGAAACGGATCACGCGGTAGCCTTGTTCTTGGAGGAAGTGCGTTCGGGCTTGATCATAGCCTTCTTGTCCAGCGTGAGTGTCGCCGTCCAGTTCTATCACCAGCATCGGAGTGCGGGTTGCAAAGTCGGCGATGTAGGGACCGATGACTTTCTGGCGGCGAAATTTGACGTTTTCAAAGCGTTTCGCGCGAAGGGCGAGCCAAAGCCTCTGCTCCGGTTCGGATGGCTCCTTGCGCATCGCTTTGGCATGTGCGGTCAGCCGTGCGTCACGCACCTGACTTCCCCTCTCCCAACCCTCTCCCCTGAAGGGGAGAGGGCTTTTTGGGCCGTCATATCTTCACCCCCAGCGCTTCCGCGACAGTGAAGATATCCTTGTCGCCGCGCCCGCACAGATTGGCGAGGATGATCTGGTCGCGGTCCATTTCGCGCGCGCGCGTTGCCACCGCCGCAATGGCGTGGGCGGGTTCCAGCGCGGGGATGATGCCCTCCGTCCGGCACAGCAACTGGAACGCGTCGAGCGCTTCGGTGTCGGTCACGCTGGTATATTCCACCCGGCCGATCGAATGCAGCCACGAGTGCTCCGGCCCGATGCCGGGATAATCGAGGCCCGCAGAGATCGAATGCGCTTCGGTGATCTGGCCGTCTTCGTCCTGCAACAGGTACGTCTTGTTGCCGTGGAGGATGCCGGGCGACCCACCCGCGAGGCTGGCGGCATGTTCCTTGTCGAGCCCGCGCCCGGCGGCTTCGACGCCGAGCATCATCACGTCGCCATCGTCTAGGAAGGGGTGGAACAGACCGATCGCGTTCGATCCGCCACCGATCGCGGCGACCAGCAGATCGGGCAGGCGGTCGATGCGGGCGAGCATCTGCGCGCGCGCTTCCTTGCCGATAACGCTTTGGAAGTCGCGGACCATTTCAGGGTATGGGTGCGGCCCGGCGGCGGTGCCGATGATGTAGAAGGTGTCATGCACATTGGCGACCCAGTCGCGCATCCCTTCGTTCATCGCATCCTTCAGCGAATGCGATCCGCTGGTGACGGGGCGGACTTCGGCACCGAGCAGCTTCATGCGGAACACGTTGGGCGCCTGCCGCTCGATATCCTTCGCGCCCATATAGATGACGCACGGGAGCCCGAAGCGCGCGCAGACGGTCGCGGTGGCGACGCCGTGCTGGCCCGCGCCGGTCTCGGCGATGATGCGCGTCTTGCCCATGCGCATCGCGAGCAGGATCTGCCCGATGCAATTGTTGATCTTGTGCGCGCCGGTGTGGTTGAGCTCGTCGCGTTTGAACCAGATTTGCGCGCCTTTTCCGTCGGGGGCGGATTCGCGCAGCGCCTCGGTCAGGCGTTCGGCGTAATAGAGTGGGCTGGGGCGGCCGACATAATGTTCGAGCAGATCGTCGAACTGTGCGGCGAAGGCGGGGTCGGCCTTTGCATCGCGATACGCGGCGTCGAGCTCGAGCACGAGCGGCATCAGCGTCTCGGCGACATAGCGGCCGCCGAAATCGCCGAAATGCCCGCGATCGTCGGGCTGGGTGCGGAAGGAGTTGGGGGCGTTCATGCTGGAGGCTTTAAGCGGGCGCTTGCGGCGTGTCGAGCGGTGGTCGCACGCGGACTCCCCCTCCCATTTTTCATGGGAGGGGGGTGGGCGAGGGTCTTCTTCTTGCGGCGGTCGAAAAGAAGAAGACCCTCCCCAAGCCCTCCCGCGAAAGCGGGAGGGGGAAGAAGGAGGCGATCAGACGTCCTGCACCGCCGTCAGGAACGCGCGAATCTTCGTTACGTCCTTAATCCCCGCTGCACTTTCCACGCCGGACGACACATCGACCAGCGTCGCACCCGTGATCCGGACTGCCTCGGCGACATTCAGCGGATCGAGCCCCCCGACAGCGCCCAGGGCAGCGGATGGCGGAACCCCTCGAGCAAACGCCAGTCGAAGCGCACGCCCATCCCGCCGGGAAGCGCTGCGCCGGGCGGGGTTTTCGCGTCGTACAGCACCTTGTCTGCGACCCCGGCATAGGTCAGCGCCGCATCTAGATCGCCGCGCGTCCGCACCGCAACGGCGACCCAGACGGCAAGGCCGGTGCGCGCCTTGATCGCCGCGGCGCGTTCCGGCGCAGTGTCGTGCAGTTGCAGGATGTCGAGATGCCCGGCGGCGACGGCTTGCTCGATCGTCGCATCGTCCGGGTTCACGAACACGCCGACGCGCTGGACATGCCCCGGCACGCGCGCGGCAAGCTGCGCGGCGCGGTCTGCCGACAGGTTGCGCGGGGAGGGCGGGAAGAACACCAGACCGACATGGCTCGCCCCGCCACCGATCGCGGCGTCGAGCGTTTCAGGTGTGGACAGGCCACAGATTTTGGCGGTTACGGGCATGGAGCTTCCTTGCGCGTTGGGCGCGCGAACGCAAGGTGCCGCTCTTGTCGCTCCACCCCGGCGGAGGCCGGGGCCCAGTTGCGGAACGAAAGAGTGTGAGCGAGGCCTTCGATGACCTCAGCCATTGCGACTGGGCCCCGGCCTCCGCCGGGGTGGAGCCGGTCAGAGCGTCGCTTCGATTTCGCGCGCCGCAACGTCCGGATCGGCCGCCTGCGTGATCGGACGACCGATCACCAGGATCGACGCGCCCGCGTCGAGCGCGGCGCGGGGGGTGACAACGCGTTTCTGATCGCCCACCGTGCCGCCTGCCGGGCGCACGCCGGGGACGACGAAAAAGCCCTTGGGCCAAAGCTTGTGCGCGGCGGCGACTTCCTCGCCCGAACAGACGACGCCGTCGACGCCGGCTTCCTTGGCGAGTTCGGTCAGGCGCAACACCTGATCGTGCGCCGAATGTGCGCAGCCGATCGACGTCAGATCATTGCCATCGAGGCTGGTCAGCGTCGTTACCGCGACCACTTTTGTGCCGAGCGGCGCGGCGGCTTTCGCATCCTCGAGCATCGCGCGGCCCCCGGCGGCGTGAACGGTCAGGATGGTGGGATCGAGCCCGCGCAAGGCCATGATCGCCTTGGCAACCGTGTTGGGAATGTCGTGCAGCTTCAGGTCGAGAAAGATCGGCAGGCCCAGCTCCGCCATGTCGCGCACGCCGCTGCGCCCGTTCGCCATGAAGAATTCGAGGCCAAGCTTGATCCCGCCGACATGGTGGCGGACCTTGGTGGCAAGCGCGCGGGCTTTGTCCAGCTCGGGCGTGTCGAGCGCGACGAACAGACGGTTGCTCACAACAGGGTGCCGGGTTCGGTGGTAAGCAGCGGCACCGCAGCGGGCGCGGGCGGATCGGCTGGTACCGGGGGCGCGGGCGCGGGAGCGGGCGTCATTGCGGCGCGCATATCGGCAAGCGTCCGCTCGGCCGTCGCGAGCCGGCTGCGCAACCGCCAGCGCAGCGTCGAATGCCACGCGATCGTCGGCACCAACCCTGCCAGGAAGGTAACGAAGAGCAGCAGCGGGAGGTTTATCAGCGCGTCCATCCCGCCCCACAGATGGATCGTCACGCTGGACCAATTGCCGATCGTGAAGATCGCCGCGATAAACGCGAGCAGGCACCAGAACAGGATTTTCAGGAATTGCATCAGGCGAGGTTAGTGCGATCCCGATACGATTGCCAGTGGGCTCGCTCGCGCGGTGGTTCTCCTGCATTCGCACGAGCACGGTCGCGTCTTCATCCAATCTCGCGCCGTAGCGTTTCGAACAGCCCCGGGATCATCGTCAATTTGTCCTGCTCCTCGTCGAGGATCGCGCGGAACGTGGCGCGCTTGATCTCGGCGGCGCGGCCGGGTTTCAGCCGCATCGACGGCTCCAGCGCGGAGAGCACGATGTCGACCATCCGCTCCGCCCCGTGCAGGCGGCCCCAAAGATAGTCATTCTCGCGGTAGGCGCGGCTGAAGAACGCGCCAAAGCTGTTGAACTGAATCCCTTTCAGCGTCGCGGCGGCGCCTCCGCTGCGGATGCTCGTCGCATCGTCTGGCGCGATCCGATCGACCTTGATCGCGTCATATTCGTCCAGCCCGTCACCCTGCAGCAACGGCAAGGTGGCGACGTCGAAATAGGGAAAGCCGAGATAGCTCAGCAGGATCGGCCGCTTCACGTCGCGCGTCAGCCCGGCGAAGGCGGCGGCCAGGCGTTCTTCGGTGCGCTCATCGAGCGCCTTGAGATCCAGTGCTTCGGCGAGTTTGTCGAGCAACGGCCCGGCATCGCCGCGCAACAGCCGCACGTCCTTGCGCAAATGCGTGTAGCGATCGGTGCGCTTGCATTCGAGATAGTCGGCGAGGCTGGCATAGATCGCATCGCGGATCGGGGCGAGTTCGGCCTCGGGCTGATCCCCTTCCAGATCGGTGATTCGCCGCGCGAGCAGGCGCAGGCGGCGCAAGCGAAAGCCGAGATCGAAGGTGCGCAGGAAGGCGATCGTCGTAGCGCTCGCGCCCCCGGCGAAGCTCGGTTTCATGTCATCGAACCCACGCTCGGTGACGGCGGCGGCGATGTGCGTGCGGATGTTGCGCCAGCGCTGCGGCCCCGGCTCGCCCCCGGCATGATGCAGCAGATCGACGATCGTCTCGATCACGCCAGCCAGCTTGAGATGCCCATAGGCGGCATAGCCATAGCCCGCGCTCTTTGCCGCGGCTGCCTGTGCGCGCTGTCGCCACGCGGTCAACCGTGCGCGCGTCGGCGAATCGAGGAAGAGGGTGTAGCCGAACAGGTCCTCGACCTGCTTTTCGACCTCCGGACGGATGCCAGCGATGATCGTGCGCATCCGTTCGATCTGACGCGAGCGTTCGGCAATATCCTCGAGATTGTCGCGGATCGGTTGCTGGCGGGGGAGTTCGGAGATCGCGCCGATGATCGTCTGGAAGAAGCCGGGGGTCTTCGTATCGCTGGTATCGAAGTGGATCGCACCGCCGGGATGCGGATCGATATAGACGAAGCGCCGGTCGACCTGACGCCGCGCCGGGCGTTCGCGCAGGGCATCGATCGCCGGGCGGAAGGGGGCGTTGTTGAGGACCGATCCGTCGATCAGCACGGCCGAGTCGGCGGCATTGGCGGCGGCCTGGCGCGGCAGGATGCGCTTCAGGAACGCTGCGCGCTCGCTCCATGATTGTTTGCGCTCGGTCAGCACACGATCGAGCTCGCCGACCATGAAGGGCGGGAAAGCCCCGGGGAAGCTCGATGTAGCGCGTGCGGCGAACGCGAGCTCGGCGGGGTGCGCGAGCGTTTCGCCGGTCACGCCGTGATCGCTGAACGGCACGACGACGCGGTGTTCGGTTTCGACCACTTCGGGCGGGGAGTTGAGCGTCAGGCGTTCGGGATGGCCGCGGAAATCGGTGACGGTGACGAACAGGTCGAGCGGTTGGCCGTTGGGCAACAAGCGCGGCTCGCGCGGCGCGGCGGCCATCGCATCGAGCGCGTCGAGGATCATGCCGGTAAAGCGTTCCCCGCCGAACGGTGGTTCGAACCAGCGCGAGCGGATGAAGTGCGACAGTTTGGCGCGGACTTCCTCGCGTGCGCCGGGTTCGACCGTCGCATCGATCGTATCGCGCCGCGCCGCCATCCAGGCGAGCGGCAGCGCCCAGGCCTTGGAGAAACGATGGCTTGGTGCCTGCTTGGGGTCGACCAGAGCCTCGATATCGGCCGAATCGAGCCACAGATCGGTCAGCGGCTCGAGACTCTGCCCGGTACTGATCGCTTGCGCCAGGAACACGCCATTGATGCCGCCTGCGCTGGCGCCTGCGACGATATCGACCAGCACGCGCAGCTTGAGGCCGGTTTCCGCTTCGATTTCCTGCAGCAGCGCACGATACACTCCTTGGCTGCCGCCTGCTGGCGTGGTCCCGGCGTGAAACGCTCGGCTGGCGCGCGCGAGACGCCAGATTTCCTTGGTGATGCCGTGCATGTAAACGGCGAGGCTGATCCCGCCATAGCAGACCAGCGCAAGGCGGAGTTCCTTCTCGCGTGTCACGGGCGCGCCGTCATTGCGGCTCCAGCACCGCCCAGATCGGCAGATGATCGGACGCGCGGCGGGCGGCGGGGCTGGCGTGGACGCCGCAATCGAGCAGGCGGAAGCCGCGTGTGAAGATCCGGTCGAGCCGACCGATCGGGCGACGCGCGTGAAAGCTCGGACCGGTCTGCGCACTCACGAAATCGCGCCCGAAATCGCGCAGGCAGCCCGCAGCCCGGGTCCATTCGTTGAGATCGCCCATCAGCACGGTGGGCAAAGGCGCGGCGCACGAATCGACATGCGCCAGGATTGCACGCGCCTGCCGCCGCCGCCACAGGCCGGACAGATCGAGGTGCATCCCGACGACGCGAATCGGTGCCGAATGCACCACGATATCCGCCCGGATCGCACCGCGCGGCTCCAGTGCGGGCAAGTGCAGCGCGGCGCTGGCACCCACCGCCGCCCCCTTGCGCACGAGCAGCGCGTTACCGTGCCAGCCCATATTGCCGCCGTCATGTGCGATCGGCACCGCCTGCCACGGGGAATGATCGTCGAGCATGTGGTGGGGTATGACGCGGGTCTTTGCGCCGAAGCGCAGATCCGCCTCCTGCAGCGCGATCACGTCGCCGCCGATTTCCTGAAGCACGTCGAGGATGCGTCGCGGGTCGCGACGCCGGTCCAGCCCGACGCCCTTGTGCATGTTATAGCTGACGACCTTGATCACCGCTGCGCGCCCGCGTCACGCAATGCAGGCGATTTCGGTGAACTCCGGCGCGACCGGATATCCCGTGACCTGCACCTCGCCAGCGTCGAGCCACGCGTGCGCATCAAGCGAGAGGTCGGCGCCGGGCGCAGTGCCGAAATGGATGACGCTGAAGATGCCGCGCTTTTGCAGCATCTGGTGCGCGGTCATCGCCTGCGGCAGGCAAACCGCCTTGAACGGCACGTTGCGCGCGGCGACGGTGACAGCCCAGCCAACCTTGCGCGCGATCTCCTTCTGCTCGGCATTTGGCAGCGCGGCCTGTGCCTTTTCCGCAGCGACGTGCGGCGTCATGAATCCGCCCAACCGCCGCGCGATCCGGGGGAAAGGTACGCTCAGCACCGCCGCCCGCGCGATCGCCAGGCCGATTGCAGCCTCGATCAACAGGGTGTGGTCGCGTAGCCCGGTCTGGCCGATCCGCGCCAGGCGATGCCGTACGCGTCGCCACGGTTTGCGCGCCCGCGCACTCACCGCGCTTTCCTCGCGACCGGATCGGCCTTGCCGCCGCCGAACACCTGCCGGAACGCACGGCTGATACGGCTGCCGAGCCAGGCGGGCACCCGCACCATCGGGTAGAGCGGATAGAGCGATGGAGGGAGTTTGCTCGCGTACATATCACTCTGCATATACAATACCGACCGCAGGATCTGCCATTGGTAGCCGAAACCGCGCCCGAGCAGCGGTTGCATCGCCAGCGACAGCATCCGCCCGAACGCCCAGGAATCGATTTCGGTCGCCCCGTCCTTCACCGCCATCAACCGATACGCCCCGGCGACAAGCATCCGCACCCTGCGCGACGACCCAACCGTCTCCGCCAGACCGGGCGGCAGCGGCAAGGCGAACAGATCGCGCATCATGATCAGCGCCTGCTCCGACGCGGGACCGGCGCCCAGCGCGACCGCCCGATCGTGCCAGGTCGCGAGCGTCGCAGGGTCGCACTGCGCGACGAGCGCATTCAGATCGGCGAGCGATTTCATGCGCGACCAGCCGTCGATGGCACCGTGCAGCACGAGATAGGCGTACAGGTCCGCCGGTGCGAGCGTCGGTGCGGTCAAGGTCGTTCCCAGCATAACGGTTTGCGCGGCACCGTCGGCGCCCAGCATGGGCAGCAGCGCCGGGTTGGTGAACAGGCGCCAGTGCAGCTCGATTTGCAGATGCGGCCCACTGCGCACCAGCGCGACATCCTTGCCATAGCGCGGCAGGACTGCGCGTTGTTCCGACGTCAGACCAGCCGCTGGATGCGTGATGCGGTATCCGTCGGCCTCAAGCAGCGCCAGCACCGGTCCGATATGTTCGGGCCGGATCAGCAAATCGATGTCCTTGCTGTGCTTCACGCCGACCGAGCCATAGGCGAGCGCACCGAGCACGACGCCTTTTACCGCAAGCACGGGATATCCGGCGGCGGCGATCCGCGCAGTCAGCCGTGCGGTGTCGCCTGCGGCGACGAGATTGCTGTGCACGATCCGCCTGGCGTAGCGGGCGAGTGGCGTGGCAAGCTGCTCCGGTATGGCGACGCCGGCCGATCTCAATCCCGGCTCGACCAGCCCGGCGATCCGCTGGCGGACGACCACGCGGCCGAAACGATCCCAATCCACCCCCGCCGCCGCGGCGCGCACGGCGGCATCGCGGGCAGGCGATGGCGGCCAACGGCAGCACGCCGCCGCCAGGCGCAGTTCGGGATCGTCAGGTGCGGTCACGGTCCCCGGTTAGGCATTTGGAGCGATTATGGGAAGCCCGTCGCCGGGCAATGGTGCCGGTTGCAGGAATCGAACCCGCGACATCCAGTTTACAAAACTGGCGCTCTACCAACTGAGCTAAACCGGCCCGTCTCCTCCCTTAAATCGATCGGCGACCAAGTCAAATCCAAAATCGACCGATTATCGAAGAGCGGGCAAGTGCTGAGCATCGTCGGTGGACCGCTCGTCCGAACGGATGCTTGCGCGGTGGTTGAGGCTCGGTAAACCGTGCGCTGTTTTTGTGAATCGGGCGGCGGGGCGCTGACCGAGAGTAATATTGGGAGTGCTTAATGTCGGCGACGTCCAAGGGAGAGATCACAGGTCGGAAAAGGCAGTGGAATCCGCCCCAGGTTATTGTTGGGGAAGCGCATTACACTGCAAAGCCGACTTCCTACCGCGAACTTCGCCCCAGCGTCGGCAATACCGCCACGATACCGATTGGCCCTTCCTGAACGGTCGACCTCCGCTCGCCCCACGTAGCTCAGCATTTCTTGGGGGCGCCAAAGGTGATTGCGCATCGCACATCGCTCGGTAAAAGCGCGCTACTTTTTGAATTGGGCAGCGGGGCGCTGACCGAGGGCAGCGGTGGGAGTGCTTAATGTCGGCAAGGTTTGAGTCGGGGGCCAAGGCCGCGAAAAAGCCATGGAATCCGCCGCGTGTCATCGTCGGGCGAGCGGATGACACGGCGAAGCCAGCCTATCGCCGCGAAGCCGTGTTCAGCGACAGCGGCGGGCCGATTAGTTCCGGCGGACCTTCCTGAGGGTAGCATTGGTACCGACGGATTACGCAATCCCGAAGGTCCAGCCCTCGGTGCGCGCGATCTGCGGGGTGAGCGCCTCGGGATGCCACAACGCCGGACGGGTGGCGTTCGCGCGGAGCCACGCAGCGGTCAAGATCGCGTCGGTGGCGTGGTCGCTATAGTGGGCTAGCCGGGCGTGGGGTTTGCACCCGAGCGCGGAGAGGGCTGCATCTAGGGCGCTTGCATCGCGCAGCTTGCTCAAGCCTTTTCGCAAGCCTGCGGTGCGGGCGGCGATCGTTGTGTAGATCTCGACCACGCAGGCACCGGACTGCGGGGGCGGGTCGAACGGCCAGACCGGCATTTGATGGCCGAGGTGGTGGAGCAGGCGCATTCCGGCAAAGCTCGCCTTCGCCACCTGGGCCGCCCCGATCGCGTCATAGACGGTGGAGAGCTTGCCAAAGCCGGAGGCGACATTCTGAGCTTCGCACGTGCGATAATGCAGGAAGTCAGCCTTTATCCCATCGGCCGCGCCAAGATAGAAATGCGTGCCGCGCCGTGTTTCCAGGAACGACGCCGCGCCGAGATCGGCATCCTGACATTGCGCATCGACATAGCCCCAAAAGGCGCGTGCCGTATCCGGCGAGGCCTCGCCAGGAAGGTACGCGCCACGGCGGACATGCGGCGGGGCGAAGCTGAAATCGAAGCCGACCAGCATCGGTTCATCGGCCCGCGTACGCAGCCAGTGCAGGATTTCGCTGCGCGACCACGCGCGATGGGGTGGGTCGACGAGCATTGGCGCGGCATCGCCAGCATCGCATACCGCGAGCGCAATGCCGGGGTGCCGTACGCCCTTCGCGCCCGACCAGTCGATCGCAGCGAAACGGGTGAAGTGGCCCGGCGCAGAGGGGGTCGTCACGCCTTGCTGCGCGGTTTGGCGGGTTTACGCGCTGCGGCCTGATCGCGCGCGCGTTCGACCATCGCGCGGACGCGCTCGGGATCGGCGCTGGCGTAGCGGACGAGCAGCGCGGGCCACCCTTCGTAATGCGACGTTTGCCAGAAGGTGTTGGGATCGGTTTCGATCAGCATGTCCTTGGTCGCCGCGTCGATCGTCAGCGTGAAGGAATCCGCCTCGCGCGACGGCGACAGGAACGCGCGCCCGTTTGACGCGACCTTGATCGCCGGGCCGCCATAATGCGTCGCGGCGACGGTATCCGGCAGGGTTAGCGCGAAGGCGGCAACGTCATCCCAAGCCTTCATGAGTCCCCCTTCAAGCTTGCCCACCACGCCATGCGTTCGGCGATGCGTTTCTCCATGCCGCGGTCGGTCGGGGTGTAGAAGGTCTGCGGCTCCATTTCGGCCGGCCAATAGTTCGCGCCCGAAAAGCCCTCGGCGGTGTCGTGATCGTAGGCATAGCCCTTGCCGTAGCCGATGTCCTTCATCAGCTTGGTCGGCGCGTTGAGAATGTTTTCCGGCGGCATCAGCGATCCCGTCTCGCGCGCCGATTTCCAGGCTGCTTTCTGTGCCTTGTATGCGGCATTCGATTTGGGCGCGGTGGCGAGGTAGAGGCACGCCTGCGCGAGTGCCAGTTCGCCCTCTGGACTGCCCAGGAAGTCATAGGCATCCTTGGCGGCGAGGCATTGCACCAGTGCGTTGGAATTGGCGAGCCCGATATCCTCCACCGCCATCCGCACCATGCGGCGTAGCAGGTACAGCGGCTCTTCGCCTGCGGTCAGCATCCGGGCGAGATAATAGAGCGCGGCCTGCGGGTCCGATCCGCGCACCGCTTTGTGCAGCGCGCTGATGAGGTTGTAATGCCCCTCGCGGTCCTTGTCGTACACCGCGACGCGGCGTTGCAGGAAGACCGATAGCCCGGCCGGATCGAGCGGTTCGGGCAGGTTGACCGCGAACAGCGTCTCCGCCTGATTGAGCAGGAAGCGCCCGTCACCGTCGGCGCTGGCGATCATCGCGCTACGCGCATCGGGGGTGAGGGGGAGGGGGCGACCCTCGACCGCCTCGGCCCGGTCGAGCAATTGCCCCAGTGCCGCCGCGTCGAGCCGATGCAGGATCAGCACCTGCGCGCGGCTGAGCACGGCGGCGTTCAGTTCAAACGAGGGGTTCTCGGTGGTCGCGCCGACCAGCGTCACGGTGCCATTCTCGACATAGGGCAGGAAACCATCCTGCTGCGCGCGGTTGAAGCGGTGGATTTCGTCCACGAACAACAGGGTGCGCTTGCCGATCCGGGCATGCTCGCGCGCCTCGGCAAAGGCTTTCTTGAGGTCGGCGACGCCGGAGAACACCGCCGAAATCGCCATGAAGCGCAGGCCCACCGCATCGGCGAGCAGCCGCGCGATCGTCGTCTTGCCGGTGCCGGGCGGGCCCCACAGGATCATCGAGGACAGCCGTCCCGCCGCCACCATCCGCCCGATCGCGCCTTCGGGGCCGGTGATGTGATCCTGCCCGACCACCTCGGCGAGCGTCGTCGGGCGCAGCCGGTCGGCGAGCGGCGCGGTGTCGCTCGGCGCGTCGGGTGCGGGGGGATCTAAGGTCGCGAAAAGGTCGGCCATTCACGAGAGATAGGGGGTGTGGGGGCGGGGGGCCAGTGGGGACCAAAACTAACCACCCCGGCGAAACGTAACAAAGATATATCTTGACTCTTTCGCGCTAAGATATATCTCAGCGCCATCGTGATACAGAAAGGAACGATATGTTTGTATTCGTAGAAAGAGGCGGCCGCGGCTGCCATCCAGGCCGGATGGGCATGATGCGCGGCGGTTTCCGCTCCCACGGTTTCGGTCGTGGCCGTGGCCGCGACGACGAGGGGCGCGATGGCGGCGGTCGCGGTGGCCCACGCGGGCGGCGGATGTTCGACGGTGGCGAGCTGCGGCTCGTGCTCTTGAAGCTGATCGCCGACGAGCCGCGCCACGGCTATGATGTGATCCGCCAAGTCGAGGAACTGACCGGCGGGGCCTATGCGCCGTCGCCCGGCGTGGTCTATCCGACGCTGACGCTGCTCGACGACATGGGCCTGATCGAGGCGCGCCAGGCCGAGGGGTCGAAGAAGCTGTTCGCCGTCACCGATGCGGGCACCGCGCATCTCGCCGAAAATGCCGAGCAGGTCGAAGCGTTGATGGCGCGGCTTGCCGATGTCGGGGCCGAACGCGCCCGGACCGACAGTGCGTCGGTCCGCCGCGCGATGGGTAACTTGCGCGAAGTGTTGATCCACCGATTGCGGCATGAGGATGTGCCGAGGGAAACGCTGCACGACATCGTCGCGCTGATCGACGAAGCCGCGCAGAAGATCGAGCGGTTGTGATGTTCAGCGCCATTGCCCGCGTGCCGACGCAATCGGCCAGCAAATACCTTCAGCAGACGTGCAAGCATTGGGAGCATAACCTCGCGGTCAGCTTTACGCCGGAGCACGGCACGATCGTGTTTCCCAAGGATGCGCGCGGGGCCAACCACCCCGGCGATGCCACGGTGACGTTCGATGCGCATCCCGATGTGCTGGAGGTGCGGATCGACGCGACCTCGGCGGAGCAACTGGAGGGGTTGAAAGGCGCCGTGCAGCGCCATGTCGACCGCTTCGCGTTTCGCGAGGCGCCGCTGGTGTATGGTTGGGCGGCGGCGGGTTGAAGACCAACTGTCGTGCTCCTGCGGAGGCAGGAGCCCGGGGTAACGAAACGCTGCACGCGATCCCAGGGCTCCTGCCTGCGCAGGAGCACGACGCTCAGCTGGCGGACGCGTGCCGCTCCAGCACCCGCAGGTAGGTATCCAGCACGACCTGGTTGATCCGGTCCCATTGATAAGTGTCGGCCTCGGCATGGCCGGCCGCCCCTGCTGCGGCGCGAAACGCATCGTCCTCGCAAAAGCGTTGCAGCGCATCGGCATAGCCCGAAATATCGGTCGGCGGGACGATCAGTCCGGTAACGCCGTCTTCGATCAGCCCGACCGCGCCGCTTGCGCGCGCCGCCACCACCGGTACGCCTGCCGCCATCGCCTCCAGTGTCACGTTGCCAAAGGTCTCGGTGACGCTGGGGTTGAAGAACACGTCCATCGACGCGACCGCGCGGCCAAGATCGTCGCCGGTGAGGAAGCCAGCGAACACGGCATCGGGCACCTGCTGCGCGAACCAGTCTTTGGCCGGGCCTTCGCCGATCACGAAGGTGCGGTGCTTCACGCCGCGCGCGGCCAGCGCCCGCATAACCTGCGCGAAGACGTCGAGACCCTTTTCCTTGACCAGCCGCCCGAGGAAGCCGACGACGATCTCGTCATCGCCGATGCCGAGGCTCCGCCGCCACGCCAGATCACGCCGACCGGGGTTGAAGCGATCATGGTTCACGCCGCGCGACCAGCGTGTGACCGGCGTCGGCACGCCCCAATCGTGCAGGATTTCGCCCATCATCTGGCTGGGGGCGAGCACTTCATCGACCCGGCTGTAGAAACGCTTCTGGATGTTGATCATCGGGCCGACCAGGAAACTGAGCCCGTAATACTGCATATAGGTCTCGAAGCGCGTATGGTAGGAAGCGACGCTCGCGATGCCATGCGCCTCGGCATAGTTCAGTGCCTTGTGCCCAAGCCGGTCGGGTGCGGAGACATGGATCATGTTGGGCGCGAAGGCATCGAGATCGCGCCGCACGCGGTTCCCCATGCCGCGCGTCAGTTTGTATTCGCCGCGCAAGGGGATCTTGATCGACGGCGCGCTGATCAGATCGCCGGTCGGTGGAAAGGCGGGCGTCCGGCTGGTCGGCGCATAAATCCGCACCTTTACCCCGCGGCTGAGGAGGTGGCCGACCATCAGGTTGAGCGTCTGGTTCGCGCCGTCGCGCGTGTAATTATAGTTGCCGCTGAACAGCGCCACGCGGAGGTCGGAAGGTTGCATCGGGCGCGGCATAGCGAAGCGAAGGGCGCATGGCTATCTCCCCGGCGCGCGGGTGTCGGCGCGGAGTATGGAACGGCGCTCCCTGCATGCTCGTTGAGCGGCGTCAGCAAGGGAGAGACGCGATGTCGAACAGTTTTCGCACCGGCCAGAAGGTCAGTTGGCATTGGGGCAACGGCACCGCGCACGGCAAGGTGACCGAACGCTTCGACCGCCGCGTGCAGCGCACGATCAAGGGCAGCAAGATCGTGAAGGTCGGGACCAAGGACAATCCCGCCTATCTGGTCGAGCAGGAGGACGGCGGAAAGGCGCTGAAGCGCGGGTCGGAGCTGTCGGGCGGCTAACGCACGATCAGGCGGTGACGTGCATTTGCGTAAAGCCTTCGAAATAGGCGCGCATCGTGCGATCCTCGATCGGGGCGAGCAGCCGCGCAATCGTTTGCGCAGTGTTGTCGGCCGATCCGGTCGCACCGCCGTCGCAATGGCCCATGTCCCAATCGCCGAAGGTTCTCCGCTCGATCGCGGTACGCGACAGCGTGACGATGGCGAAGTGCCGGGGGTCCTGTTCGATCCGGCGGAACACGGTGTGCACCGCCTGATCGGGCCCCTCGAGCGTCTGCAGGAAATGTCGGCCGCCGGTAATCAGCAAACCTGTCACACCCGCTGCCCGATTATTGCGGCGCGAGGTGGCGAGGATGTCGACGAGGTCGCGGTTCGCGAGCATTTGTCGAGCGGTGCTGATGTAAACGATACGCTGCATCTCTTAACTCCCTGCTTTCTCTGAGTTTCGGTTGCTTTTGGTAAAGACGGCATAAAGTTTGCGCGCGGTTTCCAGGAAAAAATGAGGAAATCTCGTACCTTGCTGCCTTGGCAAGCGATGATTGCGAAATTTGTTCCCCTATCGTTCCATGCGCGATAAGGTGCCTGCATGGCCAAACCTCAAAAGCGCTACGTCTGTCAGGCTTGCGGATCGGTGTCGCACCGGTGGCAGGGGCAGTGTGCCGACTGCGCCGAATGGAACACCATGGTCGAGGATGCGGGCGCGACTGTCACGCCGTTCCAGGCCAAGCATAACCTTCAGACCGGCGGGCGGACGATGCAGCTCGTCACGCTGGATGCCGAGATCAGCCTGCCCGAGCGGTTGCCTTCCGGCATCGCGGAGTTCGACCGCGCGCTCGGTGGCGGGTTCGTCGAGGGGTCGGCGACGCTGATTGGCGGCGACCCCGGCATCGGCAAATCAACCTTGCTGTTACAGGCGGCGGCGAAGATGGCGCTGGCGGGACTGCCGGTGGCCTATGTCTCGGGCGAGGAAGCGGCGGATCAGGTCCGGCTGCGCGCGCGGCGGCTAGGGCTGGGCCATGCGCCGGTCATGCTCGCCTCGGCCACCTCGACGCGCGATATCCTGACGACCCTGGGGCAGGGGACACCTCCTGCCTTGCTGGTGATCGATTCGATCCAGACGATGCACAGCGATCTGATCGAGGGCGCGCCGGGGACGGTCAGTCAGGTGCGCGCATCGGCGCAGGAACTGATCCGCTTTGCCAAGGAACGCGGCACTGCGGTCGTGCTGGTCGGCCACGTGACAAAGGATGGCAGCATCGCGGGGCCGCGCGTGCTCGAACATATGGTCGATACGGTGCTGAGCTTCGAGGGCGAGCGCAGCCACCAATATCGCATCCTGCGCGCGATCAAGAATCGTTTCGGCGGCACCGACGAGATCGGCGTGTTCGCGATGGAGGCGGAAGGGTTGGCCGAGGTCGCTAACCCAAGCGCACTATTCCTGACTCAGCGCGAGGATGGCGTGACCGGCACCACCGTTTTCCCCGCGCTGGAGGGCACGCGGCCGGTGCTGGTCGAAATCCAGGCGCTGGTCGTCCGGCTGGCGAGCGGGGCGACGCCGCGCCGCGCGGTGGTCGGGTGGGACAGCGGGCGGCTCGCGATGGTGCTTGCGGTGCTGGAGGCACGCTGCGGGCTCAGTTTCTCGGCGTGCGAAGTCTATCTCAACATCGCCGGCGGGTATCGCGTCGCCGATCCCGCCGCCGATCTGGCGGTGGCGGCGGCGCTGATCTCCGCGCTGTCGGAACGCCCGGTGGCGGCGGATGCGGTGGTGTTCGGCGAGCTTGCGCTGTCCGGCGAAATCCGCGCGGTGGCGCATGGCCCGCTGCGGTTGAAGGAGGCGGGCAAGCTGGGGTTCGAACGCGCGATCGTCCCCGCGGCGGTGGCCGACGACAAGAGCGGCCTGACGCTGACCGGGTTCAAGGCGCTCGGCGGCTTCGTCGATTACATGCTCGGGCGTTGATCATCCGCACGCGGCTGAGCGTGTGCCGCCGCAAGCGAGCCTTCGCGAGCGCGGCGGAGGCGTGTGAGGCAGTCGTTGGGGATGCCGTTCTACTGCCGTACCGGTGTGATCGGGGGAACCATTTCCACCTCACGAGCCGGCGAAAGGGAAAGAAGCTGCCTCGGTGAGATGTGCGGATAATAGGGCCGCATCGGACTTGTTTAATAGTTTCAAATGTTTACCCCCGCTGCGTGTAGATGGAGCAGGGAAATTTCATGAAAAAAGTTCGATCGGATACCGTCGCTCCTCTGGCAGCGCCTTCCACGCCGAAGCGCGTCTGGACCACCCCGACCGTTATTCACTCGCTCGTCGATGAGACGGCAAAAGGCGTCTATCCGGTTGAGGCGGGATCGTTTCGTAGTGGCGTGCCGGTATACTTCGGCCCGTCTTAAGCGACTGCGCCGCCCAGCGGCGGCACCTTCCGGTGCCACTGTGCGGACATCTCGACAGGGCATGGCCGCCATCGTAGGTCGGCGCGCATGAACCTCACCGCGCTCGACATCCTCGTTCTGCTTGCCGTCGGGGGCGCGGCGACGCTGGGGATCATGCGCGGGTTCGTCACCGAAGTGCTCTCGCTGTTCGCCTGGGTGGCGATCGTCTTCGCGCTGAAGCTGTTCCATGTGCCGCTGACCCACGCGCTGACCGGCGTGGTGGGCACGACCACCGGCGCGGCGGTGCTCGCCTTCGCAATCCTGTCGGGCGGGACCTATTTCGCCGGGCGCGCGGTTGCCAATGCGATCGGCGCGCGCACGCGCGATTCGATCCTCGGCCCGGTCGATCGCGCGCTCGGCTTCGGCTTCGGCGCGCTTAAAGGCCTGATCCTCGCCAGCCTGGCTTTCCTGCTCGTCGTGCTGATGACCGACACGATGCGCGGCGGACCCACGCATCGACCGGAATGGCTGACCTCGGCGCGCTGTTACCCCTTGCTCAACGAAACTAGCGCCGCGATCGCCGATTTCGTCGACCGCCGCCGCAAGGGCGAACCGGTGTTCCGGGATGCGGAGAAGGCGCGGGCGAGCGAGTCCTCAAGTGATTCATCTTCTTCCTCCCCTCCCTGACAGGGAGGGGCTGGGGGTGGGTCGGCCCGTTATCGGATCGCAGCACCCGCCTCATACCAACCCACCCCCGACCCCTCCCTTTCAGGGAGGGGAGAACATGTATGGGGTGACGAATTGGGGGATGCGAACTCCCGTCGCGTGCCCTACATCGGCCCTATGAACGCGCCCCTCTACAATACCGAGATTCTCCGGCTGGCGGCGACGATCCCGCATCAGCAGCGCCTGGCCGACCCGATGGGCAGCGCCGAAAAGCGTTCGCCGATCTGCGGCAGCCGCGTGACGGTGGACGTCAACACCGATGCCGACGGGCGTGTGGCCGAGGTCGGGATGCTGGTGCGCGCCTGTGCGCTCGGACAGGCATCGTCGTCGCTTCTTGGTGCCGCAGTGATCGGCAAGACCGCAGACGAGATCGCCACCGCGCGCGACGAACTTGCCGCGTGGCTCGGCGGGGAGGGGCCGCTGCCCGATTGGCCCGGCTTCGCGCTGTTCACCCCGGCATTGCCGCATAGCGCGCGCCACGCCTCGATCCGGCTTGCCTTCGAAGCCGCCGCCGAAGCCGCCGCCACCGCTGCCGCAAAGGCGCCCGCATGAGCGAATCGCTGCTGCGCGACGGTGTCGTCCTCGGCGGTTTCGCCCTTGTTTTCGTTCTTCTCTTCCGCCGACTCGGTCTCGGCGCCACGCTCGGCTATCTCGTCGCCGGCGCGGTGGTCGGGCCGCACGTGCTGCATTTGGTGGGCGATGCCGAATCGATGATCGGCGTGGCCGAACTCGGCATTACGCTGCTGCTGTTCATCGTTGGGCTGGAGCTCAATCCGACACGACTATGGGCGCTGAAAAAAGAGATTTTCGGCCTGGGCCTGTTGCAGGTCCTGCTGTGCGGGCTGGCGGTCACCGCTCTCGTCGCCTCGGCGCGGTTCTCGCTATCGGCGGCCCTGGTGCTCGGCTTGCCGCTTGCTCTGTCCTCCACCGCGCAGGTGCTGCCGATGCTGCAGTCGGCGGGGCGCTTGCGCACGCCCTTTGGGGAACGCGCCTTTTCGATCCTGCTGTTCCAGGATCTGTCGATCGTACCGCTGATCACGCTGGTCGCGGTGCTCTCGCGCAATCCCGCCGACGCGAACGGCCCGCCGGGCTGGCTGCTGTTCCTCTACACCGTCGCCGCGATCGTCGGCCTGGTGCTTGCTGGGCGTTTCCTGCTGCGGCCGATGTTCCGTGTCATCGGCAATCTCGGCGAGCGCGAGATGTTCGTCTTTGCAGCCCTTTTCACCGTCGTGGCGGCGGCGGCGGTGATGGAGGCGCTGGGCCTGTCCACCGCACTCGGCGCGTTCGTCGCGGGCGTGATGCTGGCCGACAGCCCGTATCGGCATGAGCTCGAGGCCGATGTCGAGCCGTTCCGATCGATCCTGCTCGGGCTGTTCTTCGTCGCGGTCGGCATGATGCTCGATCTGGGCGCGATTGCGGAGCGGCCGCTGTTTGTGATCGGCATGGCGCTCGCGCTGATCGCGACCAAGGCGGTGATCATCTTCGGGATCGGCGTCGCGTTCAAGATGAGCTGGCGCGCTGCGCTCGCGCTTGGCCTGTTGCTAAGCCAGGGCGGCGAATTCGGCTTCGTCTTGTTCGCGCAGGCGCAGCGCGCGATGCTGATCGAACCCGAGGCCGCCAGCCTGTTTGGCGCGATCGTCACGCTGTCGATGGTCACGACGCCGTTCCTGATGATGATCACGCGCCGCATCCGCGAGGAGCCGATCAAGCAGGGCGACCGCGAAGGCCCCAAGGCGGATGGGGCCAATGCGCTGATCGTCGGCTACGGGCGCTTTGGCCAGACGGTGGCGCAGATGCTCAATGCGCAAGGGGTGCCGGTCACGCTGATCGACACCGATATCGAGATGATCGACGTAGCCTCCGAATTTGGTGCCAAGGTCTATTATGGCGACGGCACGCGGATGGATCTGCTGCGTCAGGCGGGGGCGGCGGAGGCAGAGCTGATCCTCTTCTGCATGGACGGCGACCAGCTTTCGCCGGATCTTATCCAGGGTGTGCACAAGGCCTTCCCGCAGGCCTCGATCTTTGTGCGGGCCTATGACCGGCGCGCGGTGATCAAGCTGAAGGGCGCGCCGCTCGACGGCGTCGTGCGCGAAGTGCTGGAATCGGCGGTGAAGATGGGGCGGTTGGCGCTGGAAAGCATCGGCGTCGACCAGGCCGAGATCGATCACACCGAAGACACCTATCGACGCCGCGACAAGGAACGGCTGCGCGCGCAAGTCGAGGCCGGTGATCTGCGTGCGGCGCGCAAGGTCGTGATCGACCAAAGCGCACGGGATGGCTTGGCCGGGGAGCAAACGGGATGAACTGGATCGCGATTTTGGCGGCGCTGTCGGGCGCGATCGCGGTGGGCGCGGGCGCTTTCGGCGCGCATGGCGCGAGCGGTCAGGCGCAGGAATGGCTCAAGACCGGCGCGCATTATCAGTTGATCCACGCGGTCGCCGCGCTGGTCGCGCTGCGGATGGAGGCGCGGGGGTCGGCGTGGCTGTTCATCGGCGGCGGCGCGCTCTTTGCGGGCACGCTGTATTTAATGGCGCTGGGTGCGCCACGCTGGTTCGGCGCGATCACGCCGATCGGCGGGGCGATGTTGATTGCGGGGTGGCTGTGGTTGGCTTGGGCCGGGCGAGCGGTTTGACGGCTGCTTCGGCCGCAATTGCGTACATGGCGCTACGCAGAGACCGCGAGTAATCCCGCAACTTTTTCGCCCAGTGTCGAAGAGGGCGTCGACGATGGTGCTTCGATTGATGATCGCTCTTCAAACCCACCTTGGCTGCCGAGGTTGGTGTGTGAAGTGATGTTGAGAACGTCGCCGTCGAGCGAAACAGTGACGCGTTTGGACAGCTTCATGAACGTCGCCCATGAACCAACTCCCGCCGCCAGCAGCAGCGGCTTGTCTAGCTGCACCGTAGGCGGTGGTATAGGGACACCGTTCGAAGAGCGAGCCAAAGCCGCTTCAATAGCTTGACCTAACTCTTCATGCGTCGGCGCATCGAATCGATCAACGTGTTCGTCATCGATCCAAAAGCCCGCTATTGTCCGGTGGCTCGCTACGACGAACAGCGCTCCCTTGCGCTCATACACTGCAGCGATCTTTGTCATCGGTGCGTACTGCGAAAAGCCAGCGCTTCTGTCTACCATCATGGGAGCTAACCACCATTCTCGCCATCCGCGCTTTCCTACAGTGCGCCAGCCTGTCATCCTCCTGGCCCGCTCTTCCAACCGGTCGAAATCAACCTGCCGCTAGAGCCATGAAAACACCCGCGATGGTGCGACTCTCTGTGACTTTAGCCACAAAAACAGGCATATCCAACACGCTACAGCCCGGTCTTGCGGCACCGGTCGGAGCAGTAGACCACATTCTCCCAATCGCGTGCCCATTTCTTGCGCCAGGCGAAGGGGCGCTGGCACACCGGACACATCTTGCTCGGGAGGTTGGCCTTGGCGACGGTCTTCGATGACGCATTCTTCATTTGAAATCGCCGCCCGCCATTGCCATCTCGCGCCCGCACCGGCATCGCCCGGCGCGTTCCGTTCCTTTCCCATGTCGGGGATCATGTCCAGCAACGATCATAGTCGATTGACCGCGCCGCAAGGGCTGTTCGCGCAACGCTGATCGTCGGATCGGCCACCCGCGACCGCCTGACCGGCGCGGTCGCACCCGAAAGGTGAGCCGATGAATGCACTCCGTTTCCTCCACGATCTGCGCCGTGGCCCGGCCGCGCGCGACCCCAATCTGGTGTTCGATGAACGCTCGACCTTCGGCGAACGTCTGGCCGACCGCGTTGCGGCGGTCGGCGGGTCGTGGGGCTTCATCATCGCCTTTTCGGTGTTTCTGCTAGGGTGGGGCGCGCTCAATACGCTCGCGCTGGGTGCCCGCGCGTTCGATCCGTTCCCCTTCATCTTTCTCAATCTGATGCTGTCGATGGTCGCCGCGCTGCAGGCCCCGATCATCATGATGAGCCAGAACCGGCAATCGGCCAAGGACCGGCTCGACGCACGGCTTGACTACGAAACCAACGTCCGGGCCGAGATTCAGATCGAGGGACTGCACGCGAAGATCGACGCGTTGCAGGCGGCGATCGACCGACTGTCGATTCGCGCGGCCTAGCTCAGCGGTCGAGAAAGGCGCGCACGTCGGCCAGATCGACCGATTTGTCGAGGAAGGTCCGCCCGATCCCGCGCGCCAGCAGAAAGGGCAGGGTGCCCGCATCCATCTTCTTGTCGTGGAGCATGTGCGCGACCAGCGTCTCGCCATCGGCTTCGATCCCCGCCGCCGCCGCGCCATCGGGCAGGCCGACGCTCCGCAGATGCGCCGCGACGCGCTCGGCGTCGGCCGCCGGGGCCAAGCCGTGAGCTGCAGAGTAAGCGAAGGCCTGCGCCATGCCCGCCGCAACCGCCTCGCCGTGCAGCAGCCGGTCGGAAAAGCCCGCTTCCGCCTCCAGCGCGTGGCCGAAGGTGTGGCCAAGGTTGAGCAAAGCCCGCGCGCCGGTCGTCTCGCGCTCGTCCTCCGCGACGATGCGCGCCTTGGCGGCGACCGAATGGGCGATGGCATATTCACGCGCCGCCGGGTCGCCCGCGATCAGCGCGGCGGCGTTCGCCTCGCACCAATCGAAGAAAGCGGGATCGTCGATCAGGCCGTATTTGACGACTTCGGCATAGCCTGCGCGGACTTGCCGTACCGGCAGCGTGTCGAGCACTTGCGGGTCGATCAGCACCAAGGCCGGTTGGTGGAACGCGCCGATCAGATTCTTGCCCGCACGGGAATTGATCGCAGTCTTGCCGCCGACCGACGAATCGACTTGGGCGAGCAGCGTCGTCGGGATCTGCACAAAGCCGCAGCCACGCTTCAGGATACTGCACGCAAAGCCGACCAGATCGCCGATCACCCCGCCGCCGAGTGCCACGACATGATCGCCGCGCTCGACGCCGAGATTGAGCAGCCGGTCGGTCAGCGCTTCCAGTTGGGCCCAGCTCTTGGTCGATTCGCCCGGCGGCGACACGATCGCTTCGCTGGCGACCCCCGCGGCGGTCAGCGCGGATTGCAGTGTGGCGAGGTGCGGCAGGACATTATCGTCGGTGACGATCGCCATCGTCCGACCGCGCGACAAGGGTGCGAGCCAGTCGGCTGCGCGGGAGAGCAAGCCCGCCTCGATCACGACATCGTAACTGCGCGCACCCAGCGAAACCGGAATCGTCGTCATAGCTGGCCGAGTGCTTTCAGGATGGTGTTCACGGTCGCGTCATGCGGCGCGCGCTGGCTGGAGACGCGTAAGGGGGCCAGCGCGTAATATGGGTTCCGCACCCGCGCCAGTTCCTCAAGCACCGCGAGCGGATCACGCCCGCGCAGCAAGGGGCGGGTGTCGCGGCGCGAAACGCGGTCGGCGAGCACCGCAGGCTTGGCGTCCAGCCAGACCGCAAACCCGCGCGCCAGGATCGCCGCGCGCGTCTCGGGATCGACGAATGCACCGCCGCCGGTAGCGATCACCCGCTTTTCGCCGTTCATCAACCGCGCGATCACGCGGCGTTCGCCATCGCGGAAATAGGGTTCGCCGAAGCGTTCGAAAATGTCGGGGATCGACATGCCGGCTGCGACTTCGATCTCCGTATCGGCATCGACGAAGGGCAGTCCGAGGCGCGCCGCCAGGCGGCGTCCGACGGTCGATTTGCCCGCGCCCATGAGGCCGACCAGCACGATCGGTTGACCGGTCCAGCGCGGTGTTTCGGGTTGTGGGGCGGCAGGGCTTTGCATCATTGAGGTCGGGGCTATACAGCGCAGGCGCGTCTCGGGCAAAAGGCCTGTGCGGGCGTTGCCCCATATTGTTTTGTAACAGGTCCCTCGCTTATGTCCCGATTGCTCGTGCTGGTCCTTGTCGTGGTCGTCGTGCTGGCGGGCGTTCTGTTCGGGCTGTCTTCGATTGCCCGCGAAAAGCCACTGAAGCATGTCGAAAAGGCCGTGCCGGTTGCGAATCTCCAGAAATAACATCGCGTTCGCCGCGCTGCCGCTGATCGCGGCGGCGGGCCTGGCGATTCCGGCGCTGGGTCCGGCAATGGGGCAGGACCGGCCCGAATCGATTCTGCCGCCGGGCTTTGGCGAGCCGACGCCAGCGCCGACGCAGGCCCCGCGTCCACGCCCGACGACGCCAGCCCCGGTGGCGCAGCCGACCGTCGCCGCGCCGCAAGCGCCTGCCGCGACGCTCCCCGGCGCGATCGAGGCACCGCTCACCGCGCCGACGCCGGACGCAACGCCGACCGCCGTGGCGACGCCACCCGCGCCGACCGATTTCGCCGCCTTCGTGCGCGCCGACATGCCCGATTATGCCCGCCGATCGCTCGACCGGGTGGGTGCTGCCGGGCCTGCCGAAGGCGCGATGGGGCCGCGTGCCTTTGGGCGCGCCGACGGGCGCTATCTCGAAATCTTGATGCAGCGCCTGCGCGCGCCGATCGCCTCGCGTTGGGTTTCAATCGCGCTGCGTCGCGCGCTGCTGGCGCGGGTCGATACGCCGCGCAGTGTGAACGGGGCGGATTTCGCGGCCGAGCGGTCATGGTTGCTGACGCGGATGGGCGAATCGGTCGCGGCGCGCGCGATGGCGCAAGCGGTCGACAGCGAGGATTACACGCCCAAGCTGTTCGAGGCGGCGATGCAGGCGGCGCTTGCGACGGGCGACCCGGCGGCCTTGTGCCCGATGGTCGAGGCGGGTGCTGCACTGAAGCGCGAACGCGGCTGGGTGTTGGCGCAGGCGATGTGCACCGGCCTGTCCGGCATGGGCGCGCGCGCGCAGCCGATGATCAGCGCGGCGCGCCGCTCTGGCCTGGCCGGTGGGGTCGATCTGCTGCTGGCGCAGAAGGTTGCCGGCACCGGGCAGGGCGGTCGTCAGGCGGTCACGATCGAGTGGGATAACGTCAGCCAATTGACCGCGTGGCGCTATGGCCTCGCCACGGCGACCGGCGTTGAGATTCCGGATGCGTTGCTGGCGACGACGACACCAGCGGTGCAGGGGTGGCGGGCGCTGTCCCCTGCGCTCGAGCCGCATGTGCGGGCGCGCGTCGCGGAGCTGGCGGCGGCGCGTGGCATCCTGTCGGGCGCGGCGCTGGTCGATCTTTACAGTGCGATCGAGGGCGAAGACGATCAATCGCTGGCCGAGATCGGCATCGCCCGCGATCTGCGCGCCGCCTATGAAGGAGCCGACGCGTCCGCGCGCGCGGATGCGCTGAAGCGGCTGTGGGACGAGCCCAAGGGCTATGAGGCGCGCTACGGCCGGCTGGTGCTGACCGCGGGGGCGGCGGCGCGCATTCCGACGACGCTGAAGGACCCGGATGTCGATCGGCTGGTCGCGTCGATGCTCAGCGTCGGCTTTGATCCCCGCGCGTTGCGCTGGCGCGATGCGGCCGCGCGCGGCAGCGATGCCTGGGCGATGCTGACGCTGGTCGATCCGGTGGCACCGGCGCTGAGCGCTGGCGAGATCGGGGCCTATTCGGGTACGAACGACCCGGAGGGCCGCAAGCTGCGCCTGTTCTTTGCCGGCGCGGCGGGGACCGGGCGGATGAGCGCGGCCGACATCGAAAGCGAGGCGCGGTCGCTCGGCGTGCGTGTTGGCTACGAGGACAGTTGGGTTCGGGCGATCAAGCAGGCGGCGCGGGATCAGGAGCCGGGGACGGTCGTACTGCTCGCCGCGATCGGAATGCAGACCCAACGCTGGCGCGGCGTATCGCCCGAGACCGTGTACCACGTTTGCACGGCCTTGCGCGCCGTCGGGATGCCGGGCGAGGCGCGGATGGTCGCGGTCGAGGCGATCAGCCGGATGTCGCTCGACCGTTGAGCGAGGTTGCGCCCGCGAGCGAGGATCGCGCGTTGATCGACCGTTTCCTGGAGATGATGGCGGCGGAAGCCGGGGCGGCGAAGAACACGATCAACGCGTATCGCAGCGATCTCGCGCTCGCCTCGGACTTCCTTCATGGGCGGCTGAGCAGCGCTGGGGGGGATGATCTGACGCGGTTGAGTGCGGAGTGGCTGGCGCTGTCGAAGTCGAGCGTTGCTCGCAAATCCGCGGCGCTGCGGCGCTTTTTCGCGTTTCTGGCCGATGAAGGGCTGCGGGGGGACGATCCGGGCGCGGCGCTGCCGAGGCCGGGCGCATCGCGCGCTTTGCCCAAGGTGCTCGATCACGCCGACATGGACCGGCTGTTTGTTGCGATCGACGCGCGAATCGCCCGGGACCCGCCCGATCCCAACGATCTGCGGCTGTCGGCGCTGGTCGAATTGCTCTACGGATCGGGGTTGCGCGCGACCGAGCTTGTGTCGTTGCCGCTCCGCGCGATTGCGCCTGACCGCCCCTATCTGATCCTGCGCGGCAAGGGCGGAACCGAGCGACTGGTACCGCTGTCGGACCGGGCGCGGGCGGCGGTGGCGCTGTGGCGCGCGGAGGTGCCGGCGGATAACCCGTGGCTGTTTCCCTCCGGCAAGACGCATCTCAGCCGGATTCGGCTCTATCAATTGCTCAAGGGGCTTGCGGCCGAGGCGGGAATCCCGCCTGAACGCGTCAGTCCGCACGTGCTGCGCCATGCCTTCGCCACGCATTTGCTGGCTGGCGGCGCGGATTTGCGCGCGTTGCAGGCGATGCTGGGCCATGCCGATATCGCAACGACCGAAATCTACACGCATGTCGATGCGAGCCGACTGGTCGAACTGGTCAATGCCCGTCATCCGTTGGCCGAAGCCACGGCACGCGTTGACGCGAAGAAGCGCGGAGCATAGAGCGCCGCGCTCACATCCGTTCGCCCTGAGCCCCGTCGAAGGGTCGTTGTCCGCTTGCGATCGTCTCGATTCGAGGAGGGCAGTGCTTCGACAAGCTCAGCACGAACGGGAACAGGGCTGTGCGACGCATAATGGCAAGCTTTCTCGACTTTGAAAAACCGATCGCCGAGCTGCAAGGCAGGATCGATGAACTGCGCGAAACCGCCGCCGAGGGATCGGTCGATCTCGCCCCCGAGGTTTCGCGGTTGCAGGCGAAATCCGACAAATTGCTGCGCGATACCTATGCGCGGCTGACCCCGTGGCAGAAGACGCAAGTGGCGCGCCACGGCGAGCGGCCGCACTTCAAAAACTATGTCGCCGGGTTGTTCGACGATTTCATGCTGCTGGCCGGCGACCGCGCATTTGGCGATGATCAGGCGATCCTGGGCGGGTTCGCGACCTTTCGCGGGCGGCGCGTGGTCGTGATCGGGCATGAGAAGGGTGACGATACCGCGAGCCGGCTGCGCCACAATTTCGGTATGGGCAAGCCCGAGGGCTATCGCAAGGCGATCCGTTTGATGCAGCTGGCCGAGCGTTTCGGGCTGCCGGTGGTGACGCTGGTCGACACTTCGGGTGCCTTTCCCGGCGTGCAGGCCGAGGAGCGCGGTCAGGCTGAGGCGATTGCGCGCTCGACCGAAACCTGCCTTTCGCTCGGCGTCCCGCTGGTCGCGGCGATCGTCGGCGAGGGCGGGTCCGGCGGCGCGATCGCGCTGGCGGCGGGCAATGCGGTGCTGATGTTCGAACACGCCGTGTATTCGGTGATCTCGCCGGAGGGCTGCGCCTCGATCCTGTGGCGCACCGCCGACAAGGCCGCCGATGCGGCCGAAGCGATGAGGGTCACCGCGCAGGATCTCAAGAGCCTCGGCGTGATCGACACGATCGTGCCCGAGCCGCTCGGCGGGGCACAACGCGAGCCGACCGCTGCGATCCGCGCGCTTGGCGATGCGATCGCGGAGGCGCTGTCGCGACTCGACGGCCAGGACCCGGTGCAGTTACGGCGCGGGCGGCGCGAGAAATTCCTGGCGATGGGGCGGCTGTAAGCGTCCCCGGCCAATCTCACAAAAAAGGGCGGCGAACCGAAAGGTCCGCCGCCCGATTTTTAGAGGGGTATCGTAAGAAGCTTACGTAGCCTTCATGTTCGACGACACGTTCGTGAACGTGGTCTTCAGCTGGTTGCCCAGGCCCTGCATCGCGGCAATCGCGGCAACGGCGATGAGTGCTGCGATCAGGCCATATTCGATGGCGGTCGCGCCCTTCGAATTTTTGATGAAATTGCGGATCGACTTCATGTCCGGTCTCCAGTGGTGGTTGCTTCAGTTCCCGGTCGGACCGGTAGACCGGGCCAACAGATGCTGGTGTAGGTGCGGAGAGTTGAGAAAGGTTTAAGCGCCTTGGAACTTTTTTGGGGCAGGCGGCTTTCAGGTCGCCGCGCGCGCGTTCGCCATCTTGTTGTTGACGTTGCCCCACATGCCGGTCGTGGTGTTGGCGACCTCCATGAACGCAGCGATCATGGTGATCACCACCAGCGCGGCGATCAGGCCATATTCGATCGCGGTGCCGCCGCGTTTGTCTTTCAGAACGCGCTTGAAGGGTCCAACGATCATTCGGGTTCCGCCCGCAGTGTGCAAAGGCCATTACGCCTAAAGGAGGAGGGTTAAGGAATGTCTAAAACCGTCATCCGATCGAGCCTGTTCGTGGTTGCGGTCGCCTTGGTCGACGGGGCGGGGCGGGTGTTGGTGCAGCAAAGGCCGCGGGACAAGCAGATGGGTGGCTTGTGGGAATTCCCCGGCGGCAAGGTCGAGGCGGGCGAGACGCCGGAGGCAGCGCTGGTGCGTGAGGTGACCGAGGAATTGGGCGTTTCGATCGAGCCCGAGGCGCTCCGCCCGCTCACCTTTGCCAGCGAACCGCTTGCCGACCGGCATTTGCTGCTCCTGCTGTATCTGTGCCGTGAATGGTCGGGGGAGCCGCAGGCGCTGGATGCGACTGCACTCGCATGGCACGCGCCGAGCGAACTGCGTGATCTGGCGATGCCGCCGGCCGATCTACCCTTCATCGATGTGCTGCAGGCAGCGTTAACCGCGTCATGAGCGCGCTGCGTATTCGCACACGCTGGAGGCCCGACCGGGAATCGAACCCGGGTGCGAGGATTTGCAGTCCTCTACGTCACCACTCCGCCATCGGGCCTCGATGCTGTGCGAGGCGCGGCAGATGCAAGCGACGGGGCGCGCTGTCAACCGGGGATTGAAAAATGCCGAGATCGCTCGCTTGGCGAACGCGTTACGGCGCGATAGAAGCGGTCGCCGTGATCCGGTGTATTGCATACGTAAGGCAGTTGTGCGAAACCGGGTGGGCGATGAAGGTAGCACAATGAAACTCAACATGCGCGAATCGGGTTCTGCGGCAATGCGTCACGCAATGGTGGCGAGCCAGCTCCGCACCAATGCGGTGAGCGACGCACGGGTCGTCGCAGCGATGGATACCGTGGCGCGCGAGGCATTCCTGCCAGCGGAGCAGGCGGAACTCGCGTACCGCGATACCGCGGTCCCCTTGTCGCATGGTCGCGCGCAGAATGTGCCGATCGCGACCGGGCGGTTGTTGACGCAGGCCGAGCTCCGTGCGGACGACCGCGCGCTGCTGATCGGGGCGGCGGGTGGTTATACCGCGGCGGTGCTCGCCGAACTGGTGGCCGAGGTCGTCGCGGTCGAAAGTGACGCGGCGCTGGCGGCACTTGCGCGCACGGCGCTTGCCGGGAACGCGACGGTCACGCTGGTCGAAGGACCGCTCGAAGCCGGTCATGCCGCTGGCGCGCCGTACGACGTGATCGTGATCGACGGCGCGGTGGAGGAGATTCCTGAGGCGTTGATCGAGCAGGTGAAGATCGGCGGGCGCGTGGTGGCGGGAATCCTCGATCGCGGCGTGACGCGGTTGAGCGCCGGGCGGCGTTCTGCGGGCGGCTTCGGCTTGCTCGATTTCGCGGACATCGATTGCGTGGCGCTCCCCGGTTTCGCGCGGCCGCGCACTTTCACCTTCTGATAAGAAAAGAGCTGCGAGCGATGCGATCTCTTCCTTTCCTGACTGGAACGGCGCTGCTGGCGCTGAGCGCGGCGCCGCTTTCTGCCGAGACGCTGCGCGAGGCGCTGCTCGAGGCTTACAAGACCAATCCGACGCTGGCGGCCCAGCGGGCCAACGTCCGTGCGATCGACGAGAATGTGCCGATCGCGCGGTCCAGCGCGTTGCCTGGCGTACAGTTGCAGAGCAGCTATACCGAGGCGGTCGTGCTCCCGGTGACCGCCTTCACCGCGCCGGCGCGCACGTCGCAGACACAAGCGAACCTAACCTATTCGCTCTACGCCGGTGGCGCGACGAAGAACGGGATTGCTGCTGCCGATATCCGCGTCCAGGGCGGGCAGGCCGCGCTGCGCGGGACCGAGGCCGATCTCTTTTCGGCCGTCGTCGGCGCGTATATGGACGTAATACGCGACGAGGCGATTGTCGCGCTCAACCGCCAGAACGTGCGCGTGCTCGAAGTGAATCTGCGGGCATCGCGCGACCGGTTTCAGGTCGGCGATCTGACCCGCACCGATGTGGCGCAATCCGATGCGCGCTCGGCCATCGCGCGCGGGCAGTTGCAGACGGCCGAGGCGCGCCTGATCAGCAGCCGGGAAAGCTACATCCGGCTCGTCGGGTCGGCGCCCGGGGTGCTCGAAAACCCGCCGCCCTTGCCCAATTTGCCGAGCGATCCCGATACCGCGGTCAGCATCGCCCTGGCGGACAATCCGAATCTCTTGGCCGCGCAGAAGAATGGCGAGGCGAGCAAATATGACGTCAAGGTCGCGCGCGCAGCCCGCTTGCCCCGCGTCGATGCCGTCGCCGGGGGCAGTTACACCAACTATTTCGGCTCGCTCGGCAGCTTCAGCGCGACCAACGTACCGCCGCAATATGACCGGGCGGCGCAGCTCGGTCTGCGCTTCACCTTGCCGCTGTATCAGGGCGGCGCCCCGGCGGCGCGGATTCGCCAGGCGCAGGAGCGCCGCGCCCAGGCGCTCGAGCAAGTGACCGAGGCCGAGCGTCAGGTGATCGCCCAGGCGCGTTCGGCCTATGCGGTGTGGCAATCCTCGCTGCAGGTGATCGCATCGAGCGAGGTCGCGGTGAATGCCAACAAGCTCTCGCTGGAAGGCGTTCGCGCCGAGAATAGCGTGGGGAACCGTACGATCCTCGACATTCTGAACGCCGAGCAGGAATTGCTGAACTCGCAGGTGACCTTGGTCACGGCACGCCGCGACGCCTATGTCGCTGGCTTCGCGCTGCTCGCCGCGATGGGCCAGGCGGAAGCGAAGGATTTGGGGCTTGAGGCCGGTCCGCTGTACGACCCGAGCGTTAATGCCAAGCGCGTGCGCAATAATATTTGGGATTTCGCGCCGGCACCGGCGGTCCCCGTTACCAGCACGCGGACCAACGGAACGCGTCCGCAAGGCGCGCAAGTGACCCGGCCGCTCGACCCGATTCTCGACGGGGGCGTTGACAGGAGTGCGCCGATTACCGCAGGTGAGGGCGCACCGAACCGCTGACCGGCGGCATGTGGTCTTCGCGAGGATGTGACCGATGGGGGATTTGAGCGCTGAACCGTCGATGGAAGACATTCTTTCGTCGATAAAGCGCATCATCGCCGAGGAGAACGACTCGGGCCCAGGGCGCGTCAAGCGGCCTGCGCGCCCGCTGCCGTCGCGCTCCGATCCGGCACCGTTCGGTCACGAGGAAATCCTGGAACTGAGCGAGCCGGCGCCGGAGCCAGAACCGGAACCCGCGGCACCCCCGGTCCAGGCGGCGGTCGCTGCCGCTGCCCCCCAGACGCCACAGCCTGCTCCGGTCGAATCGATCCTGTCCGAGCGCACCGCCGAGGCAACCCGTGGACCGCTCGACGCGCTTTCCCGGATGATCGTCAAACCCGATATCGCGGGTTCGGATACGCTGGAGGGCATGGTGCGCGAGATGTTGCGGCCGATGCTGCGCGACTGGCTCGATGCGCATTTGCCCGCGATGGTCGAGGCGATGGTTGCGCGCGAAATCGAACGCATCACCAGCAAGTAAGCGCGGTTGCAGGCAGGGCGGGGTTCTGCTGTAACCTGCCGCCATGAACAGACTTCTTGCCGCGACCGCCCTGACGGCCGCTCTCGTCGCAGCGCCCGCTGCCGCCCGCCAACTCACCATCGACGACGTCTCGGCGCTGTCGCGCGTGTCGTCGCCCGCCGTCTCGCCGGATGGGCGTTGGCTGGTGTGGCAGCAGCGCGAAACCGATCTGGCGATCGACGGCGGGCGATTCGATTTGTGGCGGCTCGATCTTACCAAGAAGGGCGCCGCGCCCGAGAAGCTGATCGCCGAGGCGGAGGTGAATGAAACCGCGCCGCAATTTTCGCATGACGGCAAGACGGTTTATTTCCAGTCGGACAAGGATGGCGATGATGCGGTTTGGTCGGTCGGTATCGCCGGCGGAACGCCGGTCCGGCTGACGCAGTTCAAGGGCGGGATGGGCGGCTTCAAGGTCTCGCCACAGGACGACAAGTTGTTGATCTGGGCCGATCGCTTGCCCGGTGCGCCAAGTCTCGAACCGGCAATGGTCAAGAAGGATGCGAACGCCGGAAATGGCCGCGTCTATGACCAGATGTTCGTACGGCATTGGGCGAGCTGGTCGGACGGGACGCGGTCGCAACTGTTCGTGCTCCCGCTGACGCCGGCTGGTGCGCCGGGCAACGGCGTCGCGATCGGCGGGAAACTGGTTGGCGATGCGCCCTCCAAGCCCTTTGGTGGCGGCGAGGAAGTGTCATGGAGCGCGGACGGCAAGACCGTGTTCTTCGCGCTGCGCGAGGCGGGTCGGATCGAGCCGCTGTCGACCAACCTCGATATCTTTGCCGCGCCCGCCGACGGCTCGGCCGCGCCGGTCAATCTGACCGATGCGAACGACGGGATGGACAACCTTCCGACCGCCTCGCCCGATGGCAAGTATCTCGCGTGGTTCGCGATGAAGCGGCCGGGCTACGAAGCCGATCGGCAAGTGCTGATGCTGCGCGATCTCGCCAGCGGCAAGGTGACCGCGCTGACCGAAAGCTGGGACCGTTCGGTCGGATCGATCGCCTGGGCGCCCGATTCGAAGACGATCTTCGTGACGGCCGAGGACACGCAGGAGAATCCGATCTGGTCGGTCTCGCCCACCACCGGCAAGGTCACGCGACTGACCGGGGAGGGCAATGTCACCGCCGTCGTCCCGACTGCCAAGGGCCTGGTGTTCGCGATGAACTCGCTGACCGCGCCGGACGATTTCTACCTGCTTTCGGGCAAGAAGACCGCCCGGCTGACCTCGGTCAATGCGGCGAAGCTGGCGGGCATCGACATGCCCACCGTCACGCGCTTCAACTTCAAGGGCGCGAACAACGACACGGTCTGGGGCTATGCGGTGAAGCCCGCAGGCGCGACCGGCAAGGTGCCGATCGCTTATATGGTCCACGGCGGCCCGCAGGGATCGAGCAATAATAGCTGGTCCTACCGCTGGAACCCGGCGGTATTCGCGGGCGCAGGGTACGGGCTTGTCGCGGTCGATTTCCACGGGTCCACCGGCTACGGTCAGGGCTTTACCGATGCGATCCGCAACAATTGGGGCGGCTGGCCGCTCGAGGACCTGCAGAAGGGTCTGGATGCGGCTACGACGAAATTCGCCTGGCTCGACAAGGACAATGCCTGCGCGCTCGGCGCATCGTACGGTGGGTACATGATGAACTGGATCGAGGGGCGCTGGCCCGATCGGTTCAAGTGCATCGTCCAGCATGACGGCGTATTCGATGCGCGCGCGATGGCGTATGAAACCGAGGAACTGTGGTTCGACGAATGGGAACATGGCGGCAAGGCCTATTTCGAGGACCCCGCCGCGTTCGAGAAATGGAACCCGGTCAATTACGTGACGGCGTGGAAGACGCCGCAGCTCGTCATCACCAGCGAGGGCGATTACCGCATTCCCTATACCCAGGGCATCGCCGCCTTCACCGCGCTGCAACGGCGCGATATTCCGTCGCGGCTGGTGGTTTTCCCGGGCGGCAGCCATTGGGTGACCAAGCCCAAGGAAAGCCGTCAGTGGTACCGCGAGGTGCTGGGTTGGCTCGACACCTACACGGCTAATCGCACCGACCAAACGGCTCCTCCCGGAAACGGCAAACGCGGCGGCTGACCGGCCAGGCGGACGGCGGATTTTTCATCTGCCGTTCAGCTTCGCGGAGTCACATTTGCCACGTCTTTCACTGCCAGAAGAGGAGGCAATGTCATGCGTTTGATGTCCAAAGTCGCGCTGGCGGGAGCGGCGGCCTGTGCGTTTGCCGGGACGGCCTATGCCGCCGACTCGTCGCTCCACACGATGAAGGTGGCGCTGCCCGACGGGTCGGTCGCGCACGTGCTGTACAAGGGCGATGTCGCGCCGAAGATCCAGATCGTGCCGGTCGAGCGGACGATCCCGGTGGCGCTATTCGATTCGCCCTTCGCCGATTTCGACCAGGTGTTTGCCGAGATGGATCGCCAGGCCGCCACCATGATGCAGCAAGCCCGCGCGCTTCAGGCGGCTGCCCCGGCGAATGGCAAGATCGACAAGGTGGCGCTCAAATCGTTGCCCGCGGGGACGAGCTATTCGTTCACCTCGTACAGTTCGAGCAATGGCGGCTGCACGCAAAGCTATCAGATGACGTCTTATGGCAATGCGGAGCCCAAGGTCGTGTCCCAGACAACCGGCGATTGCAGCAAGGCGGGGCAGCTTCAGGCAGCCCCCAAGCCCGCCAAGGCCGTCGAGGCCCCAAAGACGGTGCCGCACGACGCGGTGTAACTGACGGGCTAACCCTCAACCCCGTTCGCCCTGAGCCTGTCGAAGGGCACCTCTCCAGCAAATAGGGAGGGCAAGGCTTCGACAAGCTCAGCCCGAACGGGAGGGGGGACATTTCCAGCGCTATGAAAGGGCGGTTCTCTAGGGCCGCCCTTTTCTTTTGTGGCGTCGCGGCTAAAGCCTGACGCCATGAGCCAGCTTCCAAAAACCTTCGACCCTGCCGAAATCGAACAGCGCTGGTACGCGCATTGGGAGACGGAAGGGCTGTTCCATCCCGAGCGCCCCGGTGCCGAGCCGTGGACGATCGTCAACCCGCCGCCCAACGTGACCGGCTCGCTCCACATCGGCCACGCGCTCGACAACACCTTGCAGGACATTCTCGTCCGCCATGCGCGCTTGCAAGGCAAGGATGCCTTGTGGGTGGTCGGCACCGACCATGCCGGCATCGCCACGCAAATGGTGGTCGAGCGGCAAATGGCGGAGCGCCAGCAAAAGCGCACCGACTTCAGCCGGGAAGACTTTGTCGCCAAGGTTTGGGAATGGAAGGAAGAGAGCGGCGGGGAAATCACCCAGCAGCTCCGCCGCCTCGGCTGCTCGATGGATTGGGCGAACGAACGCTTCACGATGGACGAGGGCTTTTCGAAGGCCGTGCTCAAGGTGTTCGTCGACCTGCACAAGGAAGGCCTGATCTACCGCGACAAAAGGCTGGTGAACTGGGACCCTGGCCTCGGCACCGCGATCAGCGATCTCGAGGTCGAAACGCGCGAGATCAAGGGCAGCTTCTGGCATCTGCGCTATCCGCTGGCCGATGGTTCGGGCTTTATCGAAGTTGCGACGACGCGGCCCGAGACGATGCTCGCCGATATGGCGGTCGCGGTGAATGCGTCGGATGAGCGCTACACGCACCTCGTCGGCAAGCATGTGAAGCTGCCGATCACTGGGCGGCTAATCCCGATCATCACCGACGACCATGCCGATCCGGAGCTTGGCTCGGGCGCGGTGAAGATCACGCCGGGGCATGATTTCAACGACTTCGAGGTGGGCAAGCGCGCCGGCATCGCGGCGGGCGCGATGCTCAACATGCTCGATGCCAAGGCGCAGGTCGTGCAGGTCGCCGACGGGTTGATCCCCGAGTCCTACTTGGGGCTGACGACCGCGGACGCACGCAAGGCAGTGGTCGCGCAGTTGAAGGCCGAAGGCTTCCTGATCCCGCATATCGACAAGGGCGGCGTGGAACACGACGCCGAACCGCGCACGATCCAGACGCCGTACGGCGATCGCTCGGGCGTGGTGATCGAGCCGTGGCTGACCGACCAATGGTATGTCGATGCCGCGACGCTGGCCAAGCCTGCGATCGAAGCGGTGCGCAGCGGCGCAATCGAGATCGTGCCGAAGGCGTGGGAGAAGACCTTCTTCAACTGGATGGAGAATATCCAGCCCTGGTGCGTCTCGCGCCAGCTGTGGTGGGGGCACCGGATCCCGGCTTGGTTCGCCGAGGACGGATCGATTTATGTCGCGCTGAGCGAGGAAGAAGCCCAAGCGCAGGCGGGCGCCGGGGTGGCGTTGACGCAGGATTCCGACGTGCTGGACACCTGGTTCTCCTCCGCACTTTGGCCCTTCGCGACGATGGGATGGCCGGACGCTTCTCCCTCTCCCCGCTCGCGGGGAGAGGGTCGGGGTGAGGGGGACGCTGCAACAGGCTTAGCGCTCGCCAATCCAGCACAGCCCCTCTCCCCGACCCTCTCCCCTGAAGGGGAGAGGGAGACTTGGGCGGCCGCTACCCGAACGACGTGCTCATCTCCGGCTTCGACATCCTGTTCTTCTGGGATGCGCGGATGATGATGCAGGGCATCCACTTCATGAAGGATGTGCCCTTCCGGAAGCTCTACCTGCACGGCCTCGTCCGCGCGGCGGATGGGGCGAAGATGTCCAAGTCCAAGGGCAATGTCGTCAATCCGCTCGGGCTGATCGACAAATACGGCGCGGACGCTTTGCGCTTCTTCATGGCGGCGATGGAGAGCCAGGGCCGCGACATCAAGATGGATGAGCGCCGCGTCGAGGGCTATCGCAACTTCGCGACCAAGCTGTGGAACGCGTGCCGCTTCGCGCAGTCGAACGGCATCGGCGCGAGCCAATCGGCGATTGCGCCGGACGCTACGCTCGCGGTGAACAAGTGGATCATCGCCGAGACGATCGCGTGCGTGCAGGCGGTTGATCTGGCGCTGGCCGACCTCCGCTTCGATGGCGCGGCGAACGCGGTGTATCAGTTCGTGTGGAGCCGCTTCTGCGACTGGTATCTGGAGCTGATCAAGCCGGTCTCGGTCGGCGAGGAAAAGGGCACGATCGATGCGGAGAGCAAGGCAGTCGCCGGCTGGGTGATCGATCAGATTCTCGTGCTGCTGCACCCTTTCATGCCGTTCATCACCGAGGAATTGTGGTCCAAGATGGGCGCGCGCGATTACGATCTGATCGTCGCGAAGTGGCCGATGGCGGATGCGCAGTCGATCGATCCGGCGGCGAGCAAGGAAATCGATTGGCTGATCCGGCTGGTGAGCGACGTGCGCGCGGCGCGCAACGAGCTTGGCATCGCGCCGGGGGTGCGCATGGCCGCGCATGTGCTGGAGGCGTCGGCCGAGACCGTGGCGCGGATCGAGCGGCAGACCGCGGCGATTGCGCGGCTCGCGCGGATCGATCTTGCGCCGGGCGCTGCGCCGGTCGGCGGTGCGTTGCAGGTGGTGGTCGATGAGACGACCTTCGTGCTCCCGCTGGAAGGCGTGATCGACATCGCCGCAGAACGCGCACGCCTGACCAAGGGCATCGAGGCGGCGGCGAAGGAGCGGGATGCGCTTGCCGGGCGGCTCGGCAATCCGAGCTTCGTTGAGCGCGCAAAGCCGGAAGCGGTGGAAAAGGCACGCGCCGACCACGCCGACAAGGCCGCTGAGGCCGAGCGGCTGAGCGCGGCGCTGGCGCGGTTGGGTTAGACAAAACGCCGTCACCCCGGCCTCGTGCGGGGGGGCCACCCTCGCACGAGCGCAACGCCGCTATGGAGTGCGGCGAGGTGGACCCCGGCACGAGGCCGGGGTGACGAAGCACGGCAGAGGACGGACAGCAACGGTATGGCATCTCGACCCACCCGCCCGGGCCAGCGCGACCTCACCACCGGCCCGATCGGCACGACGCTGCTCGCCTTCGCGTTGCCGACGCTTGGCTCCAATATCCTCCAGTCGCTCAACGGGTCGATCAACACGATCTGGGTCGGGCGCTTTCTGGGCGAGGGCGCGGTTGCGGCGACCGCGAACGCCAACACCATCATGTTCCTGATGTTCGCCGCCGTTTTCGGCTTCGGCATGGCCTCCACCATCCTGATCGGCCAATCGATGGGGCGGCGCGATGTCGAGGCCGCGCGGCGGGCGTTCGGCGGGTCGATCGGTATCGTGATGAGCGGTGCAGTGGTGATCGCGACGCTGGGGTGGATCTTCGCGCCCGATATCCTGCGCGTGCTGGCGACGCCGTCGGCCGCGACGCCGCTCGCACTGTCCTATCTGCGCGTGATTTTCCTCGGGCTGCCGGCGTCGCTGCTGCTGGTGCTGCTCAGCATGGCGCTGCGCGGGGTCGGCAATTCGGTGACGCCCTTGTGGTTCACGGTGCTGAGCGTCGCTCTCGACAGCGGGCTGAACCCGGTATTCATTCGCGGCCTGTTCGGGATGCCCGAGCTTGGGATCGCCGGATCGGCGACGGCCACGCTGATCGCGTCGCACGTCTCCGCGCTCGGGCTGCTCGTCTACATCTACGCGCGAGATTTGCCGATCCGTTTGCGCGGGCATGAGATCAGCTGGCTGATCCCCAGCGCTGCGCTGGCGCGGACGATTATCGCCAAGGGTTTGCCGATGGGCGCGCAGATGCTGGTCGTGTCGCTTGCGGCGCTGATGATGACGGGCCTCGTCAACCGCTACGGCGTCGACACCAGTGCGGCGTATGGCGTTTCGATGCAATTGTGGGGGTATATCCAGATGCCCGCGCTCGCGGTCGGCGCGGCGGTCAGCAGCATGGCGGCGCAGAATATCGGCGCGGGGCTGTGGGACCGAGTCGATCGCATCACGCGCGCGGGCATTTTGTTCAGTGCGGTGCTCACAACGACGATGGTGGTCGCGGTCATTGCGTTCGATCGGCCGGTGATGGGCGTGTTCCTGGGCGGCGACAGCCCGGCAATTCCGATCGCGCGGCATATCCAGGTGCTCGCGAGTTGGAACTTCATCGTGTTCGGCATGACGATGGTGCTGTTTTCGACCGTCCGCGCAAATGGCGCGGTGTGGGGGCCGCTGACGATGCTGATCGTCTCGCTCTTTCCGGTGCGGCTTGGCTTTGCGCTGGCGTTCGAAGGGAGTTTGGGCGCGGATTCGCTGTGGTGGAGCTTCCCGCTCGGCTCCCTCGCCAATCTGGCAATGGCGGCGTGGTATTACCGCTACGGCGGATGGCGGACGCAACGGCTGGTGGTGCCCCAGGAGGCTCCGCCAGAACACCCGGCTGAAGGCGAGCCAGTCGGGCGGCTACACCCGACGGGTTAAGGGGCCAGTGTCGGCGCGGGGACCATCACCTCGATGATCCCCGCCGCTACCCGCGCGGTGACGGGCGTGGTGGCGAGCACCTCGCCGTCGATCGAAATCGGCAGCGGCGGCTCGGTGCGGATGCGCAAGCTGGTGCCGATGAATTCCTCGGTCGTCTCATGCCGCGCATCGAGCCGCAGCAGCGATGCCGCCCAATTCTTGACGAGCCGCCGCTTCACATGGCCGGTCACCGCCTGAACGACGATGACGCCATTGTCGACGGCCGCCTGATCGTTCACCTCGGTGCCGCCATGATAGGGACCGTTCGAGATGCGCACCTCGACCGCGGCGATGCGGCGCTCGGTCTGACCTTCCCCTACGATCAGCGTGAAGGGCTTGAAGTGGAGAAATTCCCACGCTGCCCAGCCAAGATAACCCGCGCGGCCGAGATACTTTTTCAAATTATGCGGAATGCTCTGCGCGATTTGCGGCGCGATGCCGATCGCCGCGCCATTGGCGAAATAATCATCGTCGATCATGCCGAGATCGATCCGCTTGAAATGCCCGCCCGCGATCACGCCGATCGCGCCGTCGATGTCGAGCGGCACGCCGAGCGTGCGGGCAAAGCTGTTCGCCGTGCCGAGCGGCAGGACCGCCAGCGCGACATCGGTCGAGACGAGCTTGTCGACCAGCCCACTCACCGTCCCATCGCCGCCGCCCAGGATCATCAGGTCGGGCTTTTTTGCCAGCGCCGCATCCATCGTCGCCTCCAGATCCTTGGGATCACGCACGGCATGGGCATCGACCGGGAAGGGCAGTCCCTGCATCGCGGCACAGGCTTGCTCGAACAGATCCTGCCCTTTGCGCGACTTGGCGTTGACGATCATCGCAGCGGATTTGATCTCGCGCATCGGTGGTGAGGCTTTCGGAAGGAGACGGTTTCGCGGGCGTAACGCTCGCACGGTTCCAATCGATCCACCACCGCGAGAGATCAAGGCAAGAGCGCGAACGTCACCACGAGCTGTGCGCTTGTCTCGACCGGGGTTGGCGTGATGTCGACGACGATCGGGGGTGCCGCGACGGCAGGCATCATCATCGAATAACTCTCCATCGCCATAACCCTGGAACGTGCTCCAACATCGCCGTTCATGATCGACACCACTGGGCCGAGCTTCGACCCGCTCGCCGCCGCCAGCGCGGCCGCCTGGGTCCGCGCATTTGCCATGGCTTGATCGAGCGCGCGGCGTGCTGCGGCGGTATCGTCGCGCAATCCGAAATTTTCCACGTGCGCGTTGGTGGCACCCAGTCTGCCCGCAAGACCGACAGCGGTGCCAGCGTCTTTGACCGATGCGATGCGGATACTCGTCTCCGTCGTGGCGCGATGGCCGACCACGCGGCATGGGCCTTTCGTATTGGCGTCGGACGGTCCGCTTGCCGCATCGGTGCTCGCCATCGTCGCGGCGTCACTCAGGTCGTCTGCCATTTGCGCCATACTCATGGCGCCATCTGAATCGGCAAAATTGGTGCAATTTCCGCCCCGCACCTCGCGAAAGCCGATGTCGCCGGTCCGCACCTCCAGCTTCGGGTCCAGTCCGCGCAGGCCCGCGAAGATCGCCTTTTGCTTGACGGCGAGTGCAGCGGTAGCGGCATCGGGCGTCTTGCCCTCGCCACGGATGCTCAGCGTCATCGTCGCGATATCGGGCGCTGTTTCCACCTTGCCGCTTGCCGATACGAGGATCGTATTCGGCCGCGCCAGACCATCGGCCATCGTTTGCGCCAGTAAAGGCGATGGTATCACCGCGAGCAGCAAGAAGAGACCTTTCGGATACATCGCATCCCCCTGATTTTATGTTATACTATTACGTAAAGTTGCAGGGATTCGGTTCGGACGCAAGAGCCATCTTGCGCACCCGCGCGCGAGGTTCCAGAACGCCCGATCATGACCGCACAGTATCCCGCTCTCCGCCTTCGTCGTACGCGCGCTGCCGTTTGGAGCCGTCGGCTCCATGCCGAGACGGTGCTGACGCCCGCCGATCTGATTTGGCCGCTGTTCATCGCCGATGGCACCGGGGTCGAGGAGCCGATCGCAAGCTTGCCGGGTGTGTCGCGCTGGTCGGTCGATGGGATCGTCGCGCGGGCTAAGGAAGCGCGTGATGTCGGCATTCCGTGCATTGCCTTGTTCCCCAATACGCCGGGCCATTTGCGCAGCGCGGGCGGGGAGGAGGCGCTGAACCCCGACAATCTGATGTGCCGTGCAGTGCGCGCGCTAAAGGATGCGGTGCCGGAGATCGGCGTGCTGACCGACGTGGCGCTCGATCCGTACACTGCGCACGGGCATGACGGGCTGATCAATGCCGCCGGTTATGTGATGAACGATGCGACGTCGGAGGTGCTCGTCGCGCAGGCGCTCAATCAGGCGGCGGCGGGGGCCGACATCATCGCGCCGTCGGACATGATGGACGGGCGTATCGGCGCGATCCGTGAGGCGCTGGAGGGGGCAGGGCATCACAATGTACAGATTATGTCCTATGCCGCGAAGTACGCCAGCGCTTTCTACGGCCCGTTCCGTGATGCGGTCGGCTCGCGCGGGCTGCTGAAGGGCGATAAGAAGACCTATCAGATGGACTCCGCCAATGCCGAGGAAGCGCTGCGCGAAGTCGCACTCGATCTCGCCGAGGGGGCGGACAGCGTGATGGTCAAGCCGGGCCTGCCCTATCTCGACATCGTCGCCCGAGTGAAATCGGCGTTCGAAGTGCCGGTGTTCGCGTATCAGGTGAGCGGCGAATATGCGATGATCGAGGCCGCCGTCGCGGCGGGCGCGGCCGAGCGTGATCCGATGGTGCTGGAAACGCTGATGGCGTTCAAGCGTGCGGGCTGTTCCGGCGTGCTGACCTATCATGCGCTCCACGCGGCGCGGCTGCTGACTGCGTGAACGTTCCGGTCGTCGTCACGCCAAGGCTGTGGCTGCGCGTGCCCGAACCGGCCGACCGCGCGGCGCTGCACGCGATGTGGACGGACCCGGTCGTCATGGCAAACCTTGCACCGGTCAACGACACCGATGCGGCGTTGGCGCGGCACGATAGTTATCGCCACGAAGGTCTCGGCTTCTGGGTCGTGGCACGCCGCGAAGATGCTGCGGCGATCGGTTTTTGCGGCCTGAAGCGCGGCAATCCGGGGTCGCCGATCGAGGGGCTGGTAGAAATCGGCTGGATTTTCGCCGCCCCGTTTTGGGGGCAGGGTTATGCGTACGAAGCTGCGGCGGCGAGCCTGGCATGGGCATGGCAAAACGTGCGGGAAGATCGCATCGTCGCCATCACGGCGGCGCGTAATCTCAAGAGTCGGGGTTTGATGGAACGCCTGGGCTTGCGCCGAGTGGTGGATGGCGACTTTGACCACCCCGCGCTCCCCCCGGGCGATCCGCTGCGGCGGACGGTACTTTACGAGATTTTGCGACCGGCATGATCGAGACAGAACGCCTGATCCTGCGCGGCTGGCGCGCAGACGATGTCGCGCCGTTTCATGCGATGGGTCAGGACCCGGACGTGATGCGCTATATCGGCCCGTTGACGTCGCTGGAGGATGCGCACGCGAGCTATGAGCGCTGCGTCGCGCGACAGGCGGACCACGGGCATTGCTTCTGGGCGATCGAACGCAAGGCCGATGGCGCTTTCCTGGGATTTTGCGGCCTGCAACGCGGTTATGATTTTCTCGACGGCGAGATCGAGATCGGCTGGCGCTTGCGCAGCGATGCGTGGGGGCAGGGCTTTGCGCGCGAAGCAGCTGAGGCGAGTCTCGCGTGGGGCTGGGCCAGTCTCGATACGCCGCGCATCACCGCGATCACCGTATCCGATAATCGCGCGAGTTGGGGACTGATGGAGCGGCTCGGCATGACGCGCGATCCTGACGAGGATTTCGACCACCCCAATGTCCCCGACGGCAGCCTGCTGAAACGCCACATTTTGTATCGAATGGATCGGCCCGCCTGATGCCCGCTCGCCTAGCCCGCCCGTTGTTCGTGCTGACGATCCTCGCCGGATCGTTCCTCTTGTTCCTCGTCCAGCCGATGGTCGCGCGGATGGCGTTGCCGCGGTTGGGCGGCGCGTCGGCGGTGTGGAATTCGGCGATGCTCGTTTATCAGGCGCTGCTCCTGGCGGGCTATGCCTATGCGCATTGGCTAGGGCGGCTGAGCCCGCGCACGCAGGGTATGACCCATCTAGGCGTGCTGCTGGTGGCGGCACTGTGGCTGCCGATCGGACTGAAGGCGATGGACTTGTCGCCAACCGCGCAGCCGGCGATCTGGGTGCCGTATCTGCTCGGCCTCTCGATCGGGCCATTGTTCTTCGCCATTTCGGCGCAGGCCCCGCTGCTGCAACGCTGGTTCAGCTTGTCGCGGTCCGATGAGAACCCGTACGCGCTCTATGCCGCCTCGAACTTCGGCAGCTTCGCGGGGCTGATCGCCTATCCGTTGCTGGTCGAGCCCGGGATGGCGCTGTACGGCCAGCGCATCCTGTGGAGCAGCGGCTATATTCTGGTGGCGCTCCTGGTTGCGCTCTGCGCAGCGACCCTGCCGCGGACACGCGGAGTCGCCGCGGAGCCGGTGCCGGTTTCCCCGCCGCCGACACGCCGCCGGATCGCGCAATGGGTGCTGCTGGCATTCGTGCCGTCAGGATTGATGCTCGCGACGTCGACATTGATCACCACCGATATCGTGGCCATGCCGCTGCTGTGGGTATTGCCGCTCGGCCTCTATCTGCTGAGTTTCACGATCGCGTTTGCAAGCGATCGTATAACCGCTGACATTCAGACGCGGATCGCGCCGATCGCGCTGTTGCTGTTCGGCGGACTGATCGTTGGTGGCCTTTCCGCCATTCCGTTTCTCGGCGCGATCATGGCGCTGGCGTTGCTGTTCCTCCTGTCGGTTGCGCTGCATACCGGCCTGTACCGTGTCCGGCCCGAGCCCGACCGGTTAACCGGCTTTTATCTGGCGATGTCGGTCGGCGGCGCATTGGGTGGAGTGTTCGCCGCACTGATCGCGCCGTTGCTGTTCGACTGGACGTACGAATATCCGATCCTGCTGCTGATGGCCGGCATCCTGATGCCGCAGCAGTATCTGGTCGGACCGGTGCGCCGCCTGTGGGAGGGCAGTGCCCAACGCGGGCGCATTTTGCTTTATTGCGTCGCGATCGCCGTGCTTGGTCTCGTCGCCGCAGTGCTCGCTTTCCCGGGACCGGTCGAGGGCGTCAGCCAGATGCAGCAGATCGCGCTGATCGTGATGCTCGGTATCGGATTGGTTGCGATCGGCTCGCGCAGGGCGTTCACGATCGCCGTGCTCGGATCGCTGATCGCGTTCGGCGGCTATCGGGCGGTGTATATATCGCTCGAACCCGGCGCCCGCACGCGCAGCTATTTCGGCATTTACACGGTGCGCGGCAACGCGACGCAGCAACAACTCGCGCATGGCACGACCGTGCACGGCACGCAGCTCCGCGGTTCGCCCGTCAAGGAGCGGACGCCGACCGCTTATTACGTGCCGAAGTCGGGGGTTGGACAAGCGATGCTCGCCTTGCCCACGCTGTACGGGGCTCACGCCCGCGTCGGCGTGGTCGGGCTGGGGGCGGGCACGCTCGCCTGCTATGCAATGGCGGGGCAGGACTGGCGCTTCTACGAGATCGATCCGACCGTGGTGCGGATTGCGCGCGATACCGGGCAATTCACCTTCCTGTCGCGTTGCCTGCCCAATCCAAAGATCGTGCTCGGCGATGCGCGGCTCAATCTTGCGCGCGAGCCGGGCGATTCGCTGGACCTGCTCGCGCTCGATGCCTTCTCGTCCGATTCGGTGCCGATGCATTTGATGACGCGCGAGGCGTTCGCCAGTTACGGGCGCGTGCTGGCGCCGCGCGGTGTGCTGCTCGTTCACATCTCGAATCGCTTTCTCGATCTCGAGCCGGTCGTCGCGGCGGCGGCGCGGGGAGGCGGGTGGCAGGCGGTGAAGCTGTTCCACACGCCCGACCCGAACGACACGCTCGCCGCGACCAAATCGCTGTGGATCGCCATGTCGCGCGATCCCCAGGCGATTCGCGTGCTACGGACTTACGATGGCGCGTGGCAGCCGGTGAAGACGCGTCCGGGCTTCGCCGCCTGGACGGACGACTACTCGACGATCCTGCCGCTATTGAAGCGCTGAGCCGCCGTTACGCGGCGGGCAAGCGGGCTGAGAGCGCCGCGATTCGGCTGGCTTGCGCATCGAACGCGGCCTGGGCCTTGGCCCGCAGGTCGACGAGCGCGGGATAGTCGGGCTTGCCTTCCGCCGCGCGGTTGACCGCGAGGGTATCAAGATCGGTCACTGCAGCCGACAGCGTCGCTTGATGCCCGTCGAGCTCGGCGAGCGACGTCTGTGCCGCGATCCAGCGATCGCCCCCGACCGAATCGCCCCGCGCCGCGGTTGCAAGCCGGTCCGTGGTTTGTGCGGCCTTTTCGAAGTCGGCGGTCGCCCGTTCAATCGTGCGGCGCAGCTCGGGCAGGGCCGAATCGATCGCCGGATCGGCCTCGGCGAGCGCCACCACCGGTTCGGGTTCGGCATCGCTGCGCAATTCGATCGGACGGGGCAGCAGCGAGGGATAGCGCCCGGAAGGCTGCGCAGCGCATCCGGCAACGGCCAGCGACACGAGCAAAGCGGCGGCGCGGGCCGGAAGAAAGCGTTTTTTCATCGTCCGATGCTCTATGCCGATGAAAACCTTCGCGCAACGCACTTGCGCGACCGCAAAGACGCCGCTAACAGCGCCACTCCAATGCACCCATAGCTCAGCTGGATAGAGCATCAGACTACGAATCTGAGGGTCGGGCGTTCGAATCGCTCTGGGTGCACCATTCCCCTCCATCTCAACTGAATGTGCCGCGTAAGTCGCGGTCATATTCGTGTGTTCCTGGATCGACAGGCGTGATGCGATGCGGCTAAGCGTCGTCGCGGGGCGCGACGGTTCGCGGCCGTGTGGGGGGATTTATATGGCGCTGACTCCGGGCACGACGGCCCAGCCGAGCGATTCGCAAGGGGTGAATGCCCCGAACTTGCAGGTGTTCGTTTTCGCGCTGTTCTTCATCTTCGGCGGTATCACCAGCCTGAACGATGTGATCATCCCCAAGCTGAAAGACCTGTTTACGCTGAACTATTTTCAGGCGTTGCTGGTCCAATCGGCGTTCTTCGCGGCGTATTTCATTTTTTCGATTCCCGCGGCGGCGATCGTGCGCAAGGCGGGCTATCTGCGCTCCGCGTCGATCGGGTTGCTGATCATGACGGCGGGGTGCCTGCTGTTCATTCCGGCTTCGCAATCGGGGCAGTTCGTTGTGTTCCTGTTCGCGCTGTTCGTGTTGGCGGCGGGGATCACCACGGTGCAGGTCGTCGCCAATCCACTGATCTCGCTATTGGGCAAGCCGGCGACCGCGCATAGCCGCCTGACCTTTGCGCAGGCGTTCAACTCGCTGGGCACGACGATCTTCCCGATCGTTGGCTCGATCCTGATTCTCGGCAGCCTGGCGAAGATCGATCCCAAAACCTTGTCGGGCGCCGCGCTCGATGCCTATCGCACAGCCGAGACGCAGGTGGTGGTGAACACCTATCTCGTGCTCGCCTTTGCCCTGGTGATCGTGGCGGGCGTCGTATGGACCCGCCGCAACGCGTTGCCCAATGTCGTCGAGGACAGCGGTAGCGTATTGCGGGCGTTCAACCTGCTGGAACGGCCGCGCTTCGGTTTCGGCGCGGCGTGCATCTTCCTGTATGTCGGCGCGGAAGTCGCGATCGGGTCGCTGATCGTCAATTATCTGATCCAGGCCGATGTGTTCGGCATCGCGGCTGCGGCGGCGGGCACCTATGTCGGCTTCTACTGGGGCGGGGCGATGGTCGGTCGCTTTATCGGCACGGTCGTGCTGCGGCTGGTGTCGCCGGGCAAGGTGCTGGCGGCGGTGGCAGCGGGATCGATCACGCTGATCCTGATCACGGCCAACACCACGGGCCACGTTGCGGGCTGGTCGCTGCTGGCAATCGGGCTGATGAATTCGATCATGTTCCCGACGATCTTTACGCTTGCCAGCGAAGGTCTGGGCAAGCGCGCCGCGGAAGGATCGGGCATCATTGCGATGGCGATCGTTGGCGGCGCGGTGATCCCGCCGCTGACCGGTCTGATCGCGGATGCGAGCAGCCTGCGGTTCGCGTTGCTGCTGCCCGCGGTTTGCTATGGCCTGATCGCGGCCTATGGCTGGTTTGCGCGCAAACCGGTGGCGGCGTAGCGCTCAGGCGTTAACCGCCTCGGCGACCGCCGCCAGCACTTGCGCGGCATATTCGGGGCGGCAGATCAGCACATCGGGCAGCAGCGGATCGCGGCAATTATAGACGAGCGTGCTGCCGTCGATGCGCGAGGCATGGAGCCCCGCGGCAAGCGCGACCGCGACGGGCGCGCAATTGTCCCATTCATATTGGCCGCCGGCGTGGAGGTAGATTTCGGCATCGCCGCGCACCACCGCCATCGCCTTAGCCCCGGCCGAGCCCATCGGCACGAGGTCCGCGCCGATGGCCTCGGCCACCGCCTGAACGATCGGATGCGCGCGGGAGCGGCTGACCACCATGCGCGGGCGCAGCGGCGCGGGGGGCAGCACGTCGGGCAGATCGTTGGTCGCGAAGACAAGATCCTCGGCCGGCAGGGCGACGGCCCCGGTCACGGGTACGCCGTCGATCGCCAGACCGATATGCACCGCCCAATCGTCGCGCCGCTCACGAAATTCGCGCGTACCGTCGAGCGGATCGACCACCCACACCCGGCTGGCGGCGCAGCGCGCCCCATCGTCGGCGGCTTCCTCCGACAGGATGAAATCGTCGGGCCTTGCCGCGCGCAGCAAGCTTTGGATAAGCGCGTTTGCGTCCTTGTCACCCCGATCACCCAGCTCGGCGTCGGGACAGGCCCCGCCAACGCACAGGCCCCGCAGGACCTCACCGGCTGCAACCGCGACCGTACGCGCAAGGTCTGCATCGCTTTGAAGAGGGATTTGGGTCACAGGTCGGGGCTCCATACACCCATGATATGCTCGACGATCCGCTCCGCTGCCGCTTCCGGGCCTTCGCGGGTGGTGTCGATGCGGATGTCCGGGTTTTCGGGTTCTTCGTACGGGCTGGTAACCCCGGTGAAATTGGCAATCTCGCCGCGCCGCGCCTTGGCGTACAGGCCCTTCACGTCGCGCGCCTCGGCCTCGGCCAAGGGCGTGTCGATGAAGATTTCGACGAAATCGCCCGGCAGCATCGCACGCACCATATCCCGCTCGGCACGGAATGGCGAGATGAAGGCGCTGAGCACGATCAGCCCGGCGTCGGTCATCAGCTTGGCGAGCTCGCCGATGCGGCGGATATTCTCGATCCGGTCGGCGTCGGTGAAGCCCAAATCCTTGTTCAACCCATGCCGCACATTGTCGCCATCGAGCAGGAAGGTGTGGCGGCCGAGAGCATAGAGCTTCTTTTCGACCAGATTGGCGATGGTCGATTTGCCCGATCCCGACAGGCCGGTGAACCACAGCAAGCGCGGCGTCTGGCCCTTTTGCGCGGCGTGCGCCTCGCGCGTGATGTCGATTGCTTGCCAATGCACGTTCTGCGCGCGGCGGAGCGCGAAGTTGAGCATTCCGGCGGCGACCGTCGCATTGGTGCCGCGATCGATCAGGATGAAGCCGCCAAGATCGGCACCGTCGGTGAACGGCTCGAACACCAGAGCGCGGTCGGTATAGATTTCCGCGACGCCGATGTCGTTGAGGCCGAGCGTCTTGACCGACAGTTCGGCCAGCGTGTTGACGTCGATCGCGTGACGCGGCTCCTGCACCGTTGCCGAGACGGTCTGGGTACCGAGTTTCAGCCAATAGGAGCGACCGGGCAGCAGCGGCGTCTCGGCCATCCACACCAAGGTTGCCTGAAATTGCTCGGCGACTTGCGGCGGATTATCGGCGGTGGCGATCACGTCACCGCGCGAGCAATCGACTTCATCGGCGAGCGTCAGCGTGACCGACTGGCCCGCGACGGCTTCGTCGAGATCACCGTCCATCGTCACGATCCGCGCCACCGTTGTGGTGCGGCCCGAGGGCAGGATGCGGACCGAATCGCCCGGCCGCACGCTCCCGCTGGCGATCAGGCCGGAGAAACCCCGGAAATCGAGATCGGGGCGATTGACCCATTGCACCGGCAACCGGAACGGACGGACTTGCGCCGCTTCGGCCTCGATATCGACGGTTTCGAGATGCTCGATCAGCGTCGGGCCGCTGTACCACGGCATCGCCGCCGAGGGCGTCGCAACATTGTCCCCGGCGAAACCGGAGATCGGGATGGCAGTGAAGTGGTCGATGCCGATCGCGTCGGCAAAGGAGCGGTAATCAGCGACGATCGCATCGAACACGCCCTGGTCGTATCCGACCAGATCCATCTTGTTCACCGCGAGCACGACATGGCGCAACCGCAGCAGCTTCACGAGGAAGCTGTGCCGCCGTGTCTGCGTCAGCACGCCCTTACGCGCGTCGATCAGGATGACGGCGGCATCGGCGGTCGAGGCGCCGGTCACCATGTTGCGCGTATACTGTTCGTGCCCCGGCGTATCGGCGACGATGAACTTGCGCTTTTCGGTCGCGAAGAAGCGATAGGCCACGTCGATCGTGATGCCCTGCTCGCGCTCCGCGGCGAGGCCGTCGACCAGCAGCGCGAAATCGATATTCTGCCCCTGCGTGCCGACGCGCTTGCTGTCGTCCTCGAGCGCGGAAAGCTGATCGGCGAAGATCGCGCGGCTGTCATACAGCAAACGCCCGATCAGCGTCGATTTGCCGTCATCGACCGAGCCACAGGTGATGAAGCGCAGCAGCGATTTGCGCTGGTGTTGGGCGAGATAGGCGGTGATGTCGGTCGCGATGAGCGTGTCGGGGGTGTAGGCGGTCATCAGAAATACCCCTCCGCCTTCTTCTTTTCCATGCTCGCCGCCTGATCGTGATCGATCGCGCGACCTTGCCGTTCGGAGGTGGTGGTCAGCAGCATTTCCTGGATGACGGCGGGCAGCGTCGTCGCTTCGCTCTCGACCGCGCCACTCAA